>DATMCL010000524.1:0-3770 GCA_035558375.1 Polyangiaceae bacterium
TGCGGAGCATGAAGACCTCGCGCTTCTTCGCGTCGAGCTCCGCGAGGAAGCGCTCGAGGAAGGCTGCCGCCTCGGCGTGCTCCGCGGCTTCGGCAGGGCCCGGCGCGAGGCTCGGTGGCTCCCTGTCGAGGGGCAAAACGTGTCCCTTGCGCGCGAGCGAGCGGCGGTGATTCGACGCGACGTTGCGCACGATTCCGTACAACCAGGTGCGAATGCTCGAGCTGCCACGAAACTCCGCGAAGCGACGGTGCACGACGACGAACACGTCCTGCGCCGCGTCGTCGAGGCCCGACTCGGCGACGCCCAAACCGCGCAGGCAGCGCCAGACGAAGGGGAAATACTCGGCATAGATCGCGTCGAAGTCAGGGGCCGGCGCGGCGGCAGAGCCGCTCCCGGCGTCGATGGGGAGCCCGACCGGTAAATTCACGGGACCCGTTCCCCGTGGGTCTCCGGAGACGGGCGGATCCGTCACCGTGGGGCGATTTTCGGGTCCGGTCACGGCGCAAGCTCCACGCCCAGCGAGGCGCGGAGACCGAGCGCCGACGGCCGGTAGACGGGGATTCCATCCAACACGAACTCCGGGCGCGAGAACGGAATCGCAACGCCGGCACGCGTCGTGAGCCACAAGTCGCGACCGAGCGGGAAAAGGCCGCCGAGCTCGAGCCGAGCCGCCTCCCAGAGCGCGCTCCCGAGGTGGGGATTGCTCACACCGCGCCCTTCGCCGGAAAGGCTCCCGAGCTCGAAGCCGGCGCAGCCACCCGCGCGTAGCGCTCCGAAGGAACTGTCGACGCAACCGAGGAGCGCGCCGCTGAAGAGGTTGAACTCGGCGCTGCGCCCCCCTTCGAGGTCGATGCGGCTCGCGAAGAAGGCCGCACCCTCCGCCTCGAGCCGGAAGCTCGAGCCTTGGACGCCCGCATGCGCGGCGATGCCGGGACTCGCATGTGGAAGCGCGGCCGTATCGATCACACCGGAGAGTCCGAAGACGGGCCCCAGGGGTCGCGCGGAGGAAGCCGCCGGCGGCGCGGCGGGAACGGTGTCCTTCTCCGGCGTGTCCGTCGGCGGGGCGGGCTCGGGCGCGACTTCGTGCGGCGGGGGACTCGCGTTGTCGGCGGGCAGAGGAGCCTCTCCGGCACTGCGGATGGCCATCGCGATCAGCACGGCAGCGGCGTTCGTCACCTCACCGCAGCTCTGTCCCGAAAGGGAGCGGCGCCCCTTCGCCCCGTGCTCTTCCGTCACGAGCTCGAGGCGCCAGGCGTCGTCGGCGCGGCTGACGGTCACCTCGAAGTCTAGCGCTTCGACCGCCGCGAGCGGCCGACCCACGATGCTCTCGACCTGAGTGCTCACGGCATGCTGCCGATCGCAATCGGGCGGCCCGGACCAGCGCAGCTCGGCCGCCGCGGCGGGGGCGACCCGCGCGAGCGCGAGGAAGGCTCCGGCACAGGCAAGCATCGCTCTCCCGCGCCGAGTTCCCGACCGCACACGACGAAGACTACTACGCGTTCTACGGCTGAAATACCCGCGGGCGCCGCGTGCGGTCGTTTTTTCGGTAACCGCCCCCCACGAACCCACATATCTTGCTCGAACCACGTCCGAGGAGGCACTCATGGCCACGACCGATTGGGTTGGGTTGATGACGGAGATTGGCGCCGACTTCGCGAAACGCGCGCGGTCGCACGACGAGGATGACTCGTTCGTCGCGGAAAATTACGCAAGGTTGCGCGAATGCGGCGCGGTGTCGGCCGGCGTACCCGCCGAGCTCGGCGGCGGCGGGGCTTCCCACGCCGAGCTCACCGCGATGATCCGCGAGCTCGCGCGCCACTGTAGCTCGACGGCGCTCGCGTTCTCGATGCACACGCACCCGCTCGCGGCGCAAGCGTACCTGTGGCGCGCGGGCAACAAGGCGCCGGAAGCGCTGCTCCGTCGTGTTGCGAGCGAGCGCATCATGGTCGTCACGTCGGGTGGCTCGGACTGGCTCAATGGCTCAGGCAAGCTCGAGAAAGTCGAGGCCGGGTTCCGCCTCTCGGGACGCAAGATCTTCGGGAGCGGCGGCATGGGCGCCGACCTTTTGCTCACGATGGGCGTTTACGACGACCCCAAAGACGGCCCGACCGTCATCCATGTCCCCGTCCCCATGAAGGCCGAGGGCGTGCGGATCCTCGAGACGTGGAAGGCGCTAGGCATGCGAGGAACGGCGTCCAACGACATCATCCTCGAAAACGTGTTCATCCCCGAGGCGGCCGCCGGTCTGCGCCGCCCGGTCGGCAAGTGGCACCCGATGATGCACACGGTGGTCATGATTGCGATGCCCATCGTGTACGGCGCGTACCTCGGCGCCACCGAGGCCGCGCGCGACATCGCGCTGTCGATCGCGACACGCAAAAAGAACGACGAGATGACGCCGTACCTGGTCGGCGAGCTCGAGAATCAGCTGATCACGGCGCAGGTCGTCCACGCGAGCATGGTCGAGCTCGCCGCCAAGGAGAAACCTGGCCCGGCGACGACCTCGGCGATGCTCGCGCGCCGTACGGTGGTCGGACAGGCCATCCTGCGGACCGTGGACAAGGCAATGGAGACGGCGGGCGGCGCCGGCTTCTTCCGCGAGACGGGGCTCGAGCGACTGTTTCGCGACGTGCAGGCGTCGCGCTACCATCCCTCGCCCGAAAAGACGCAGACGCGCCTCACCGGACGCGTCCTGCTCGGCCTCGACATCGACGGTTGAAGGGCGCACAAAACGAAACGGCCGGCACCGCGAAGGGGCCGGCCGTTTTCGTTTCGAAGGGCGACCGTGGGGTCGCCCTTCGCCTTACTCCTCGCCGACGGCCGCGAGCTCGATGGGCTGCACGCGGACGAACTGCGGGGGTGCGTAGGTCGGGGCCTTCTCGTCGACCACGACCTGCAGGCGCTTGTACGGCGGGAGGCCCGTACCGGCCGGGATGAGCCGGCCCATGATGACGTTCTCCTTGATGCCGCGGAGATCGTCCGTTTTGCCGCAGATGGCCGCCTCGGTGAGCACCTTGGTCGTCTCCTGGAACGAGGAGGCGCTGATGAACGACTCCGTCGAGAGCGACGCCTTGGTGATACCGAGCAGCATCGGCTCGGCGACTGCCGGCTGACCGCCGCGCTCCATCACGCGTGCGTTCTCACGCTCGAAGAGGTGCTTCTCCACCTGCTCGTCGATGAGGAACGTGGTCTCGCCGACTTCCTTGATCCGCACGCGGCGGAGCATCTGACGGACGATGACCTCGATGTGCTTGTCGTTGATACCGACGCCCTGCAGGCGGTAAACCTGCTGGATTTCGTTCACGAGCCAGGCCGCGAGCTCCTTCTCGCCCTTCACGCGCAAGATGTCGTGCGGGTTCGCCGGACCGTCCTGGAGCGGATCGCCCGCGCGCATGTGATCGCCCGGCTGCACCTGGATGTGCTTGCCCTTCGGGATCAGGTACTCGCGCGACTGGTCCGTCAGAGCGACGCCGTCGAGGCCGTACGGGGTGATCAGGACCTTGCGCTTGCCCTTCGTGTCCTTGCCGAAGGAGACCACGCCGTCGATCTCGCTGATGATCGCGTGATCCTTCGGCTTTCGGGCCTCGAACAGCTCGGCCACGCGCGGCAGACCGCCCGTGATGTCCTGTACCTTCGTCGTGTCGCGCGGGATCTTCGCGATCGCCTCGCCGGGGGTGATGTGCTCGCCCTCGACGCCGACGATGTTGGAGCCGACCGGCAGGAGGTAGCGGGCGTCGAGATCGGTGCCCGGGATCTTCACCGGCTCCGCG
>DATMCL010000525.1:0-4417 GCA_035558375.1 Polyangiaceae bacterium
CACGATCTGGCCGGCGTGGCCAAGGCGCACCCGGATTTCCCCGTGCTCGTCGTCGTGCACAGCGCCGGAAAGCTGCCCGAGGCGCGCGAAACCACGCGTACCGAGCGCGCGGCGAGCGCCCTGCGCGAGCAAGGAGCGCCCAAGGTGGAGACGGCGAGCGTCGGCATGTCGCTCCCGCGCGTGGACCCGAAAGAGCCCGGCGCCGCGGCGCGCAACGACCGCGTCGAGATCGTGTTCGTGGCGCCGAGCGCCAGCTAAGCGCGGCCGCGGTGCTGGAGGGGCGCCGAGCAGCGGGCGCATCACTCACACGCGTGAGCCGGCTCGCACGCCCCGCCGGCGCAGTGCCCGCTGTAGCAGACGTCGTCGTTGGTGCAGGATTCGCCGAGGTCGCGGAAGGCGATGCACTTGCCGTCGCCGCCGCACCGCGTGTACGGAGCGCAGGCCGGCATGAGCCCGCCGAGCGGACGCATGGCGCAGGCCTCACCCGCCGCCGGCAACGGCGTGCATGTCGCCGTGAAGGTGCCGCCGATGATGTCGGGCGAGGTCAGCGGACAGTACTGGCCGCCGGCGCAATCCTCGGGCAGGCCGACGCCACAGTTGCCACCCGCGACGGATGGCGTGCGGCACTCCCAGGACAAAGCGCTGCCCTCGAAACCGGTGAGCACGCACGAAAGGCCGCTCTCGCAGAGCGCTCCGCCGCCGGGGTCGCAGGCCGCGCCCTGACCGCCGAGCTTCACGTCCCCGATCGCCACGCACGCGCCGGGCTTCATCTTGCCCGCGTCGGCGCCACCGCAGAAATAGCCCGCTTCACACTGCACTTCGACGCCGCCCTCGCAGGGCTCGCCCTCGGCGGCGGGCTTCGCGCAGTGCTTGGTGACGTTCGAGCACACGAGCTCGTCGGCGCACTCGTCGTCGGCCGAGCACGGCTTGCCCGCGGAGTAGCGCTCGACGCACGTTCCCGGACAGGTGTCGCTCGTCTCGCAGATGAGTGAGCCCTCGCACTCCTCGTTCAGCGCGCAGTCCTCGCCCTTGGCCGCCGTGCCGGTCATCGCCGCTTCGCACTCCGGGATGCCGCGCGTCGTGAGCTCCTCGCACGGGCGCGCGACCACGGCATCGAGACAGTCCTGCATGCGGTCGCCGTGGTACTCGACGCGGCCGTCGTCCACCGCCTGAGTCAAGGCGTCGAGACCGCCCTGCTTCAGGCGCTCCTCGGTGAGCGCTGCGCAATCCTCGTACGCGGTGATGAGATCATAGAGAAAACCTTCACAGCGCTCGAGGACCGCGCAGTACGCCGTGGCGTAGGCCTTGGGTGCATCCTCGAGGGGGATCTCCGCCCCAGGCTTGCCGGCCGTGCCGGAAGAGCCGCCTTTCCCCGCGCTGGAGCCGCCCGTTGCGCCGCTCGCTTCGCCCGACGCGCCGCCCGTGCCGCTGCCCGACGAGCCACCGGAAGGCGCCGGGCCGAAGTCGTCACTCTCGCCGCCGCACGCCAAAGCCACCGCGAGCGGAGCACCCCAGAGCCATAGGTTTTTCATCAGCAAGCCTCGCGCGCGATTATACCAGCGACGCGCGCCGGAGTAGCATCGCCGAGCCTCGAGTCTCAGCCGACGCTTCCGATGACGACGCAATCCGAGCGGGCCCGCGCGGCCCTCGACGCCTACTACGCCAGCGATCTCGATCGCGCGCTCACACTTCACCACATCGAGTCTCCTCTCGAGCGCGCCCTCACCCTCTTTCGCGACGCCGCCGCGCATGTGCCGGCGTACGGGCGCTTCCTCGCCGAGCACGGCATCGACCCCGCGCGGGTCCTGTCGCGCACCGAGTTCGAGCGCCTGCCGACGCCTACCAAGGAGAGCTACTACCGGCGCCATCGTCTGCCGGACCTCTGCCGCGACGGGCGGCTCGAGCACTCCGACTTCGTGGCGGTCTCGTCGGGCTCGACCGGGGAGCCCGCGATTTGGCCGCGATTCGTGAGCGACGAGCTCGGCACCGCGCAGCGCTTCGAGCAGGTGCTGCGTGACGCGTTCGGGGCCGCGTCGCGCCGTACGCTCGGCGTCGTCTGCTTCGCGCTCGGCAGCTGGGTGGGCGGCATGTACACGGCGGCTGCCTGCCGCCATGTCGCGACGAAAGGCTACCCGCTCACGCTCGTCACGCCGGGTAACAACGTCACGGAGATCCTGCGGGTCGTTCGTGCCCTGGGGCCGCACTTCGAGCAGACCGTGCTCTTCGGCTACCCGCCCTTCTTGAAGGACGTGATCGACGCGGGCCGCGCGGACGCGCTCGATTGGGCCGCCTTCTCCCCGAAGCTCGTCACCGCGGGCGAGGTCTTCAGCGAAGCGTGGCGGAGCCTCGTCGCCGAGCGCGCCGGCATTCGCGAGCCCGCGCGCGGCACGGCTTCGCTCTACGGCACTGCGGACGGCGGCGTGCTCGCCAACGAAACGCCGCTCTCCATCGTCGTTCGCCGGGCGCTCGCCGAGCGTCCCGCGCTCGCCACGGCCATTTTCGGCGAGCCGCGCCTGCCGACGCTGCTCCAGTACGACCCGCTCCACCGCTACTTCGAGGCGGACGGCGCCGAGCTGCTCTTCACGGGCGACGGCGGCGTGCCGCTCGTGCGCTACCGGATCCTCGATCGCGGCGGCGTGCTTCCGTACGGCGAGCTGCTCGGGCGCCTGCGCGAGCAAGGGCTCGACCCGCTTGCTGGGCTCTCCGCCACGGCGCGCGATATGCCCTTCGTGTACGTGTTCGGGCGCACGGGCTTCGCGCTCTCGCTCTACGGTGCGAACGTGTACCCGGAGAACGTCGCGAGCGGCCTCGAAGGGCGAGCCATCGCGTCGCACGTCACGGGCAAGTTCGTGCTCGAGCTCGAGCACGGCCCGGACGAGAACGTCTCGCTCAAGCTCACGGTCGAGCTCGCCGCCGCCTCCTCACCGAGCCGCGCGCTCGCGGACGACGTGGCTCGTTCGGTGCGCGCGGAGATCGAACGCCAGAACAGCGAGTTTCAAAGTTACGTGCCCGAAACGCGCCGCACACCCCGCGTGGTGCTCTTGCCCCTTGCCCACCCCGACTACTTCCCGAAGGGCGTGAAGCACCGCTACACACGCTGACCGTGGGCCCGACGTAGGTTCAAGCCCGTCTGGAAAACGGGGCCGCGCCGACCGCAAAATGCCCGGCCACCAGGCCTAAGCCTGGACGGCGGCGCCCGGGAGGCGAATGCTTGAGCGAGACCCGGGCATTATCGAGCGAGAGACAAAGCGTTGCTGCGCGATTCCCTGTTTGGCGAGCGCATCGTTTGGGCGGCACGACCCGCGGTCATACGACCCTCCGCGTTTCAGCGGTCCCTGGCCGTCGTCGCGTTCGTGGCGTCGTTCATCACGCTGTGCTTTTCGCTCCTGGTGGCGATCCTCCTGCACGGAGAGTTTTTGCCGCTGCTCTTCTTCGCGTTCTGGTGCGCGACGCTCGGCCTCGGCATCCTGCAGGGGCCACGGCTGATTCTCGCGCAGGCGCGCTACGTCGTCACCGACCAGCACGTCATCGCGATCTACGGACCGATCCGCCGCACGATCGAGCGACGCGCGATCAGCTTCGCGCGCATCTACTGGGACGAGAGCCAACCGGATGCCGGCGACGTGGAGCTCGTGCGCGCGGTGCCGACCGGCGCGCTCAAGCGCCGCCTGATGCTCCGCCTCATCGGCGTGAAGGCACCGGACCGGGTGTGGGCCATCGTGCGCGGCGCGGAGAGGCTGGCTCCACGCGGTGGAGCCGATCAGCCTCTCACGCAGCGGCTCGACGTGGGCGAGCACGTCGTGTGGTCGGCGCAGCCGCGGCAGGCTCTCAAGCGCTTCGTCCCCCGCGGGCAGCGCGAGTGGACGCTGCTGGCCATCGCTCTCGCGCTCTTCGTCGGCAGTGGGCGCATTGCGCTCGGCGGCATCCACGCCCTGCGCCGCGTGCACGAGGACGGCGGCATGCCGCTCCGCTCGCTGCCGTTCGCGATCCTCGCGTTCGGCGTGGCGTCCACGATCCTCCTCCTGCTCGGGATCGCATGCTACCTCGTGTACGACGCGATCATCCGCAGCGGCTACCTCACGGCGTACACGCGCTACCTCGTGACGAACAAGCGCGTCCTGATCCAGCGCCGTGGGGAGGAGCTCCACCTCGACCGCCAGAAGATCTACGACGTGATCGAGGCCCCCAAGGGCGACGGTCTCCACGACGTGTTCCTGGTCCTCGACGGCCCGAGAGCGCGGGCGGTCGCCGCGAGCGGCGCCTTCGGCGAGATCGCGCGCGGCCCGCACCTGCGGCCGGTGTTCGAGGCGGTGGAAGATGCCGAGGGCGTGAGCCGCATCCTGCGCGCACCGCCCGAGATGCCGCACGCGGCGTAGCGTTGCCACGACGGCCAGCGCCGGGCGCCGTCAGCGGGTTT
>DATMCL010000526.1:0-10726 GCA_035558375.1 Polyangiaceae bacterium
CGACGCGATCGGCATCGCGACGGCCGAGCGCAGCGACGAGGAGCCTTGACGTGCCCGGTCGCACGCTTCTAGCGCTCACGCTCGCCTCGGGGCTCGCCGCCTGCAACGTCGAGCCCACCGCGCACGACGAATGTCACGCGATGCTCAGTGCTCTGCCGAGCTGCCCTGCGGCGGCTCTCGTCGTGATGAGCGACTACGTGTCAACGCAGATTGCGCTCACCAAGCTCTCCGGCGACACGCTGTGCGGCTCGTACTTCTCGACGGCGCGCGCCGAGGCGACGCCGGTCGCGTTCGCTTTGTCGGGGGACGTCGTGTTGCCGTCGTCGCGGCCGCCTTCGGGGCGAGCCGTCGTCATCGATCGCTACGGCACGAACGTTTTGAGCTTCCTCGTCGCGGATACGGGCGCCTTGCTCGGGCAGCTCGCGGTCGGAACCGGATTCGAATCGAATCCGCAGGACTATCTCGAGCTCGACGAGCGCCGGGCCCTCGTTTCGCGCTGGGGCGAGAATCCGGTGCCGGGCCAAAAGACCTTCGACGAGGGCGGCGATCTGCTCGTCATCGACAGCGTAGGGCTCGTCATCGAGGACCGCATCGCGCTTCCGCACGACGACTTTCCGCCGCGGCCCGCCGGACTCACTCGGCTCGGCGACCAGGCCGTCGTCACGCTGCAGCGCATGAGCATCGACATTCGCTCCATGGGCGACGGGCGTCTGGTCGGGATCGACCTCGACTCGCTCGACATCGCGTGGACCCTCGAGCTCGATGGGCTCAAAAATTGCGGTCCCCTGACCATTTCGCCCGCTGCATCGCTCGGCGCGGTGGCGTGCACCGGCTACGTCGATCGGAGCGGCATCGCGGCGAACCTCGCCAATAGCGGCATCGTGCTCGTCGATCTCACGAGCGCGCCGCCCGTGGAGCTCCGCCGCCTGTCGGCCGAAGCGCTCGCGAGCGCGCCGCTCCAAGCCGAGCTCGAATGGTTCGCGCCAGAGCGCCTGCTCGCCAAGACGCAGACGGCGCTCGACGGCAGCGCCAACAATCGCCTACTGACCGTCGACGTCGCTCGGGACGACGCGGAAAGCGCGGCGGAGATCCTGCTCGAGGCGCGCCCGAACGACTCCGGAACCGGACAAGGCGTGACCTTCGGCGGCATGCTGTGCGCGCCGGGCTGCGATTCGACTTGCCTGGTCGCCGACTCCGACCGGGGCGTGCTCCAGCGCTTCACGATCGACGGGAACACGCTCTCGCCTCTCGGTGCGCTCGGCGTTCACGGCACCGTCGGCTTGCCGCCGCGCGACGTCGGCGGGCTTTGAGCCGGCGGCCGCGCGAGCTCGCTCGTCTCCGTCAGTTCGAGCCGACGCGAGCCTCGAGCGAAACGAAGACGCTGCGGCCCGGCAGCGGAAAGCCGACGATGTCCCAGCGCGGTGAGTCCAGGAGATCCGTCACGCGTCCTCTGAGCCAAAGCGTGCGGTCGAGCAAGAGCAGCCCGGCGTCGAGGTCGAGCGACGTTTGCTCGGGGATGACCCCCGTCCCGGCGAGGTCGCCGTAGCGATTCGATTGATAGACGAGCCGCGCGCCCAGCGTCGCGCGCGAGACCCAGCGGCTGTCGAGCTCGGGTGTGGTCGCCGTGAGTCCTGGCGCAGCGATCAGGCGCGAGTGGTACGGTAAGATGTCGTTCACGCGCGTCAGCCCCTCGGTGCGGTCGCGAAAATCGAACAGCGTGAGCGCGAGATCGGCCGCGAAGAAACGCCCGATTCCGCTGCCCGCCTCGAGCTCCAAGCCAAAGGCGTCCGCGGCGTTGATATTTTCGGGTCGCACGAAACCGGACGTCGTGCGAACGAACGCAATGAGCTCGCTCGAGCGGCGCGCATAGCCGGAAACAGCGGCGTAGAGCGGCGTCGTTTGGCCCGCTAGCGCATGGGCGAAGCGCACGCCGACGTCGACGGTCGTTCCCGATTCCGCTTCGAGCGCCGGATTGCCCTCGGTGACGAGCGACGTCCCGTAGAGCTCGCCGAGCGTCGGAGGTCGCGAGTAGCGTCCGACCGCAACGAAGCCCGTGAGCTCTCCCGCGTGCCACAGCCCGCCGAGCCTTCCCACCGGCTCGAGCGAGTCGCACAGTCCGAAGGACTCTCCTGTGCTCGTCGAGTGGCACTCGAGCGCAAGGAGCGCACGGATCGTGAGCCAGTGAATCACGTCGCTCTCCACTGAGCCTGCGAGTCGCCCCGTGACGCGCGCCGCGTCGAGCACCGGTCCAATACCCGCGAGCTCTGCATGCTCGTAGCGCCGGAGGTTCTCACTCGAGGTTTGCACGGCGAGGCGTACTCGCGTCGAGAGGTTCGGCTCGAGGCGCACCGACGCTTCCTCTTCCACGCGTTCGCCGCGCTGCGCGAGAGCCGTGCCCGGCGTGCCCGTGTTCGGCAAGATCTCCTGATACGGATCGTCGAGGGTCGAGCCCGCGAGGAGCGCGCTCGTGCGAAGCTCGAGCATCCCGCGCGCACCGAGCGGAGTCCGCGCCGTGAGTGCGCCGAGCGTGCGCTCGAGGCTCCGGCGCGCGTGGTACGTCTGCACCGACGCGAGCCGAACGGCGCCCTGCTCGCGCCGAAAGTGGTTCAGCGTGAGATCGAGGCTGCCGCGGCCGACCTCGGTGCGACCGAGCAGCCAGAGGTCGACGAGCGTCGCGTCGGTGTTTTGCCAGCGCTGGGTTTCGCCCGTGTTGTCGGTGAATTCGTAGTCGTTTTGGGCGCCTTGAAAGCTCGCCCCGACGAGCACGCCGTGCTTCGGGCTCGCGAGCGAGCCGTAGGCGTGCGCGCCCTCGGAGCCGTAGCTGCCACCGCTCACGCCGATCGAGGCTTGCGTGTCGCGCGGGCGGATCGGCTGGAAGAGCATGGCTCCACCGATGCCGAAGCGGTCGACCTCGAAGGGCGCATTGCCGCGATAGATCTCGACGCGATCGATGAGCCAGAGCGGCAGCGTCGAGAGATCCGCCGAGCCTGCGACGTCGTCGTTGATGCGTACGCCGCCGAGGTAGACGGGCGTCTCCGCCGACGTGGCGCCACGGATCGAGGCCGTGGACGCCGCGCCGAGGCCGCCCGTCTCCGTGATCGACAGGCCGACCTCCGTTCTCAAGACGGCGGGCGCGGTGAGGCCGGGTCGCTCGAGCTCCGCGCGCCGGATGGTGCTGCCGGCGACGCTCCCGTCGAGTGGCGCCGAAGCCGGGGACGCCGGCGGGCCACGCACCTCGACCTCGGGCGTGGAGGCCGATTCAGCCACTTGGGCCCACGCCGGCGCCGCCCCGAGCGCGATCGTAAAGAACGGCAGGGCGGCGATCGCGGGGACGACCTTCGCGCGCATGCCTGGTAGGAGCTTGTAGAGCGTTATCGTACTCGATGGAACCGCCGAAACGGTCCCCAAAGCAGCTGGTAACCAGGCGCGATTATTGGGTTTTTTGCTGGGTTGACACGGGGTCGGCGAGGGACTACATGAACCCTAACCCTCACGTAAGGGTTCCGAGCTAGGTTCGCTGAAATGTCCACCCGCCGCCTCCCCCTCGCTGCCGAAGAGCCGTCGCGCCCGCTCGCTTCGGGCGGGCCCCTGGTCGCGGGCACTCCCGGCAACGCGCCGGTGAGGGACGTCGATCTCCTGCAGGTGGGGGACCTCGCGAAGGCGACCGGAAAGACGGTCCGCGCCATCCACCTCTACGAGGAGCTCGGGCTGCTTCGTGCCCACGAGCGATCCAAGGGTCGCTATCGGCTCTTCACGAACGACGCGCTGATCCGCGTCCGCTGGATCTCGAAGCTCCAGAGCCTCGGTCTCTCGCTCTCGGAGATCCAGGAGCTCGTGCGCGAGCAGGACGGCTCCGGCTCCGCGACGGTCGCCGCTCAAAAGCTCAAGGGCGCTTACGTCGAGCGGCTCGCCGAGACACGCCGCAAGCTCGAGGAGCTGCGCGAGCTCGAGGCCGAGCTCATGGACAGCCTCAACTACCTGACGGCCTGCGACTCGGCGTGCGAGTCGGCCGTTCCCGTTCACTCGTGTCCGAGCTGTGCCCGGCATCCGGAGCGCCCCCAAGCGCCGGAACTCGTCACCGCCGTTCACGTCATCTGAGTCACCATGTCGCTCAAGCTCCCCATCTACCTCGACAACCACGCGACCACCCCGCTCGACCCGCGGGTGCTGGAAACGATGCTGCCCTATTTCACGCAGGATTTCGGCAACGCCGCGAGCCGCACCCACGCCTTCGGCTGGCGCGCGGAGGCCGCCGTCGACGACGCGCGCGATACGATCGCGCGGCTCATCAACGCCGAGTCCGGCAAGGAAATCGTGTTCACCTCCGGCGCTACGGAGAGCGACAACCTCGCCATCAAGGGCGTCGCGGAATACTACGGAGAGAAGGGCAAGCACGTCATCACGACCGTGATCGAGCACAAGGCGGTGCTCGATTCGTGCAAGCGCCTCGAGAAGGAAGGCTACGAGGTCACTTACGTCGGCGTCGGGCCGAGCGGCGTGATCGATCCGGAAGACATCGCCAAGGCCATCACGGACAAGACGATCCTCGTGAGCGTGATGCTCGCGAACAACGAGGTCGGCACGATCCAGCCGATCGCCGAAATCGGCAAGCGCACGCGCGAGCGCGGCGTGATCTTCCACGTCGACGCCGTGCAGGGCATCGGCAAGACGCCCTTCGACGTGCGCGCGATGAACGTCGACCTGGCGTCGCTGTCGGCCCACAAGATCTACGGGCCGAAGGGCGTGGGCGCGCCCTACGTGCGCCGCTCGCGGCCCCGCGTGCGCCTCGGCGCGCAGATGGACGGCGGCGGCCACGAGCGCGGCAATCGTTCCGGAACGCTGAACGTGCCCGGCATCGTCGGCTTCGCCAAGGCGTGCGAGCTCCTCGAGCGCGAGGGCGCGGCGGAGACGGAGCGCATTCGCACGCTGCGCGATCGGCTCTTCCAGAGGATCAGCAAGGCGCTGCCCGCAGTCGTCGTCAACGGCAGCCTCGAGCACCGGCTGCCCGGCAACCTGAACATCTCGTTTGCCTGCGTCGAGGGCGAGGGCCTGATGATGGCGATCAAGGACGTCGCCGTCTCGAGCGGCTCCGCGTGCACGAGCGCGAGCCTCGAGCCGAGCTACGTGCTGCGCTCGATGGGCCTCGACGAGGCCGACGCGCACTCCTCGATCCGTTTCGGCATCGGCCGCTTCAACACCGAGGAAGAAATCGATTACGTCGCGGACCTCGTGATCGCGAAGGTCAAAAAATTGCGAGAAATGTCCCCGCTCTGGGAGATGCAGCAGCAGGGAATTGATTTGAAAACCATCCAGTGGGCGGCGCATTGAGCCGCACCCTGACCAAGTGAGTTGATCCCATGGCCTACAGCGAAAAAGTCATCGAGCATTACGAGAATCCGCGGAACGTCGGCGCGTTCGACGCGGCGGATCCGGAGATTGGTACGGGGCTCGTCGGGGCGCCGGCGTGCGGCGACGTGATGCGGCTTCAGATCCGCGTCGACGACAGCGGCGTGATCAAGGACGCGCGCTTCAAGACGTTCGGCTGCGGCTCGGCCATCGCGTCGTCGTCGCTCGCGACGGAGTGGCTCAAGGGTAAGAGCCTCGACGAGGCGTCCACCATTCACAACAGCATGATCGCGGAGGAGCTGAGCCTCCCGCCCGTGAAGATCCATTGCTCGGTTCTGGCCGAGGACGCGATCAAGAGCGCCATCGACGACTACAAGAAGAAGCGGGCCGCGCGCGAGGCGCTGTCCGAGCCCCCGCCCGCCACACGCCTCGAGGAGAGCCCCACGGCCTAGAATGGAAGCGGAACGAGTCTCAGAGCCCGTCGCGCCGGCCCCCATCGAGGGTCAGCCGGCCGCGGCTTCCAAGAAGACGGTGACCATCACCGATGCGGCCGTCGACTACGCGAAGAAGCGGCTCGCCCAGCGCGGCACGCCCGACGCGGCGATCCGTCTCGGCGTGCGTGGCGGCGGCTGTTCGGGCTTCTCTTACGTGATCGAGTTTTCCGATGATCCGCCGCGCGATCGTGACCTCGTGTTCGAGGCGGAGGGCGCGCGCTTCTACGTAGACAAGAAGAGCTTCGTGTATCTCGCCGGGTCCGCGCTCGACTACGAGAAGACCTTGGTTTTTCAGGGGTTCAAGTTCAAAAACCCTCAGGAGGCGTCGCGCTGTGGCTGCGGGCACTCCTTTACCGTCCGCTGACGGATCGCCGCCGCCCTTGAGCGACCCCTTCGAGACCCTCGGCCTCGCGCCGGTGTTCGAGCTCGATCCGGCAACGCTCGAGCGCCGGCACCGTGAGCTCAGCCGCGCGCTGCATCCCGACCGCTATGCAGGGCGGCCGAGCAGCGAGCGCCAGCAAGCGCTCGGCCGCGCGATCGAGGTGAACGAGGCGTTCCGCACGTTGCGCGATCCGGTGCGCCGCGCGGAGGCGCTGCTCGTGCGACACGGCCGCGCCGTCGCGGAGACCGGCGGTGTGCCGGCGGACCCGTCGCTGCTCATGCAGGTGATGGAGCGGCGCGAGGCGCTCGGCGACGCGCGCCGCGCGAAAGACGTAGCGGCGGTGCGCGGCTTGAGTCGCGCCGTGCGCGAGCGCGAGCAGCGGGTGCTCGCCGAGATGGCCAAGGCGTTCGTCCAGCTGCCACCCGATTTCACCCGGATCGAGCCCCTGCTCGGCGAGCTTCGCTACCACCACCGCTTCCTCGAGGAAGCGCTGGCGATCGAGGACGAGCTCGACGCGAAGCCGGCCTGAGCGGAAACGACGCTTCGAGGAACGATGCTGCTCGACATTTTCGACCCCAAAGCGCCTCCGACGCCGCTCGGCATCGACCTCGGCACGACCAATTCGATCGTCGCGTACGTGTCCGACGGCCGGCCCGTGGCGCTCATCACCTGCGACGGCACGCCGCTCTTGCCGTCGGTCGTGCACTTCGCGGCGGAGGGTGGCGTCGTGGTCGGCGCGGCGGCGGTCGGGCGTGCGACGCGCGAGCCCGAGCGCACGCTCGCGAGCGTCAAGCGCTTCATGGGCCGTGGCGCCGACGATCCGCAGACGCAGGAGCTCGGCAGCTACCGCTTTCTACCAGCGAAGAACGAGGAGGAGCGCCGGATCGTTCGCTTCGACACCGGCTCGCGCGTCGTGACGCCCGTCGAGGTGGCCGCCGAGATCCTGAAGAGCCTGCGTCAGAGCGCCCTCGATCAGCTGCGCAAGGTCGGCGGCGTCGTGATCACGGTGCCCGCCTACTTCGACGATGCGCAGCGCCAGGCGACGCGCGACGCCGGGAGGCTCGCGGGGCTCGAGGTGCTCCGGCTTCTGAACGAGCCGACGGCGGCCGCGCTCGCGTATGGCCTCGAGAAGAAGCAGAACGGCACGTTCGCGGTGTTCGACCTCGGCGGCGGTACCTTCGACGTGACCGTGCTCGCACTCGAGGACGGCATCTTTCAAGTGCGGAGCACCGGCGGGGACAGCGCGCTCGGGGGCGACGACATGGATCGCGCGCTCGCGGAGACGCTGCTCGAAAAGATGGGCGCGACCGACGCGGCGAGCCGAACGCCCGAGGTCGTGAGCCTCGCGCTCGCCGCCGCGCGGAGCGCGAAGCACGCGCTCACCGACGCGGAGAGCACGGAGGTCGAGCTTCCCGCGCGCGGTGGCGCCGACATCCGGATTCGCGTCGAACGGAGCGAGCTCGAGCGGCTGATCGCGCCGCTGCTCGAGCGGGCCGGTCGCGCCTGTCGCCGGGCGTTGCGCGACGCCAAGCTCCGCGCGGGCGAGCTCGACGGCGTGATCCTAGTGGGCGGCGCGACGCGCGTGCCGCGGGTGCGGGCGTACGTCGCCGAGCTCTTCGAGCGAGCGCCGCTGACGGACATCGATCCGGATTTGGTGGTCGCGTACGGCGCGGCGCTGCAGGCGGACATGCTTTCACGCTCGAGCGACGAAGTGCTGCTCCTCGATGTCTTGCCGCTGTCGCTCGGGGTCGAGACGATGGGCGGCGGCGTCGACAAGATCCTCCCGCGGAACACCACCATTCCCGCGGGGGCCAAGGCGACCTTCACGACGTACGCCGACAATCAGACGGGCTTCGAGCTCCACGTCGTGCAGGGTGAGCGCGAGCTTGCCGCGGACTGTCGCTCCCTCGCGCGCTTCAGCCTGAAGCGCGTGCCCCCGTTGCCGGCGGGCATGGCGCGGCTCGAGGTCGAGTTCCACGTCGACGAAAATGGGCTCCTCGCCGTCACGGCACACGAGCTCACGACCGGCGCGACTCAGCGCGTGGAGGTGAAGCCGAGCTACGGGCTCGACGACGCCGAGGTCGAGCGCATGCTGATCGAAGCGCTCGACCAGGGCGAAGAAGATTTCGAAAAGCGCCGCTTGGTCGACGCGCGCGTCGAGAGCGAGCGTGTGTTGCTCGCCACCGAGAAGGGGCTCCGCGCGGACGCCGACTTGCTCGAGCCGGCGGAGCGGGTCGAAGTCGATTCGGCGATCGAGCGGCTTCGGGGCGCGCTCACGGGGGTGAGTCCGGCTGCCATTCAGGCGGCGCTCGACGCGCTCGATGCCGTGACGCACGCCTGGGCCGGACGTCGCATGAACCGCGCCGTGCAATCGGCGATCGAAGGACGCGCGGTGACGGACATCGAGCGACGCGTCGAGCGCGCCCAGGGCGTTGAAGCGCACCTGGCGCAGCACGCCGCAGGAAAGGTCTCCTGATGCCTCGCGTGCGCTTCTCCGATCAGGGCGTGGAGGTCGAGGTGCCGGTGGGCGCGTCGATCTTGACGGCCGCGCAGCAGAGTGGTGCGCCCGAGGGGAGCGCGTGTGGTGGCGTGTGCGCCTGCTCGACGTGCCACGTCTACGTCGACCAAGGCGCGGATCTCCTTAGCGAAGCCAGTGAAGACGAGGAGGACATCCTCGACAAGGCCTTCGACGTTCGCATGAATTCGCGTCTCGGCTGTCAGGCCAAGCTCGAGGGCGACGGCCTCGTCGTGGTCCGCATCTCGAAGGAGAGCCTGGACGCCTACTACAACGAGCACCCCGCCGAAGTGCGCCCCGCGGCGCAGAAATGAACCCCACGCGTTTTTCTTGATGAGCCGGAGCACCCGCCCCCATGAACCTCGATGAAAGGCTTCATCGGGAGGTCATGATGAGAAAACGGGTCTTTGGTGCAGTGGTGGGCGGTCTCGGGCTGGCGGTGGGGCTTGGGGCCTGCGTGGGGCAGGATCCAGTCGTGGGGGAGAACAAGGCGGATGAAGTCGGGGAGAGCGGGGCGCCTTCGCTGCCGGAAAGCGGCGGAACCGGCGGGGGCGGAGTCCGTGGGGGAATTGGGGGGACCGGCGCCAGCGCGGGCCAGCTCGGGGCGCAGGTCGTCGACGAGAGCATCGCGTACATGATTAGCCAGCTGCGCACGGCGCCGGCGACCGCGGACCCCTTGTGCATGCCGAAGCCGCTGCCCGTCGACGCAACCGGACTCGCGAGCTGCCGCGTCTTTCGCTCCGAGATGGACGAAAATGGTGCGCTCATCGTGCCTTCGGCGTGTGCCTGCGACGCTCCCGATCGCGGCCCGATGGACCCCGCGGTACGCAAAACGGCGCTCGACTACATGCGCGCGATTGCGGTGTGCGACTTCGGCAACGCTCCGGCATGTGACGACGTGTGCTTGTGCGAGCTCCTTCAAACGAAGGATGACCGCCGCGCCGCGTGCCTCGCCGAGGCACCTCTCGATTCGAGAGGCGAGGGCTGGTGCTACATCTCTCCGGAGCAGGGTGTCGGGACCACGGCAATACTCGACGAGTGTCCCCGTCAGGGGCGCACCATCCGTTTCTTCGGAGACGCCATCGAGAGCTCGTACTACTTGCTCACGTGCGGCGGCACCACGACGGAAGCCGCCACCTGGCCGACCCAAGCTGCCGCGCTCGGCGAGCCGTGCTTGCCCCGGCGCGAAGCTCACACCAATTTCGAGGGCTTTTCGATGACCGACGTGACGCTCGACCTCGGGGGCCCCGCCTGCGAGTCGGGGCTTTGCCTGGTGAACCATATGGAAGGACGCGTCAGCTGCCCGTACGGACAGTTCAGCGATGCGCTCGACCTGGGCAACCCGAGTTGCTTCGTGCCCGGGAGCGACGCGGCCGTGACCGTGCCCGTTCAACCGCAGCGTCTCGCCCGCCGTGCCGACGACGTGGTCACGTGCAGCTGCCAGTGCGACGGCCCGGGTCCAGGACCGTACTGCGACTGTCCGGACGACATGGTCTGCTCGCCCGTGGTCGATGCCGTGGGCATCCCCTCCGCGGACGCACACGTGGGTTCCTACTGTGTCAAGCGCGGCACTGAATACGATCTGTCACAGGTAGGTCTGGTTTCCCCCGAAACCTGCGCGGACGGTGCGCCCGGAAGGTGCGGTGATCCGCGTCCCTACTGAGCGTTGGCGGTTCGGCGCCTTCGTTCTCGCCGTGACCGCCACGACCACTCTGCACGCGGCGGGCTCCGAGCCTCCGCGTGCAGAGCTCGTCGTGACGCGGGGTGCCGGTGCCGAGGATTGCCCGGATGCGGCGGGGCTCGCGACCAAAACGCGCGCCATCTCCCCGGCCGATATCAGCGCGGATAGCGCTGAAATACCGCGCGATACCTGGATCAACGTCGAGCTCTCGCGCGTCCTGTCCGGCTATCGCGCGACGATCTCGGCGCGTGGCCGGCGCCACGGCACGCGTACCATCGACGACGTTGGGCCTCGCTGCGGGAGCCTCG
>DATMCL010000527.1:0-2136 GCA_035558375.1 Polyangiaceae bacterium
CGCCGTCCCGTCTCCTTGCCGCCGTGGAACACGACGAGCGTCGGCATCCCGCGCACGCCGTAGCGAGCCGCAAGCTCCGGGCATTCGTCCGTATCGACCTTGACGATGGCGGCCCCGAGCGAGCCTTCTGCGAGCCCGTCCAGAATCGCCGCCTGAAGCTTGCACGGGCTGCACCAAGTCGCGGTGAAATCCACCAGGACCGGCCCAGAAGCTCCGAGGACCAGCTCGTCGAAATTCAGCTCGTTCGAAACCTGCACGTTCTTCGATGCCATCAGCGGCACCTCCTTGCGGGGAGAGGTCTCGAGCGCCACGTTCATTACGAGCCCGCCGCGTGTAATCGTGGGCCGGGTCGACACCTCACCCTGTGGCCATGCCGGTCCCGAGCGAACCCACCCCGAGCCTCCCCACCGCGAGCGTCCCCGTCGAGGAAGACGCCCTCGAGGCAATTTCTCGTCTCGCGCAGGCGGAGCGCGGCCGGCTCGCGGCCGTCGCACGGCACGAGGGACTCGGGCCGGAGGAGGCCGTGGACTGCGTTCAGGACGCCCTCTGCACGCTGCTCGATCTCGTCCAAGCCGGCCCACCGAATCCCAACGTCGACCCGATGGGTCAGCTCGTGACGATCGTGCGCAACGCCGCGCGCAATCAGCGACGCCGCCACCATCGCGCGAAGCCCCACGTCGAGCTCGGCGAGCGCGAGCTCTTCGACTCCGAGCTCGCACTGCAGGAAGCGCTCCTCTCGCGCGCAGAAGAAACGGTGCGCCTCCGCGCGTGCGTCGCCGAGCTCTGCGAGATCCAACGCGCGGTCGTCACGCTGCGCCTACTGGAAGAGCGCCCCGGCGAGGACGTCGCCGAGACGCTCGGTGTCACGAAGAATCACGTCGCAGTCTTGCTGCACCGAGCGAAGTTCGCGCTCCGCACCTGCATGGCCGAGGCCTGAGCGCCGCTCCGGTACGGCGCGCCACTGCTTGGCAGTCGCGCACGAGCGTCCGCGCCATCAAGGCCGTGACGGCACCGCGTCCCTGGTTTCGCTCAGCGCGGGCGGCAGCACCGCGCCGGCGAGCGCCACGCCCGCCAGCAGCATCACCGCCGCGCCGTATTCGTTGGCCGTCGCGATCATGCCGCCACCGTAGACGACGCCGACGCCCGCAAGGACGGCGGGCAAGCCCATGGCCAGGTACGCGATGACGTAGAGGACGGCGAGCACCCCCGCGCGTTCGTGCGGCGCGGCGAGCGGGACGACGCTCCGAACGGCGCCTTGGAACGCGGCACCGAAGCCGGCGCCGGCGATCGCCGTCCCGAGGAAGAAACCCGGCACCGAGCCGAGCGCGACCGCGGCGAGGGTCACGAGGATCCCCGCAATCAGCGTCGGGGCGCCGAAGCGCAGCAGGCCCTGGGGCGAGAGCCGGCGTGTGAAGAAGACGCTGAGCGCGCCGCTGCTCGCGAGGGCAAAGAGCGCGAGCCCGCCGAGCAGCCGTGAGCTGGAGCCCACGAGCGTGCGAAGCAACGTGGGTGAAAGCGAGGCGTAGAAGCCGACGAGCGCCCACGTGCCGACGATCGCGGGCACGGCGAGGAGCAGCGGCCGCCGCAGTCGCAGGGGGAGCTCGAAGCGCGGGCGCAGCGACGAAAGCGCGCCGTCACGCCGAGGCACGGTCTCCTCCATGTAGAGAACGCCGAACGCTTGCACGACGAACACGACCCCCAAGAGCGCGTACACGAGCACCGTGGGAGCGGGCAGGTACTGGACGAGGAAGCCCGACAGGAGTCCGCCGGTGGCGCTCCCGAGCATCGGGCTCACCGCATTCGCGGTCGCACCGCGCGCACGATCGATGTCGACCATGCCCGCACCGGCCGCGCTCATCGCGGCGCCCGTCGCGACACCTTGAATGATGCGGGCGAGCAGCAGGGCGCCGACGCCGTTCGCCGTCGCGAACACGACCATGGTGAGCGCTTGCACGAGTGTGGCGACGAACAGGACCGGGCGGCGCCCCACGTAGTCGGACAAAGATCCGAACACCAGCAGCGCCGCGAGCACGGCGAGGGCGTAGACCCCGAACACGATGGTGATCGTGATGGGCGTGAACCCCCACGCGGCTTGGTAGACGGCATAGAGCGGCGTCGGGGCGCTTGAACCGGCCA
>DATMCL010000528.1:0-10826 GCA_035558375.1 Polyangiaceae bacterium
GCGGTCGAGCCGTGGTTAACCAGCCGCACGGTGACGGTGGCCGTGGACTCGCTCTGCGCATCCGAGCCCTGGGTCACTTCGAACGCGAGGCCGACGGCCGCGGGGGGCGGGGGCGGGGCGTAGTCGTTGCCGAGCGTGAAAGGCGTGGAATGAAGCTCCTTGATCCCTTCGTCGCGCGGCCGGCTCGCGCCCGCATCGGTCGTGTCGGTCATCACGATCTCGCCGCCGGCGTCCGCGCTTCCCGTCGTCGCCGCAGCGGCCACGCCACCCCCATCGGCACCGGCATCGCTCGCGTCCGCGGCCGGCTCGACACGCGCGACGAACGGCGGCGTCTGGGGCAACACCTCCTCCACGCGCTTGCCCCGCTGCCACACCGTCTTCGTCTTCACGGGCCAGCCGAGCTCGGCGGAGATCTGGGCGCCGGCAACGAAGGGCGAAACACCGCCCTGCGGCATGCAGTAGAGCCGTGCATCGAAGGCCTCCACGAGCCCGTGACCGGGCGCGAGCGAGACCGTGTACGCCGCTTCGGCCCGCGCGGGGCGCAGCTCGTCCGGCAGGCGGCAGACGCGTGGCTTCACGGGCTTCTTGGCCTTCGGATCGGGCGGAGGCGTCACCTCCAGCGTCAGGAGGCGCGGATCGAACGCGACGGTCATCGGCTCGGTGCCGCGATTGACAACGGCGAGCGCCCACGTCTTCTCGGGCCCCACCTCGACGACCTCGAAGCGCAGCCCGTGAGAGGCTTCGTCGTTCGCGGTCGGCGTCCCGGTGCGATCGAGTGCCTTCTGCACGAGCGCGGGATCCGGGCGCGGTCGCTCGGGGGCGTCGGGCGCGCCACCGGCTCCACCCTCGCCGGCTTCCGTGCCGGCATCGAACGGGGGCGATACGGGGGCAACCTCGGCTGGCTTGGTGCTCTTCGCGCAATGCACCGCGAAGACCAGGGCCAAGGCCGAGCCGGCGACGAGCGCGAACCGAGCGTGCATGCGCGGGCCGACGTAGCACAGCCGCGTGGAGCGGGGAAAAGGGCCGCACAGCGCGGGTCGTCCGCAGCCTCCGACCCGGCTACGCTCGGGTCGCTTTGGCTCCCCGCGGCCTCTACCCAATCCTCGACGTCGATAGCCTGCGAGCCCGCTCGCTCGATGTCCTGGCTTTTGCAGGCGCCGTTCTCGCGGCGAGGCCCGCGGTCGTCCAGCTCCGTGCCAAATCGTCAAGCGCGCGCGACACGCTCGCGCTGCTCACTGCGCTCGCGCCAATCTGTCAACGCGCCGGCGCGGTGCTCTTCGCCAACGATCGACCCGACCTGGCGCTGCTCGCCGGCGCGCCGGGGGTGCACGTCGGCCAGGACGATCTGCCGCTCGCCGAGGTTCGGCGCTTTGCGCCCGCGCTGCTCGTCGGTGTGTCGACGCACTCCATCCCGGAGCTCGAGCGCGCGCTCGAGGAGCGTCCCGCCTACGTTGCGTTCGGACCGGTGTTCTCGACGGCGTCCAAGGCGGATCACGAGCCGTGCGTGGGACTCGAAGGGCTTCGGGCGGCGCACGAGCGGGCGACGCGCGCCGGCGTGCCGCTCGTCGCCATCGGCGGGATCGACCTCATGCGTGCCGAGGCGGTCGCGCCGCACGCGGAAGCAGCGGCGGTGATCGGCGCCCTGCTGCCGGCAACGGGGCTCGGCGAGGCGACGGAGCAGGCGCGCGCGCTCGATGCCGTGCTGCGCGGCGCGCGCTCGGCGACCTGAGAGGGCGCGTCAGGGGCCGTAACGCTCGGCCGAGCGCGCGCGAGCCTTCTCGGCCTCGATCTCACGGTTCTTCGCCGGAGCCGTCGTCTCGAGCGAATCGACGAGCTCGCGCGTGACGGCGAAGATGCGCTCCACGGCCTCCTCGAACACCTGCGTGTTCTTTCCGCTCGGCTTACGCGTGCCGCTCACCTTGCGCACGAATTGCAGCGCGGCGGCGCGGCACTCGTCGTCCGTCGCCGGTGGCTCGAAGTTGAACAGGGGCCGAATGTTCCTGCACATGGGTTCGAGGGTAGCACCGGGGCGTGTAAAGGTCGCATTCACGCGCCGCGCAGCCGCACGAACATCGCCTCCAGCGCAAGAGCGGGCTGGACGTTGCGCTCCACGTCACGCATCGCCTCGAGAATCGTGCGGTGCTGCATCGCGCGGCGGAGGGCATCCTCGGGATTCGTCGCAACGAAGCGGCGGGCCTCGCCGGCGATCGCCTGGGCGAAGAAGGCGAGCGACGCTTTGAGCCCATCACGATCCCCCTTCTGGCCCTCGGCGAGCTTCAGACTAGGCGCGAGATCGGGAGCCGAGAGCGCCGCAAGCGCGCTCGACACGAACGCGTCACGATCTTCTCGGGCTTCGGGATCGGCGAGCTCGAGCGCGAGCGCGGCGCTGCCTTGCGCGAGCGGCGCCACGGCAGGATCGAGCCCGCGCCGCTCGAGGATGCCGGCGACGATGCTGTCGGAGAGCGGCCCGAAGCGCACGGGCAGCGAGCGGGAGCGAATCGTATCGAGCAGCCGGCTCGGCCGGCTCGTGAGCAGCACGAAATGCGTGCGCTCGTGCGGCTCCTCCAGCGTCTTCAAGAGCGCGTTCGCCGCTTGCACCGTGATCTCGTCCGCTTCGCGCACGATGAAAACGAGCGCGCGACCCTCGTGGGGCGGGAACCCGACGCGCGACAGCACGATGCGCCGCACCTGCTCGACGCTGATGCCAGTCGCCTCCGACGAGTTCGAGCCGAGGAGACCGCGGTAGAGGCCGCGGCCGAGCAGCACGACGTCCGGATGCAGCGGAACGCGCGGGTCGTCGCTGCTCAGCGTCACGGCACGATGGCAGGCGCCGCAACGACCACACGCCGCGAGCCCGCCCGCCTCGCAGACCAGCGTCTGACCGAGCGCAAACGCAGCGAGCTCCTTGCCGACGCCCGGCGGCCCCTCGAAGCGATAGGCGTGGTGCACCCGGCCCACCGCGAGCGCCCGCTCGAGCGTCGAGACCGCCGCTTCCTGGCCGAGAACGTCCGCGAAAGACACCCGGCCCGTGCCTACCACCGCCTCGTCCCCGCGGCTCGTGGCTCGTGTGATACTCGGGGGCCGGCATGGCCAATGCCCTCGACCTCCTGCGCACCGAGCTCGCCGACGCGAAGGCGTACCTGCCCCACCAGGGCAGCTTCCGCATCCGTCTCGACGCAAACGAAGCGCCGCCGCTGCTACCGCCCGCGGTGAAAGCCCGTCTGACGGAGGAGCTCGGCCGCGTCGCCTTCGAGCGCTACCCCGACGCCACGGCGAGCGACCTTCGCTCGGCCATCGCGGAGCGCCTGGGCACCGCGCCGGAGGAGATCTTGCTCGGCGTGGGCAGCGACGAGCTCATTACCTTGCTGATGACGGCGGTCGCGCGCCCGCGCCGCGCGCACGAGCCGCCCACCGTGCTGACCACCACGCCGACCTTCGTCATGTATCGCCTGAGCGCGCGGCTGCGCGGCGAGCGCGTGATCGAGGTCCCGCTCGACGCCGACTGGGACCTCGGCGAGGCGAGCATGCTGAAGGGCATCGAGATGGCGGATCCGCATCTCGTGTTCATCGCGAGCCCCAACAACCCCACTGGGACCCTGGCGAGCCCAGAGCGCCTCACGCGCGTGATCGAGGCCGCCGAGCGCTCGCTCGTCGTGCTCGACGAGGCGTACGTCGACTACGCGGATCGACATAGCCTCGATCTCTTCCGCCGCTACGACAACGTCGTCGTGCTGCGCACGCTCTCCAAGATCGGCTTCGCTGCGCTGCGCGTCGGCTGGCTCGTCGGCCCGAAGAACCTCGTCGCCGAGCTCGACAAGCTGCGCCTCCCCTACAACATGAACGGGGTCTCGCAGGCCCTCTCCACGGTCGTCTTTCGCGAGCTCTGGGACGACGTGACCCGCATGACCGAGGCCGTGAAGCGCGAGCGGGCCCGGCTCGCGAGTGCGCTCGCGGCGCTGCCGTTTTTGTCCGTCACGCCGAGCCAGGCGAATTTCCTGTGGGTGAAAACCGAGCGCCCGGCGGAGGCGATGTTCAAGGAGCTCGGCGAGCGCGGCATCCTGGTGCGGAGCTTCCACTCGAGCGCAGGCCGCCTGGCGCAGCAGCTCCGCATCACCGTCGGCACGCCGGAAGAGAACGACGAGCTCGTCCGCTGCTTGGGCGAGCTCGCATGAAGCACCGCGCGCGTCGCCGTGCCGCCGCCGTGATGCTTGCCGCGCTCGGCGCGTCGACCGGGTGCCGCACCGGCGCCGAGGTGACGCGCCTCGTCGATGGACGCGCCGAGACCGGGCGCGCCGTCGACGAGGGGGCGTACGCGGCGTCGCTCCGCGCCGGGATCTACGACGCCGCGGGAGACCGCGATCGCGCGCTCGACGAGCTCGAGCGCGCCATGCTGGCGGATCCGGACAGCGCCGAGCTCTACACGCGCTACGGCGAAGTCGCCTGCGGAGCGGCGCGCTCGAGCCCCCCGCACCCCGCGAGCGCGCTCACGGCGTTCTCGCGCGCCCTGGCGCTCGAGCCGACCTACGCGCCGGCCTGGCTCGGCCGCGCGCGCTGCCTCGAGCTGCTCGGTCGCGAGCCGGAAGCCCTCGCCGCGGGGCAGCTCGCAGCCGCGTACGATCCGGAGGACGTAGGAACGACCGAGCTGGTCGCGCGCCTGCTGTTCGCGTTCGGGCGGCACACGGAGGCCTGGGCCTGGCTCGACGGCCTCGCGACGCTGGCGCCCGATTCGCCCGAAGCCCAGCGCGCGCGGCTGCTCGCCGCCTCTCGGCAGCACGATCGCGAGCGGGAGCTCATCGCGCGGCGCGCGCTCGAGGCGCTCGGATCGCGCCTGCCCGGGGACACGGGCCTCGAGCTCGACCGGGCGATCGAGCGCCGCGATCTGGCGGCGGTACGGCGAGCCGCCACCGAGCTCAGGCTTTCGAAGAGCGAGCTCGCGCTCGCGCTCGTCCGCCGCGCCCCCGATCTCGCCTTGATCGAAGGACGCGCCGAGCTTCTCGCCGATCCGACCGCGAGCGACGCCTGGATCGCCGCGCTCGCCGCGGCGGACGCCCTGGGCGATCAGGCGCGCTTCGCGGAGCTCTTGCCGCTGCTCGCGGTCGAGCCACTGCCGCCGAGCGACGGAGCGCTAGCCCTCTTGGGCGAGCTCGTGGCCCGGCACGCGGGCACCGAGGGCGAGCGCGCGCTCGTGGAGGCGCTTGCGGGCAGAAAACCGAACGGCCCGCGCCCGCGTGGCGAGGAGCCCGCGCGACCGTGAGCGCCGCGCCCGGCGTCGCCGTGGAGCGCTTCCGCGCACGCTTCGGCGGCACCCCCCATGTCTTCTCGGCGCCGGGCCGAGTGAACCTCATCGGCGAGCACACCGACTACAACGACGGGTTCGTGCTCCCGATGGCCATCGGTGAGCGCACGTGGGTCGCAGCCAAAGCGCGCCGCGACCGCGTGATTCGCGCCTACTCACTCGAGCAGGACGAGGAGCGCGCCTTCTCGCTCGACGAGCCTTTCGTGCGCCGCGAGAGCTGGCTCGACTACGTCGAGGGCGTCGCGCGCGCTCTCACGGCCCGCGGCGTGCCGCTCGTGGGGGCGGAGCTCAGCGTCGCGTCGGAGGTGCCCGTCGGCGCGGGGCTCTCGTCCTCGGCGGCGCTCGAGCTCGCCGTCGGCCTCGCACTCTCGACGCTTTCGGGGGCCTCGCTCGAGCCCGCCGAGCTCGCGCGCGTCGGGCAGGTCGCCGAGAACGACTTCGCGGGCGTTCGCTCCGGGGTGATGGACCAGCTCGCCTCCGCCTTGGGCCGCGAGGGCCACGCGCTCTTCATCGACTGCCGCTCGCTCGCCGTGACGCCCGTGCCGATCCCCGACGACGGCGTGACCTTCCTGATCGTCGACAGCGGCGTGAAGCATGCCCACGCGGAGAACGGCTACAACCAGCGCCGCGACGAGTGCCAGCAGGCGGTCGAGCTCGTGCGCGCGACCGGGCGGAGTCTCGACAGCTTGCGCGACCTCGGCATGGAAGAGCTCGCTTTGCTCGAGCCGAGCCTGCCGGAGCCGCACTTCCGCCGCGCCCGGCACGTCGTCAGCGAAAACGCGCGCACCGAGCAAGCGGCCCGCGTGCTCACGCGCGGCGAGCTCGCGCCGTTCGGAGAGCTCATGAATGCTTCGCATGCGTCCTTGCGCGACGACTACGAAGCGAGCGCGCCCGAGCTCGACCATTTGGTGGACGTGGCTCAGCGCCAAGCCGGAGTGCTCGGCGCGCGTCTCACGGGCGGCGGCTTCGGTGGCTCGGCGCTCGTGCTCGTGCAGACGCCCGCGCTCGAGCGCGTCAGCGCCGTGCTCGGCGCGAGCTACTGGGAGCGGTTCCGCAAAAAGGCGACGTTTCGCAGCGCGCGCGCGAGCAGCGGCGCGCGAGCGGAACCCTCGCCGTCGTGATCCGGCGCGCAACAGGCCTACCTACCTCGGCGCCTTGTCGGGTGATGGGGACCCACTAGATTCATGGGGTGGAGTCGCGCTCGAAGCTGCCGCTCGCCCTGCTCATCGATACGCTCGACGACGAGTATCAGGTGGCCGTGGTGCGCGGGGCGCTCTCCGCGGCCCGCGATCTAGGCATTTCCGTGCTGTGCGTGCCCGGCGGCCGCGTCCGCGACGTGACGCCCGATCGCGCCGCGCGCAACGCGGCGTTCGACCTCGTGAATTCGGACACCGTGAGCGGCGTCGTCGCCGTCTCGAGCGTCATCGGCAGCGCGATCGGCCCGAAGGAGCTCACGGCCTGGCTCGCGCGGTTCCAAGGAGCGCCGCTCTGCTGCGTCGGCGTCGCGTGTCCCGGCTTCGCGAGCGTCGAAGTCGACAACTCGACCGGCATTCGGGAGCTCGTCTTGCACCTCGGCCGCGACCACGGGCGAAAGCGCATCGCCTTCGTGCGCGGCCCCGCGGGGAGCGTCGAGGCAAAGGCGCGATTCGAAGCGTACGCGGCCGCCCTCGAGGAGCTCGGCTCGAAGCTCGAGCCGGACCTGGTCGTCGAGGGGGATTTCCTCAAGGCGAGCGGAGCGGACGCCGTGCGCGTGCTCGTCGACGAGCGCGGCCTGGGCGGACGCTTCGGCGCCCTCGTCGCGGCCAACGACTACATGGCGCTCGGCGCCATCGAAGAGCTCTGGCGCCGGCACCTCGACGTGCCGACCGAGGTCGCGGTCGTCGGCTTCGACGATGTCGATTCCGCGCGCTTTGCGCGCCCCGCGCTCACCACGGCGCGCCAGCCGATCGAGCTGCTCGGGCGCCGTGGCGTCGAAGCCGCCGTCGAGCTCGCGCAGCGACGCAAGGTCGCGCCGGCCTCGCTGCCGACGAAGCGCGTGATCCGAGGCTCCTGCGGCTGCTCCACCACGGAAACCGGCCTCGCGGGCAGCGTGCCGCTCACGGCGAGCCGCGGCGTGGAGATCTCCTTCGTTCAGCGCCGGCACGCAATCCTCGCCGAGATGTCGCGCGCCGCCGAAGGCCGCTTCGGCGCCGCGGGCTCCGGCTGGGAATCGCGCTTGCTCGACGCGCTGATCGGCGATCTTCGCATGGCGGGCAGCACGAGCTTCCTGCGCGCCTTCGAGCAGTCGCTGCACAAGCTCGCGCGCGACCCGATCGACGTGATCGTGCTGCAAGACGTCCTGACGGCGCTCCGCCGGCAGTCCCTGCCCTGCGTGGCGGCCGTCCCCGGCGCTCGCGACAAGCTCGAGGACGCCCTGCACGATGCGCGCGTCCTCGCGAGCGTCTTCAGCGAGGAGGCCGGCGAGCACCGCGCACGGGTCATGCGTGAGCGGCAGCGCGCCTTCGAGCACGGGCTGCGCTCGGTGCTCTTCTCGGACGCAGCGCACCGCTCCGCCATGGTGGCGGAGAGCTTGCCGGCCTTCGGCGTGGACGCGTGCGTGGTCGCCGCGCTCACGCGGCCGGACGCCTTCGGCAACGACGCGCGGATCCTGTTCGGCTTCGGCTCGCGCGAGCGCGTCGTCGCAGAGGCCTCGACCCGCCTTTCGGCGTTGCCGGCGCACGGGGTCTTCGGCAGCACGAGTCGCACGCAGGTCGCGCTGCCGCTCACCGCCGGCGGTCAGCCGGTCGGGATGGCCATCGTCGCCACCTCCAAGGTGCCCGACGCCGAGCTCGAGGGGCTCCGCGAGTTCCTGAGCACCGCGCTCGACACGCTGAAACGCGCGTCGCGCGAGAGCATGCGGCCCCCGGGCGCCTCACGCTGAACGCTAGGGCGCGTCTCGTTGCCCGGAGCGACGCGTCTCGTTACTCCGCAGCGTGCGAAAATCCGCGCTCACGGCGGCTTCCGAACGACGCTCGGCGCCGAGAACGCATGGGCACGCTCGCCGGCGATCCGCACCGCGTGCCAGTCCGGCTTCGGCTCCGGGACCATCACCTGCGCGGCGCCGATATCCGAGACCTCCGTGCGATAGACCGCCACGTTGGCGATCACGTTGCCCTTCGCGTCGAGGATCTCCGCCACTTCCGCCGTTCCCGACGGCGGCGCGAGCTCGTCCACCGGGATACCCCAGCGCGGCCCGCGGCTATCGAGCAGGAGCGTCCGCCAGCGCCCGAGGATGTCGGTGTTCACGATCACCTTCTGCGCGCCGTTGACGCTTGCGACGCGATTGACGATCGCGTCGTAGGTGTAGTCGCTCATCCACTGGCGATTGCAGTAGCCCATGATGTCGGTGACATCGTCGTTCTTGTTGGGCTCGCCCGTCGGATTGATGAGCTTCTTGCTGCGCGAGTCGTAACCCCAGAGCGTGATCTTGGCGCCGTCGTAGGGGAAATTGCCGTCGACGCCGCTGATGCTGCCCCCCTGCGGCACGCAGGGCGCGTGGGAGCGGCCGTGGTTGTGCCCCACCTCGTGCGCCATCGTGATGTACGACTGATCCATCGGGAAGCCGATGCCCATCGCCACCTTGTGCTGGCTATCGTTGGCCTGTCCGACGACGAACCCGACGCCGGCCGTGCAACCGCCGCCGCAGTACTGCTGGAAGGTGTCGGCCGGCGTGACGACGCCGTAGTAGTAGACGTCGGCCGCCGGCTTGTCGCTCTGGCGCTTGGACTGCACCTGGTTGAGCGAGCTGTTCCAGTCGAGCGTACCGAGCTCGACGGGATCGCCCCCGCTGATCTCGACCGACGAGACCGGGTACATCGCCACCATGATGTCCTTGAACGGCCCGAGCGTCGCCGCATCCACCGCCGGCGTGCGGTTGTTCACGACGAGCGGGATGACCTTGATCTTGAGGGGCCCGGTCTTGCGGGCGCCCAGCGCGATGTCGTCCGTCGCCGGGAAGCGCGGGCTCCCCGCCGCGCCCGTCGCGGACATCGAGCACTCGACGAGCTCCACCTTGTAGTGGGTGTCGGCGGTGATCTTGTCGGGGGGCACCGTCACCTGGAAGGTCGACGTTTCGTCGGTCTCGACGCTCGCGGCGCTGATGGTCTTCTTCGCGAAGTACTCGTCGCTCGTGTCGCCGTTCACGGCCGTGACGCGCGCCGAGAGCTCGCGCGCCGCCCAACCCGAGCCCGGCGTCACGAAGATGCGAAACACCGTTTCGCGCGCTTCGACCACGTCGGTATTGCGGGCGGTCGTCGCGATCTCCTTGCCGTCCTTCATGATTCCGATCTGAATCGTCTGAAAGGCGTCGATGCGGCTCAGCGTGACGTTGAGCGCCACGCCGCCGGTGCAGCCGTCGGCACCGCCACCGCCGACACCCGCGCATTTCCCCCCAGAACAGGTCTGGCCCACGGCGCACGCCATGCCGCAGGCACCGCAGTGGGCCGTGCTCGTGGTCGTGTCGGCGCACGAGCCCGCGCAGAATTGCTGGGCCCCGGGGCACGCGCACATGCCGGCTTCGCAGGAGCGCCCGCCGCTGCATTGCACTCCGCAGCTTCCGCAATTGTCGTCGCTCGTCTGCGTGTCGACGCACGCGTCGCCACAGGCCGTCTGTCCGCCCGAGCAGGTGCACGTCCCAGCGGTGCACGTTTGCCCCATGCCGCACGCCTTGCTGCAATCGCCGCAGTGCTCGTGGTCCGTCGTGCCGTCGACGCAGGTGGCGCCGCAAGCGAGCCCCCCGGAGGCGCACGCGCATTTGCCGTTCGCGCACGTTTGGCCCGCCCCGCACATCGTGGTGCAGTCGCCGCAGTGGGCGGCGTCGCTCATCGGGTTGACGCAGGTGCTGCCGCAGGCAACCTGCGGCGCGATACAGCTCGCGTTGGGTCCCATCCCGCTCGAGCCGGTCGCGCCGCTCGAGCCGGCCGTCGCCATGCCCGCAAGGCCGCCTGCGCCCGCGCCACCCGCGGCGCGTCCGCCGGAACCCAGAACCGCGGCCTTCCCGCCGGTGGCGCCCGTGTTCACCTTGCGGAGAGCGGCGGTGTCGTCGCCGTCGCTCGAGCACGCCGCAAGCGCTACCAGCACGAAACCGAGCAGAGCGCGCGGCACGCGCCCGTGAGCCCCCGTGAAGCCACGCTTTCCGAGCCTCAAGTGACTATTCATATCATTCCTTGCCTCGCGGATCGCGCGCAACCGAGCCGCACCGTCACTTCCAGCACACCTTGCAAAATCCGCTTTTGCCGGCACACCCTGCGGCAGATCGTGATCAAGTGACGCGAGGGCCGCGCGAGCGCGCATAAAATCGTCCACGCGCACCCAATGTGTTTTTTTGGCGTGCCGCTGAAGGGATCGCCGCTCGACTGACGACCCTGTCCCGCCGTGAGGCAGCGAGCTTCTGTCGCTCGGCGCGAGCGCCCAGCGGCTAGCGGCTCGACCTGGGCGCCGGGCTTTTCTTGCCGGAGGGAGGCGCTGATGGCGCCGCTGACGCCGAAGGGCG
>DATMCL010000529.1:0-12033 GCA_035558375.1 Polyangiaceae bacterium
CCCTTGGCCTGGTGCTCTTCGTCGGTGGGTGCGCAAGCAAGCCGATAGACACCGGTGGCGGCGGTGGCAGTGGTGGCGGCAGCGGTACCGGCGGCAGCGGCACCGGCGGCAGCGCCGGCACGCAGGCGACCGATCCGGAGCAGGCCGTAGCGGACGACGTTTTGGGGGTGGGCGAGGGTGCGGGGACGCTCCTCACCATCTACGACCCCGCGGCCGCAACCCCGGGCCGAACGCTCGTGCCGACGGCGCTCGCCTGGAATCCGACCGAGCAGGACGAGCTCTGGATCACGCTCCGGGAGCCTCCGAGCGATCAAGAGTGCGTCACCGGAATGAAGACCGGGTGCCCCTGGCTCGAAGGCCGAGTCGCGATCGTGCAGGGCGCGGCATCCGCCCTGAGCGCAGCGCATCAGGTCGAGACGAAGAAAGACGCCAATGCCTGGCACTTCATGCGCCGTCCGAGCTCGCTCGCCTTCGGCAGCGACGACACCTTCGCGAGCTGCGGCGAGGCGCGCACCGGCAACTACGAGGACGAGAGCGTCCCCTTCAACGGCCCCGTGCTGTGGTCCGCGGATCCGAGCATCTTCGGTGCCGTGCCGCCGGCGGATTCACCGACCGGCAGCACGCACATCGACATGCTGCACGAGTCGCCCTACTGCATGGGCATCGCGCACGAGCGCGACAACGTCTACTGGACGTTCAACGGCGACGCGGGCTCGCTCGACCGCTACGATTTTCACGTCCCGCACGAGCCGGGGGGCGACGATCATTCGGACGGGGAAGTCTGGCGCTATGCCGCGGGCCTGCTTGCGCGCGTGCCCGACGTTCCGAGCCATCTCGTCTACGACGGAGAGCGGTCGCTGCTCTACGCCGCGGACACGGGCCATGGACGCGTCGTCGCGCTCGACCCCAGCACGGCGAGCGAGGTCGACACCATCACGACGTACGATCCGATCGCGACGCACGCGCTCATGGGCGGTGCGACCTTGACCGAGCTCGTGCCCCCCGGGATGCTCGCCGCGCCCACCGGCATCACGCTCTATCGCGGCGTGCTCTTCGTGACGGACTTCGACTCGAGCCGCATCGTCGCCTTCGATCGTTCTGGCCGCATGCTCCGCATCGGCTACACGAACCTACCTACGGGCTCGATCGGTGGCATCGGCATTGGTCCCGACGGTCGTGCCTACATCACGGAACGCGCGGGCGGGCGCGTCCTCCGCCTCGATCCCGCGGGGGCCCCGCCGTAGCCGGGGCCACTGGCCGGACCCACGATTTCAGCGCTTCCGCGCCGACGCGCGGGGTGAAATAGTAGGGGCCAGTGTCGCCCCAGAGACGAACGCTCTCTCAGCTTCTCGGCGCCGCTCTGGGTGGGGCGCTGCTGCTTCTCAGCGGCTCACGCGCCGTCGCCCAGACGGGCTCTGCCGTTCCGAAACCGCCGGCCGTCGCAGCCGAGCTCGCCCCGCCGAGCTCGCCACCGCAGCCGCCCCCCCATGTCGCGAGCGCGGCGCCGCGCCCGGCCGTCACTGCCAGTGCGGCCCCGCACCCCGCGCCAGTAGCGAGCGCCCCCGCTGTCCCGAGCGCCGCTCCGTTGGCGAGCGCGCTCGAGCCGGCACCCGGAGCCAGCGCCGCCCCGGAGCCAGCGCCACCCGTTCCGAGCGCAGAAGCGCCCGCTGCCCCGAGCGCCGCGCCGTCCGTCGTGCCCGCTCCGGTCGTCGCCGCCCCTCCGCCGGCACCCGCGCCCTCCGCAGCCCCACCGCCCGCGCGACACGACGCCTTCGTGCTGATCGGCGACGACAAAGTTTTTGCAGTGCGCGCGCCGCTCGGCGGCCGGACGCCGGAGCAGCGCGCCCAGGCCGCCACGACCGCGCTCGGAGCCGCCATCGAGCGACCGGGCTCCGAAGACGTTCGCGTCGAGCGCAAGGGTGAGCTCGCCGTCGTGCTCGCGGGAGCAACGCCCGTGATTTCGCTCGGCTTGGAAGATGCTCTCGCCGTCGGCGACGCCTCGCTCGACGTCCACGCTGCGAGCACCGCGTCCGTCGTGAAGAGCGCGATCGAGCGCGACCATCGCAAGCGTGCCCTCTCGCAGACGGTGTTCGCCGTCTCGCTCATCGTCTTTCTCGGGCTCATCGCCTTCTACCTGATTCAGAAAATCGGAGAGTTCGGCGAGCGCTTCCGAAAATGGATCGACGAGCACGGCGAGACGGTGCTCGCGATCAGGGTCCGCCAGATCGAGGTCGTGAGCCCCGGGACCGTGCGGAGCACCGCGCTCGTCGGCCTGAGCGTGGCGCGCTGGCTCGCCCAGCTCGGCGTGTTCTACGCGTGGGTCATGGTGGGGCTCTCGTTCTTCGAGGCCACGCGCGGCTACACCGGCAGGGTCACGGGCCTGATCGTCGCGCCGCTCTCGCAGCTGATGACGCGTCTCGCCAGCGGGCTGCCGGTGCTCGCGGTGCTCGTCATCGCGGGCTTCGTCGTGTTCGTGCTCGTGCGCTTCATCGGGCTGTTCTTCGACAGCATCGAACGGCGCGAGAACGTCGTTTCCTGGATCTCCCCGGATCTCGCCGCCCCCACCGGCGCGCTCTTGCGCGTGGGTGTCGTGCTCTCCGCGCTCGTCTACCTCGCTCCGCTCGTGACGGGCACGACGGAGGGGACGCTCGGCCGCACCGGAGCGGTGGCGCTCGTTGCGCTCGGGCTCGCGTCCACGCCCCTACTCGCGAGCGGCGTGCTCGGCGCGGTCGTGCTCTTCGGGCGCAGGCTCCGGGCGGGACAGCACATCGAGATCGGGGCCTACGCCGGCCGCATCGCGAGCATCGGCCTCCTCGACCTGAGGCTCGAGGACGCCGATCGCGCCGAGGTGCGCATCCCCCACCTCTATGCGCTCCGCCATCCGACGCGCGTGCTCGGCCTCCGCCCGCGCATCGCCGCCGACATCGCCGTGGGTCCCGACGCGAAGCACACCGACGTGCAGGGTATCTTGTTGCGCCTCGCGTCGCGCTTCGGTGACGACGCGCGCGTGGAGCTCCTGAGCGCGGACTCCGAGCGCACCCTGTTCCGCCTCAGCCTCGCGTCCGAGCAACGCAATGCCCGCTCCGAGCTCCAGCTCGCGATCGTCGAAGCGCTGGCGAGCGCGCACGTGCCGCTCGGTAGGCTCGGCTCGCGCGGAGCCGGCTCGTGAGCGGGGGTATCGCCGTCCTACTCGGCCTTTTGGTCGTCGCGTTCGTCAGCAGCATGCTGGTGGGCGGTCGAACCATTCGCGGCTTCGGGCTGCCGTCCGGCGCGGAGTATTTGGTGCTCGGCGTTGCGGTCGGGCCGCACGGCCTTGGTGTGCTGCCGCGCTCGATGATTCAGGTCTTCCAGCCCATCTTCGTGTGCGCCGCGTCGTGGCTCGCCTTCGTGGTGGGCCTTGGCTACCTGATCGTCGGGCGCCGGCGCGTGCATTTCGGGCGCGCTTTGGCGGGCATCGTGCTCGCCGCCATGGTTGGCTCGGCCGTCGGCGCCGCCGTCTGGTTCGCCGCGGGCGTGCTCGACGTGCTCGAAGGCTTTCCGCGCCTCGTCCTCGCCGTCGGTACGGGCTTCATCGGCTGCGAGACGACGCGCCACACGGTCCGTTGGGTGGCCGAGCGCCACGGCGCGACCGGACCGCTCTCCGACTGGCTTGCCGACATGGCGCGCGCGAGCCAGCTCGTGCCCATGTTCGCCATCGCGGTGCTGGCGGCCGTCTCCCCCCACGCGCCGCTCACCGAGTTTGCACCCCCGCTACGCCTCGCCGCGGGGCTCGGCATCGGCGTAATCATGGGCTTGGTCGCGACGGTGCTGCTCGCCCGCGAATTTCGACGCGACGAAAGCTGGGGGATCCTCCTTGGCGCGACGCTCCTCGCCTCGGGCGTCGCGATGCGCCTTGGCCTCGCGGCAGTCGCGACGCTGTTCACCATGGGCCTCACGCTCGCCGTCGCCTCGCGGCATCGGCTCGAGCTCAAGTTCATGGTCCAATCCACGGAGAAGCCGGTGCTCCTGCCCGCGGTGCTCGCCGCGGGGGCCAGCGTCGACTTCGACGCGTTCCCGAACCTCGGACTGATGGTGGCCGTGGCGCTCGTCGCACGACTTGGCATCGAGGTCGTGCGCGGGTTCTTGCTCACGGCCTTCTTGCCGGCGGCGCGCAAGGCGGGCCCGCGCATCGGCCTCGGCATGGCATCGACCGGTGCGATCTCGCTCGCGCTGGCGTTCGTGCTCAATGTGCGCTTGCCGGGGCCCGCGACGAGCGCGGTGCTCGTCATCATCGCCGCGGGCGTCTTGGTCGGCGAGCTCGTCGGCCCCGCCGAGCTCAGGCGCGGCCTCGAGCTCGCCGGCGAGACCCAGCTCGAGGACACCAACGAAGTGTCGCCCGTCTCACTCCGCCAATCGGTGCTCGGTCGCTCGTCGGACTTTCCCGAGCCCCCTCACTCGGACGCGCCGGGGGCCCCATGAGCGGCCACGGCGGCGGCCACAAAGGCTTCGGCACTCGCCTGATCCAGGCGGTCGCGCTCGCGGTCACCTTCGGACTGCTCTATTCGGCGACCAAGCTCGCGCCCCAGCTCGAAGGCGAGCTCGGAACCGTAGCGGGCGTCGGCTTCCTGCTCCTCGCCGGCACCCTCCTCAGCGAGCTGCTCGAGACGATCGGTCTGCCACACCTCTCCGGCTACCTCCTCGCCGGCATCATCGGCGGTCCGGACGTGCTGCACCTGGTCGATCACCACACCGTCAACGCGCTCACGCCGGTCAACACGCTGGCAATCGCCATGATCGCGCTGGCCGGCGGAGCCGAGCTCCGCATGTCGACCATCCGCGGCGTCGCCAAGAGCTTGAGCTACGCGATGGTCGTGCAGACCGTGCTCGTGCTCGCGGGGATGAGCGCGACGTTGTTCGTCCTGGCGCGCTTCGTGCCCTTCTTGGCCGATCTGGCCGCGAAACCGCTGCTCGGCGTGGCGCTGCTTTGGGGCGTCGTCTCCATCACGCGCAGTCCGTCCGCGTGCATGGGCATTCTGTCGCAGACCCGTGCGAAGGGTCCCGTGGCTACCTTCGCGCTCGCCTTCATCATGTCCTCCGACATCGTGGTGGTGGTGCTCACGGCCGTCGGCATGATGGTCGCGCGCCCGCTGATTGCCGGCTCCGGCGGCTTCTCCTTCCACGACATCGAGAAGCTCGGGCACGAGCTGCTCGGCAGCATCTCGTTCGGCACGACGCTCGGCTTGGCGCTCGGCGCGTACCTGCGGCTCATCGGGCAGCGCGGCTTGCTCCTCGTGCTCCTCGCCGTCGGCTTCGGCCTCACGGATTTTCTGCGCTACGTCACGCTCGACGCGACGCTCGCGTTCATGGTCGCGGGCTTCGTCGTCCAGAACCTGACGGCGCAGGGCGGCAAGCTTCTCCACTCGATCGAGGTCACGGGCGCCGTCGTCTACGTGGTCTTCTTCGCCAACGCGGGCGCGCACCTGAACATCCCGCTGCTCCAGAAGCTCTGGCCGATCGCGCTCACCTTGTGCGTCACGCGCGGGCTCATCACCTACGCCGCCGCCCGTCTCAGCAGTCACCTTGCGGACGACACGCCGGCCATCCGCACCTGGGGCTGGTCCTCGCTCGTCTCCCAGGCCGGCTTGGCGCTCGGCATCGGCCTCGGCATCGCCAAGGCGTTCCCGACCATCGGGGAAGGGTTCAGCTCGATGGTCATCGCCGCAGTCGCCATCAACGAGATGATTGGTCCCGTCCTGTTCAAGATGGCGTTGGACCGCTCCGGGGAAACCCGTACTTCCGAGGCCGAGGTCTCGCGCACGAGCCTGCTCCCCCCGGACCCGGCCTAAATTTTTTTTAGAAATTCACAGTGGTTGCAATTGTTTACGGAATTCCCACTAACCCGGTAGGGATTATCTGATATAATCCGGAAATGCTCGACCCGCTCGTCACGCTGGCTGGTGCATTCGTCGGTTTCGTCGTGGGACTGACCGGCATGGGTGGCGGCGCCCTCATGACGCCGATCCTCGTGCTCCTGTTCGGGGTGGAGCCGCTCACGGCCGTGTCGAGCGACATCGTCGCGTCGATGATCATGAAGCCGATTGGCGGCGGCGTGCATTGGAAGCGCGGCACCGTGCACCGCGGCCTCGTGAAGTGGCTGGTCATGGGCTCCGTGCCGTCGGCGTTCCTCGGCGTGCTGCTCCTGAAGAAGCTCGGCTCGGGTGCGGCGCTCCAGGGCAACATCAAGATGGCGCTCGGCGTCGCCCTGCTCATCGTGTCGGCAGGCCTCGTCATTCGACCGCTGCTCGCCGCTCGCAAGAAGCCGGGGGAGAGCCTGCTTCCGTTCGAAGTGAAGCCCGTTCCGACGCTCCTCATTGGCATCCTGGGTGGCGTCGTCGTCGGTCTGACCTCGGTCGGCTCCGGCTCATTGATGATCATCTTGCTCCTCATGCTCTACCCGCGCCTCAAGCTCTCGGAGCTCGTCGGCACGGATCTCGTGCAGGCGGTTCCCCTCGTCACGAGCGCGGCGCTCGGTCACCTCCTGTTCGGTGACTTCAAGATGAGCCTGACGGCGTCGATCCTCATCGGCAGCATCCCCGGTGTGTTCGTCGGCGCCCGCTTCTCGTCGCGCGCGCCGGACACGGTGATTCGCCCGGCGCTCATCGTCGTGCTCATCGTCTCGGGCCTGAAGCTCGTCGGTATGTCGAACGGCATGCTCGCCGTCGTTGGCCCGCTTGCCGTGATCCTCGGCGCCACCTACGCGATCGTCGCGACGCGTCGCGCGAAGGCAGCGGCCGCGCCCCAGGCGCCCGCAGCCGGCCAGAGCTCCGAGGCGGGTCACGTCTCGCTAGAGACTGCTCGGAGCTGAACGCGCCGTCACGGAGGCGCGAGGCGGATCCGGAGCGCGCCGAACGTGCGTGCCTCGTCGTGCCCTCCGTCGGCCGAGTGCGTCATCGGAGCGTCCGAGAAGCCGTGCGCGACGACAGCGTCGCCCGTGACGACGACATCGTGGAGGTGGTAGTGGCGCGAGCCGTCCGTGAGGGGAAGCACCCGCGTCGCGGCGTCCGTGCCATCCGTGGATAGCCAGGCGAGGAGCGGATCGGCCCCGCGCGAGATGCTCATCCCGCCCTGCCAGCGATCCCAGCCCGCCGAGCCGACGGCTAGGACGCCCCGCGGCGTCACGCGCAGGGCTGCGAGCACGTCTCCCCGGCCGAGGTCGAAGTCGTGGTGCAACGCGAGCTTGCCGCTCGGACGGTACGTCGCGATGTACCCGTCGTAGTCGACGTAGCCGTTCGCATCCGGATACGTGCGCCTCGAGCCATCGGGGTTTTCGCGCACGACCGCACCCGCGACGACGTAGCCGCCGTCGTGGCCGGCGAGCGCAAACGCGAGCTGCTCGGGCGCGTCCTCGTCCGGGGAGAGAACGACGGTACCGAGGCGCTCGCCCGCGGCGCTGTAGCGCGTAACGGCGAGCGGGACGCGCTCGTTCTCGAGCTCGCCGACCGAGCCGAAGACACAGTCCTCGGCCGTGAACTCCGCAAAGACAGCGACGTTCGCCTCGCAGCGCAGATTGTTCCACGCCCGACCCACGAGCAGATCGCCGTTGACGTCGTCGCGCGCGAGAAAGGGTCGGATCACCTGCTCGTTCCAGCGGAGCTCGTCGTACGCCCACCCGGGGGGCTCTGCGCGATGCGGCCCCTCCACGATTCGAGCCCAGCGCTCCGCATAGCTCGCGCTTTGCCAGTCGAACGCGGCCAGGCCGAGCGCCCAGCGCGAGCTCAGCGGCTCCATGGAAGAGCGGTCGATGTACGAGAGGAAGACGGCGACGAGCCCTTCGCCGTCCGGCACGAGGCGCACCCATCCGCCCACGGTCGCGTCGGCGAAGTCCGATTTCATGCGGAACATGGGCCGCGCGACGCTGCCGAAGTCGGCGTCGGGCGTCGTGCTCGGCTCCGCAAGCGTCGTGGTGCCGAGCGGCGCGCCGTCGCGGTCGAAGCGGAGCAGGTCGTAAGCCATGCGCTCGCGTGCTTGCGACAGCACCGCGATGGTGACGTCCCCGGACGGGTGCACGATCACGTCCGACACGACGTCGTCCGGCTCCGCAGCGTACGACCACGCTGCGACGCCGTCGTCGTACGCCGCGACGCGAAAGCGCGAGCGCCACGGCAGCCCGAAGGGCCCGGTCTCGACGTCGCGCCGTGATTCGACGGCGTACACGCGCGCGCCATCGCTCGCGAGGATCACGGCGCCGAACGCGGGACGCGGCTCCGTCGCGACCGAGGCCGCGCCATTGGCGAGCGTGTCGCCTAGGTCATCGCCGTCGCCGGGCGCGCCGCCGGACGCTTCGGAGCCGCTCGCTCCCCCGGTGCTATTGGCTGGGGCGCCGCCCGCCGCGCTGCCGTCCGGAGCTCCGCCATTCGAAGCGGAGCCCCCGTCGCCGGCCGGTGCGGGGCCAGCCGCCCCCTCGCCGTTCGTGTCACCGCTTGCACCCGGCGCGCTGGTCCCGGCGGATCCGCCGCGATGCTTACCCCCCGTGCTCGAGCTCCCGCCGCGCGTCGAGCCCGAGCCGCCGGCCGCAGGCGCCCCCGCCGAGCCGTTGGGTGTTCGGCCGCCGCTTCCGCGAGGTTCGTCCGAGGTCGTGTCACAGCCTAGACCTACGAGCACGGCCACCCCATAGCTCAAGGTGGCCGGCGCTGCGAAACGGAAGCGCGCAAGCATACGGATCGATATGGCGTGCCCCCGTCATCACGCAAGGTCCCGAGACGCACGGCAAAGAAGCCGATACGACGGGCAAAGCTCAGCTCAGAGATCGCCCCAGCACTGCAGAAGCTCATCGGTGTCGACGCCGCACACTCGGCCGATGTCGGTCGCTCGATTCGCGTCGAGCGTCACGAAGGTTCCGGCAGGCGGGAGCAGGTAGCTCGTCGCGTAATAGCCCCAGCAGGCAACCGTCTGATCGGTTCGGATGCCGCACGAGGTGTCCCCTGCCAAGGCAAGCGAGGTAAACGTGCCGCTCGGCGCGGTTGCTTGTCCGTACACGTTGTAGCCCCAGCAGGTGACTGTCTGGTCGGGCAGGATGGCGCAGCCGTGATAGTTGCCGACGCCGAGGCTCGTGAAGGTGCCGGTGGGCGGCGTCGCGCCACCGAACGAATTGTCGCCCCAGCACGCGAGGGTCTGATCCGACTTCAATCCGCACGTCTTGTTGAAGCCAGCGGAGAGAGCGGTGAAGGTGTCACTCGGTGGCGTCGTCTTGCCGAAGAACGCGTTGCCGAAGCAAGCCACCGTGCCGTCGTCTCGGATGGCGCAAGCGTGAACGTTGCCGCTCGCGACGGAGGTGAACGAGCCGCTCGGCGCCGTCAGGTTGCCCCAGCAGTGGAGCGAATGGTCCGTCGCTACCGCGCACGAATAGTCCTTGCCTGAGGCGACATCCAAGAAAGTGCCGGACGGCGCGTTCGTCTGTCCGAAGGTGTTCGAACCCCAGCACGTGAGCGTGGCGTCGTCGAGGAGGGCACACGCGTGTGCGTCGCCCAGCGCGAGTTGCGTGATGTAATGCTCGCAATTCGCGCCGGGGTTACCGACCGGACACGTACACGTGTAACTGCTCGACTGCTCCGTGCAGGTGCCGCCGTGCTCGCACGGCTGTAGCCCGCAGAGGTCGGACAGCACGCAGCCGGTCTCCCCGTTCCCGGTGTAGCCGAGGGGGCAGTCGCCGCAGCTCCGACCTCCGTCGACGTTCGTGCAGCTCGTCAGCTCGTCGCAGCCGCCGTTGTCAGTCGCGCACTCGTCGATATCGGAGCATCCGGTCACGCCGTCCCCGCTGTACCCAGGCGGGCAGGGACCACAGATGACGGAAGCACCGTTGGGAGTGCAGGTCGTGAGCGCGTCGCAGCCGCCGTTGTTGCTCTGGCACTGGTCCACGAACTCGCAGGCCTGCCCGGTGTAGCCGGGGTCGCACGCGCAGGCGCCCGTCAAGCAAACTCCGTGATTGGAGCAACCAACTCCGTAGCAGGCGCTCGGTGCGCCGATCTGCTCGTAGGGGCCGACGTCCGGATACTGATCGCGTGGGTTATCGTCGATGTCGACCGCGGGCGCTCCGGTGGGAGTGCCGGCATCGATTCCGGAGCCGCTGCTGAAATTGCCCGTAGCCCCGACGAGAGCATTCAGTTGAGCGATGGTGGTCACCGCGGGCGAGCTCGGTGCGAGGAGCGGTGTTCCCGCAACGAGGTTGTGTTCTACGGGGCCGGCCAGCGCGTTGCTCGACGAGGGCATGCTCAGCGCGGGGCCGACACAGCCCGACGAAATTTTATTGTTTCGAATCTGGCCGCCGTTGGTCTTCACGCCAACGCCGACGCACCCGAGGTAGCCCGTGCAGATGAGCGGGTCGCAGTCGGACGGGCCTCCCCCCGAGATGTCGTTCGAATGCACGTCGCCGCTGTCCGTCACGAGCCCCACGACGTGCGAGCCGCCTTGGTCGCCGTTCGATGCCCCACACGTGGGTCCGGTGATGACGTTGTTCTCGATCCGCCCCGACGCCTCGATGCCGAAGCCGTTACCGGCGGTGCATGCCCCCTCGATGACGTTGCCGCTCACGAGCGTGCTGCCCGGAGCCGTGACGCCGCCCCCTTGGTATTGAGAAATCCTGTGCTCGCCCACGGCACTGAGAGCGCTCGCGTGACTGTGCGTGATCACGGGGCAGCTGCCCGGGTCGCATTGGATGCCGTAGGAGTTGATCCACACCGACCCGCTCGTGGTGAGACCGGCCACGACGCTTGCGTTCGCGTGGTCGATGGTGCAGCGACTCGGCGCCGTGCAGCGGATTGCTGCGAGGTTCTGCGTACCCATGCTCGCGCCCAGTGCGACCGAGACCGTGGACGAAATCGTCGGCTTGCAATCACCCCCGATCGCGATGCCGGCGCCTCCGCTCTGCGTGGCGCGCGTGGTGACGGTGGTGTTGATGACGGGTGCCGTTCCGTTGCAGCCGTCGCCGGAAAGGCCTTCCGTGGAGCTGCCAGTGACGGTGACCGAGCCGTCGAGCACGGTTCCCGAGGCGTCGCCGCTCAGGGTGATGCCGGTGCCCGTGCTTGCCGTCACCGCGACGTCGAGCTTGGCGCCCGGCGAGTCGGTCAACACGATCCCGACACCCGACGCGATGCGCAGGGTCCCACCCGTCCACGAGATCCCCGCCGTGCGGGTCAGATCGGCGCCGGCAGCGACGGGAGAAGTCCCGAAGCCCGTCCCGGCGGTGTGGTCGAGCAAGACTCCGTCGAGCGTCACGTCGGCCGAGTCGTGGATGCGTAGTGGCGTGGTCGTGGTGTCGGAGAGGAACGTGAAGGTCGTGCCCACGACGGACGAGCCCGAAGCGTTGTCGAGCGAAAGGCCCGTCACCGACTGACAGGCAACCGGGATGGTCGACGAAAAGAGCCTGAAATTGCCGCCGTCGATCGACAGCTTCGAATCGACGCCGCGAATGCCGACGAGATTCGGTGGACACCACGGAGTGCCACCGGCAACGGACGCAGAGAGCCCGGTGAGTGTCGCCTCGGCGCCATTTCGCGCATCCACGCCGATGGCCGTCGTGGCGCCAGGTGCCGGCATCCCCACGTCCACGGAGACGACTTGGGCGCTGACGGCGCCGTCGAGCGTCACGGCGGCCGTGGTCTCGGCCGGATACCGAGCGATCGCAAAGCCGTCGAGGATCGTGGCGCTCTGGACTGCGGGACCGAAATACACGCCCGCCCCGGTCGTCGGCGCGAGAGTCGTACCGCCTTGTGCGCAACGGGACCACCCGCTCGACTCGTAGCGCCCGTAGAGCGACACGCCATTGCGCATCGAAAGATCCGCGCCTGCAGGGCCCGCGTACGTCGCCTGCCCCCCGCATGTCGCGCCTTCGGCGACACACACCGAGCGTGGTGCTTCCGGATGCGTCGCTGCGTAGTCGAGCGCCGGCTGTACGTTCGCGAAGGGCAGCACCGCGCCGCTCGTTGCCCCGAGCGCGTCGTCGCCGTCCAGCGCGACCTTGATGCACGAGCAGGTCTCGTTCATCGCACCGGTGCACGA
>DATMCL010000530.1:0-3959 GCA_035558375.1 Polyangiaceae bacterium
CGCCCAGAGCCGACCCGACGCAACACCCGCGCCGAGCAGCGCCTCCGCCTCGCGCGCGCCGACGGCCGCCTCGAGCTTCGCGACGAGCCATGCGGGCGCGCTCGTGCGCACCGCCGCCACCGGATCGAGCTTGGGCTCCAGCGCGAGCTTGCGGAGGACCGCGTTGCCGAAGCCGGCGACCCGCGGGCCGCGCGCGCGCTTGAGATCGCCGATCGCTTCGTCCACGGCCGCAAACGCCGGAATGCGATCGAGCAAGAGGATTTGGTACGCCGCCACCTCGAGGTGCAGGCGTACGAGCGCGTCGGCGATGCCGCGCGGCGCGTGAGCGAGCAGCCGCTCACCGAGCGCCCGGCGCGTGCGGAGCACGCCGTACACGAGCTCCGACGACAGGCCGCGATCGCGCACGTCGAGCTGCGGGTGCCGATCGAGCTCGGCGTCGAGCGCAGCCGCCGCGAACGCGCCGTCCCGCTCCACGCGCTCGAGCACGCGCACGGCGACCACGCGCGCGCTCAGGTTTTTCGTCGCGTCGGGCGCCTTCATCCGGAAAAGCTCGAACGGTCGCCCATGATCGCGTCCCAGCGCTTTTCGATGTCGTTCTTGAACGCGAGCACCATGAGCCCGAACAAGATCGCCATGCCGACGATGTGCGACAGCTCGCGCACCCGGAGGGGCACGCGCCGCCGCAAGATCCCCTCCACCGTCAGGAAGAACAGGTGCCCGCCGTCCAGCACAGGGATCGGCAGGAGATTGAACAGCCCGAGGTTGATGCTGATCACGGCCATCGCCCAGATGAAGTAGTCGGGGCCCTTGCGCCCCTCCTCACCCGCGACCTGGTAGATCGTGATGGGGCCGGACAAGGTCTTCAGACTCAAGCGCCCTTGCGCGAGGCGCACGAGACCGACCACGACCATGCGCGTCACGTCCACCGTCTCTTCGACCGCCTTGACGAGCGCGTAGCGCAACGGTGCAGGGTGCGCGACGCGCTCCTCCGGGGCGACCGGAGTCCAGTGCTGGATCGGCAGCACGTACTGCCGCGCGATGGTTTGCCCGCGACGGTCGCTGAATTCCTCGCGCCGCATCTGGAAGGTGCCGGAGCGCACGCGCCCGTCCCGCGCCGAGAAATAGTCGAAGCGATGCTGGCGATCGGGCGCCGCGAACACCTTCTCGCGAAACGTAGACCAGGCCGGAACCGGGTCGTCGTCGAGCCGGAGCAGCTTGTCCCCGGACCTCAGTCCCGCGTTGTAGAGGTACGAATCCGGCGGCACGATCGCGACGTAGAGATCCGCGGTCTCGATCCCGGTGCGCTCGAGCAGCGTCGTGCCGTTCGGATCCGGCGTGAGCGCGACGACACCCGCTTCGAACACCGCCATGTCGGCGAGGCCACCGAGCGCGTCCGGCACGGGCACGGGCCGGAGGTAGGTGACGGGCAGCGTGCCGCCCACGTCGGCGTCGAACGCGTCGTCGAGATCCATGAAGCGCCGCACGGGTTGCCCGCCGACGCTCGTCACGAGGTCGAACGTGCGCAGACCCGCGCGGTACGCAGGTGACTCCGGACTCGACACGCCGATCACGGGCGCCGGCGCGCTCGGCTGAATGCCGATCGTCCCGATGTGCTCGACGACGTCGAGATCGCGGTGCTCGGTCGTCTCCTCCACCGTGAGCTCGACGTCGATGTCGCGCTTGTCGCGAAACACGCGCAGCTTGATGGGCTTGCCCGGGCTCTTGCCGACGATGCGCTTGAGCTCGTCGAAAGTGCCGATTTCCTCCCCGTTTACCGCCATGATGCGATCGCCCGGGTAGAGCTTGCCGTCGGCGGGATGGTGCGGCAAGACGACGCCGACCGTCGGCGGCAGGAACGGCCCGTCGCCCACGAACACCGAGAAGTAGAGCAGCACCGGGAACACGATGTTCATGAGCGGCCCGGCGAGCACGATCAGCACGCGCTTGTAGGCCGCGATCGATTCGAACGTGCGGCGCCGATCCTCCGGCAGCACGAGGTCGTTCTTCGACTCCTCCAGCATGCGCACGTAGCCGCCGAGCGGCAGGAGCGAAACGCAGTACTCCGTCTCGCGTCCCCGGAGCTTCAGGATCTTCGGCCCGAAACCGAGCGAGAACGTCAGCACCTTCACGCCGAAGACCTTGGCGAACAAGAAGTGCCCGAACTCGTGGACCAGGATCAACGAGCTCACGAGGACGATGAAGTAAACGAAGTCCATCGGCGCGGCGCTCGGCATGCCGGGTGACGGCGGGGCCTCGAAAGCCCTTCGGTGCGCGAGCGGCGGCCGAGCCTAGCACGCGCCCCGTGGTACGCTGCCCCGGCCATGCCGGACCGGACCAACGCACCCAAAGCAGCCATTACGTCGCGCCTCGTGATGCACCAATGGATGCTGCCGGAGCACGCGAACGCGCACGGCAACGTGCACGGCGGCGTGATCCTGCGCATGGTCGACGAAGCCGGCGCCATCTGCGCCATGCGGCACACGCGCCGCCCCTGCGTGACGATCGCCTTCGACTCGATGACCTTTCGGCAGCCGGTGCACCTGGGCGAGCTCCTCGTCTGCACGGCCAGCGTCACCTGGGTCGGGCGGACCTCCATCGAGGTCGGCGTCGACGTGCACTCGGAGGACCCGATCACGGGCGCCGTCAGCTACACGAACTCCGGTTTCGTCGTCTACGTCGCGCTCGACGACAGCGGGCGGCCGCAACCGGCGACGCCACTCTTGCTCACGACGGACGAGGAGCGCGCCATCTTCGCCGCCGGCGCCGCGCGCCAGAAGCACCGCGTCGAGCGACGCTGACGCGAAACGCGCACCGCACGAGCAGAGCGGCTCAGCGCAACGGGTCGCTGATGTCGTCGGGGAAGCACTCGAAGCAGCCGTCGTGCGGGAGCGTGTTGCCGTCGTCGCACACCTCGCCCGCATCGAGCCGCGCGTCGCCGCAGTACGGAATGGTGCAATCGCGCCGGCAGTCGCCGACCTCGTCGCTCGCGATGAGCTCGACGGTTTTCGCGAGGGCAAGCCCCGTGCGGTAGCCGTCGCCGGAGAGCGCGGTGAAGCTGTCGATCCCCTGGATGAAGCTCGGATCGACGAAAATGTGCCAGCTGCCGGGGAACGGAATGCCGCCGAGCAGGAAGCCGTCCGATTCCTGCCCGAGCGCCCAGCGCCCGAGGAGCGCGGTCCCGCCGGAGGTCTTCACTTCACCCGCGTCGTCGGAGACGAGGAGCTTGAAGGTATCGGGAAGGTCCGTCACGTCGAACTCCACGCTCCCGGTCGGCTGCACGAAGCCCGTCGCTTCGAAATCGATCCCGTGGTGCGTGACGAGATACACGGCGGCCTCGTCGAACGGTCGGTAGAAGTAGATCTTGCTCCCCGCCTTGTTCTCGTTACCCGTGTGGCTGCTACCGTTCCTGTAGCCGTAGTAGTCGGTCGCGAACTGTCGTCCGACGACCGGTTCGAGGTCGATGACGATGCCGTTCGAATGCAGCTCGATTGCCGGGAGCGAGTAAGGCCCCTCCCCCGCATCGCACTCTTCACCGGGATCGAGCACGCCGTCGCGACAGTGCTCCTGTGGTGGCATGCCTGCGGCGCCACCCGCGCGACCTGCCGAGCCACCCTGCGCCGAGCCGCGCCCGGCGCTCGGTCCGCGCCCGCCGACCGCAGTGCCGCGACCACCCGTGCCACCGGGCGCCGAGCCGCGCCCAGCCATCGGCATGCGGCCGCCCGTTCCGCCGAGTGGCGCGCTGCCTCCGCCTCCGCCTTCCAGTGTTGGGCTCCCGCCCGAGCCGCCCGAGCCGCCCGCGCCGGTCCCGCCGTTGCCGCCGACCGCGCCCGCGTCGGCGTCGAGCGTGTAGAGGCTCGATCGCCCGCAGCTCGCGGCGAGGAGCACGAGGGCGGCCACCACGCGGCCCCGGGCGGGCTCGAACATCGTCGGCATCTTCGACCCCGCGCGCTACGGAAAGC
>DATMCL010000531.1:0-7466 GCA_035558375.1 Polyangiaceae bacterium
CTCACGGCGCTCGTCCTGCTCACCCATCGCCAGCGCGGCCTCTCGCATGAGGAGCTGCTCCTGCGCGTCGAGCGACTGCTCGGCGTTCTCCAGCGGCTCGGCGCGCGCTCGAGCCCGGCGCTCCGCACCAGCACGGGCATGCTGCGGCGCGAGTCGATCCGCGAGGCGGTGCAGATGTTCGCCGACACCGAGCTCGTCGAGATCCACCAGCCGACGCAAGGCGCCGAGAGCCGGCGCCGCGGCGTGCTCGCGGGTCCCGGCGCGTACTACGTCGTCGACGAAGCCAAGCGGCTCTCGCTCGACACGTCGAAGAACGTCATCGTCCATTTCTTCGTCGAGCGTGCGCTGGTCGCCCTCGCGATGCTCTCCTCCGGAGCGACGGATCTCTGCACCGTGCGCGAGCGCGTGCGCGCGCTGTCCCGACTGTTCAAGCTGGAATTCCGCTTCCGCGCCGACCAGCCCTTCGAGGCGATCTTCGACGATACGTGCCGCAGCATGGCCGTCATGGGCGAGCTCGAGACCGAAAACGAGCGCTGTGTGCCCGGGCCGGGCCACGACGGGTGGACCGGGCGCGAGTGGCTCGAGCTCTACGCCGGCATCCTCGTGAGCTTCGTGGAGGCGTATCGGATCGCCGCCCGCGGCTGCCTCTTGCTCGAGCGCGGTGCCCTGCCCGAAAAAGAGCTGATCCGGAAGACGCTCACGATGGGCGGCGAGATGTTCCTCGCGGGCGCGATCGAGCGCCGCGAAGCCGTCAGCAAGCCAACGCTCAAGAACGCGTTCGTCGCCTTCGTCGAGCAAGGCATCTTGGTGCATCGCGACGAGTACCAGCTCGCGCCCGACTACACCTCTCCGGAAGCGGCGCGCAGCATCGAAGCGACCATCGCGAGCTACCTCCCCGGGAGGCAGGCGTGAGGCACGGGGCACGCGCACGCGCGGGTCTCGTCTGCGCACTGCTTCCTCTCGGCTGCCTCTCGACGCCGTCGCCGCTCGCACCGAGCTTCCGAGGCACCGTCGGCTCGCCGAACCTCGGCGTGCAGACCGACGCCATGGAGCTTCCCGTCGCGGGGCCCGGCTTCGTGCGCTACCGGCCGCAGGGCGCGCACCATTTCGGGCGGCCGCGCCTGGTCGCGGCGCTGACGCGCATCGCGAAGGAGCTTCACGCCGCCGATCCGGAGGGGCCCCCGCTCGTGATCGGCGATCTTTCCGCGCGTTTCGGCGGGAAGATCGACGGCCACCAGTCGCACCGCTCCGGGCGCGACGTCGACCTCATCTACCAGTACCGGACACCGAGCGGCGCGCGCGTCCCCGCACCCGGTTTCATCCACATCGACTCCGACGGCCTGGCGCGTAACCCGAGCGACGGGCACATCCTGCGCTTCGACGTGGAGCAAGAGTGGCGGCTCGTGAAGGCGCTGCTCGAAGCGCCCGAGATGGGCGTGCAATTCATGTTCGCGAGCCGCAACGTCGAGGCGCTGCTCGTCGACTACGCGCTCGCTCGCGGCGAGCCGCTCGACCTCGTGCTGCGCGCGCAAAGCGTGATGTGGCAGCCGGTCGACAGCCTTCCCCACGACGATCACATCCACCTGCGCATCGCGTGCAGCGTGGAGGAGACGTCGTCCGGCTGCACGGGCGGCGGACCTTACTGGGAATGGCTGCCGAACCTGCCGGCACAGGTCCCTCTCGACGACCAGCGGCTCGCGCTCTTGGTCGCGGAGGACCCGCCGGTCCCTTCGCTCCTCGAAGCGCCGCTCGCCATCGCCCTCGACGCGCGCGGCGAGCCCGTGCAGAGCGAGCCGAGCGGCGGCGGACCTTCGAGCGACAGCGCCGTTCCGAGCGTGGCCGGCAATTGACGCGCGCGCGCCCGTCCGGCACGGCGACGCGCGAGCTTCGCAAAGGGCGCGGCGCCTGGCTCGCACGCGGCGACTGCCTGACGCTGATTGCGGAGGCTGCCCGCGCGGGGCGCTTCGACCTCGTCTACGTCGATCCGCCCTTCGACACCCGTGTGCGCCACCGCGCGCGCAGCGGCCCCGGCCACCGGGCGCACGGCGAGACGGCCTACACCGACAGCTGGGGCGGCATCGACGCCTTCATCGCGATGCTCGGGCCGCGCCTTGCGGCCATGCGTGACGCGATGAGCGAGCGCGGCGCCCTCTACCTGCACCTCGACCACCGCGCCGTGCACGAGGCCAAGGTGCTCGCCGACGGCGTCTTCGGCCGCGGCGCCTTTCGCGGCGAAATCATCTGGGTGCCCGGCAATGGCGCTCGCGGCAAGCGCGGCCCGAGCGTCACGCACCAAACCATCTTGATCTACGCGCGTGGCGGCGACCTCATCTGGAACGGAGACGACGAGGCGCTGCGCGAGCCGTACGCCGAGACGAGCCAGCGCATGCATTTCGGCAAGAAAGACGCCGACGGACGCGCCTACCGAGACCGCACGCTCGGCGGCAAGACGTATCGCTACTACGCCGACAGCGGCCGCCGCCGCGGCAGCGTCTGGACGGATCTACCGGCCATGCGCGCCAACACGCCGCTCCTCGGCGAAGCGACCGGCTACCCGACACAGAAGCCGGAAGCACTGCTCGAGCGCATCGTGCGTGCGTCGAGCTTCCCGGAGAGCCGCGTGCTCGATCCGATGTGCGGCTCCGGGACGACGCTCGCGGTCGCGAAGCGGCTCGGACGGAAATACGCAGGAATCGATGCGAGCGCGGTGGCGTTCGGGATCGCGGCGAAGCGGCTGGGGCTCGGGTAACGCCAAGCTACGCTACGCCGCCCCGCGCGAGCTCCACGAACGCATCGAGCGAGCTCGGATCCGCCAACGTGTCGCGACTCGCCGCCTTTTCCGGCGCCGTCCCGAGCAGGATCCGCTTCACGGGCACCTCGAGCTTCTTGCCGTTGATCGTGCGCGGGATCGCCCGCACCGCGACGATCTTGTCCGGGACGTGGCGCGGTGAAAGATCGAGCTTCACGCGCTCCTTCACGCGCTTCTCGAGCTCGCGGTCGAGGGCCCTGCCGGGGGCGAGCACGACGAAGAGCCAGAGCTTGCCGATGGCGTCGCCCTCGAGCGAGCCCGTGTCGACGACCAGGCTGTCGGCGATTTCGGGGAGCGCCTCGACCACGCGGTAGAACTCGCTCGTGCCCATGCGCACCCCGCCGCGGTTCAAGGTCGAGTCGGAGCGGCCGTAGATGACGCACGAGCCGCGCGGCGTGATCTTGATCCAATCGCCGTGGCGCCAGACGCCGGGATAGACCGAGAAATAGCTCTCGCGGAAGCGCGAGCCATCGGCGTCGCCCCAGAAGCCGACCGGCATCGAGGGCAACGGCTCGGTGAGAACCAGCTCACCGACTTCGTCGATGACGGCGTTGCCGCTCGGATCGAAGGCCTCGACCTTGGCGCCGAGGCCGCGGCATTGGATCTCGCCGGCGTGCACGGGAAGCCACGGGCACGCGAGCACGAACGCCGTGCACACGTCGGTGCCTCCACTGACGGACGCAAGCACGAGGTCGCGCTTCACCTGGTCGTACACCCAGCCGAAGCCGTCGGCGGGGAGCGGCGCTCCCGTCGTTCCGATGACGGATAGCGCGGAAAGGTCGTGTTTCGTGCCCGGCGCGAGGTGCCCCTTCTGACAGGCGAGCAAGTACGGCGCGCTCGTCCCGAAAGTCGTGATGCGTTCGGACTCGACGAGCTTCCAGAGGGCGTCGAGCCCTGGATACGCGGGGCTCCCGTCGTAGAGCACGAGCGTCACGCCGAGGCAGAGCCCGCTCACGAGGTAGTTCCACATCATCCAGCCGGTCGTCGAGAACCAGAAGAAGCGCTCGCCCGGCTTCAAGTCGCCGTGCAGCGCGAGCGCCTTCAGGTGCTCGAGCAGGATGCCGCCATGTCCCTGCACGATGGGTTTCGGCAAGCCGGTCGTGCCGGACGAATAGAGGATCCAGAGCGGATGCTCGAACGGCACGGGCTCGAAGGCGAGCTCGCCACGCTCCGCCGTGAGCTCCGCAAACGAGATGGCGCCGGCAATGCCCACGTCCACCCCGAGCTCGGGGAGGACGACGACGGCCGGTGAGCCCGGCAATGCCGCCGCGATCGCGCGCACGTCCGCCGAGCGATCGAAGGCCTTCCCCCCGTAGCGGTAGCCGTCGACGGTGATGAACACGCGCGGCTCGATCTGCCGGAAGCGATCGAGGATGCTCGGCACGCCGAACTCGGGCGCCGAGCTCGACCAGATCGCGCCGAGGCTCGCCGTGGCCAGAAAGAGCGCAACCGTCTCGGGCCGGTTCGGGAGCAGCGCCGCGACGCGATCGCCCTTTTGAACCCCGAGGCGCAAAAGCCCCGCCCGCGCGCGCGCGACCTGCTCCTTGAGCTCGCCGAACGACCAGGCGACGCGGCGGCCGTCCTCGGCGCGAAACACGAGCGCGGGGTCGGCGTCGGGCGCTCGCAGCGCGTGCTCGGCGTAGCTCAACGTCGCACCGGGAAACCAGTGCGCTGCAGGCATCGTACCCTCGAGAACGGCCCGCGGCTGCGTGTGAAAACGAACCCGGAAAAATTCCGAGAGCGCGCTCCAGAACCCCGGGAGATCCGTCACGGAGTAGCGCCAGAGCTCGTCGTAGCTCGCGAAGGAGCGACCCGTGCGCGCGCCGAGCCACACCGCAAACTCGGTGAGCCGACTCGCCCGAACGCGCTCGGGGCTCGGCTCGAAGAGGAGCTCACCTTCTGCTCGTGCCACGGTGTTTCTAGCCAGAGCATAGCCGTACCCGCGCGGGCGCGGATGCTATAGTCGTGAAGCCTTGGAAAACCCGCTGCTCGCCCTCAGCTCGCCGCCCGCGTTCGATCGCATCCGCGACGAGCACGTCGAGCCCGCGATTCGCGAGCTGATTTCTCGCACGCTCGCCACCCTCGACGCGATCGAGGCCGACGCGAGCGCGCCGACGTACACTTCGACGCTCGGCGCGCTTGAGCGCGCGACCGAAGCGCTCGAGACGAGCATGGGCGTCGTCGAGCACCTCGAGAGCACGGCGACGACGCCGGGGCTGCGCGATGCGTACAACGCCGTGTTACCCGACGTGAGCGCGCTTTGGGCCGGTATCCCGCTGCGCGAGCGGCTCTACCAGCGGCTCGTCGCGTTCTCCGAAACGGCGGAGGCGCGCTCGCTCGACGCGACGCGCACCCGCTTCCTCGAGAAGACGCTCGCGGAGTTCCGCCGTCACGGCGCGCGCCTGCCGCCCGAAGGCAAGGCGCGCCTGCGTGAGCTCGATCGTGAGCTGTCATCGGTGGCGTCGCGCTTCGCCCAAAACGTGCTCGATGACACGAACGCGTTCGAGCTTTTGCTGCCCGATGCGGCGCGGCTCGCGGGCCTTCCGGGCTCGGCGCTCGACCTCCTGCGTGAGGGCGCCGCGGTCAGTGGGCGCGACGGCTATCGCCTCACGCTTCAGGCGCCCAGCGTCACGGCCGTCCTCACCTACGCCGAAGATCGCGCTTTGCGCGAGACGGTCTGGCGCGCCTTCAACGATCGCGCAACGAGCGGCGAGCACGACAACCGGCCGCTCCTCAGTCGCCTGCTCGAGCTCCGGCGCGAGAAGGCACGCCTGCTCGGTTTCGCTCATTTTGCCGATCTCGTTACGGAGGAGCGCATGGCGAAGACGGGCGCCGAGGCGCGCCGCTTCGTCGATGACCTGACCGGTCGGACGCGCACGGCGTTCGAGCGCGAGCGCGCCGAGCTCCTCGCGTTCCGCCGCGAGCTCGAGGGCCCCGACGCGCCGGAGCTCCTGCCATGGGACGTCGGGTTCTATTCCGAGAAGCTGAAGCGCGCACGCTACGCCTTCGACGACGAGCTGCTCCGCCCGTACTGCGCGTTCGAGCGCGTGCTCGAGGGCGCGTTCCATCTGGCAGAGAAGCTCTTCGGCGTGCGCATCACGGCCGCCCCCGGCACGAGCACATGGAACGACACGGTGCGCGCGTTCCACATGCACGATCTGGGCGGCGCAGAGCTCGCCCTCTTCTACGTGGACCCCTACCCGCGTGAGACGAAGCGCGGTGGCGCGTGGATGCACGGGCTCATCACCGCGGTGCCACCCGAGCGCCAGCTCGCCGTGTTTTGCGCCAACGTGCCGCCGCCGGCAGGCGGCAAGCCCTCGCTGCTCGCGCATCGCGACGTCGAGACGATCTTCCACGAATTCGGCCATCTTCTGCACCACGCGCTCAGCGCCGTCAGCGTGCGCAGCCTCGGCGGCACGCGCGTCGTCCAGGATTTCGTCGAGCTGCCCTCGCAAATCATGGAGAATTGGTGCTCGGAGCGCGAAGGGTTGAACCTCTTCGCCCGCCACTACGAGACGGGCGCACCGATCCCCGACGCGCTCCTCGACGGCCTCCGTGCCGCTCGAACCTTCCGCGCCGCGAGCATGCAGATGCGCCAGCTCGGCTTCGCCGCCGTCGATCTAGCGCTTCACATGGACTACGAGCCGGCGCGCGACGGCGATCCGCTCGCCTACGGCAACCGCATCCTCCAAGGCTACGCGGCGAGCCCGCTGCCGGACGACTACGGCATGCTCGCGAGCTTCCTCCATTTGTTCTCGCACCCGGTCGGTTACGCCGCGGGCTACTACTCGTACAAATGGGCGGAGGTGCTGGACGCCGACGCCTTCGGCCGCTTCCGCCGCGAGGGCGTGATGAGCGCCGAGGTCGGCGCTGCGTTTCGCGAGCGCGTGTTGTCGCGCGGCGACAGCAGCGACCCCATGGACCTCTTCGTGAGCTTCATGGGACGCAAGCCGGAAGTCGACGCCCTCCTCGTCCGCCAGGGCCTCTAACCCATGCGCCCCGGCGGCCTCGCCGTCGTCGTCGGAGCCATCGGCGGCGTAGCCCTGGCTTTCGCCAGCCGATCGCGCACACCCGCTCCGCCGGAGGCTCGCCAACAGGCTGCAGTGCTCGCGCCTTCCCCCTCCGCCACTCCCACCGACCCTCCCTTAGCCCCGGCCTCTCCTAGCCCTAGCCCTAGCCCTAACCCTGCCCCCGCCCCCGACCCCGACATCCCGCCGCCGCTTCCAGCCCCGCTTCCTCTTGCTCCCTCCCGCTTGATCCCAGAGCTGCCACCGCTCCCTCCTCCCACCACCCCCAAAGAGCTCGAGCAATCCGAGCTCCGCTGCTACGAGCGCAAAGACCCCGAAGAGTGCGAGCGCGCCGCCTCCTCTTACGAATCCGGCACGCTCGTTCCCGCAGACGCCCCCCGCATCGCACGCCTCCGCAGAGTCGCGACCACGTTCCTCGTCCGCCGCTGCGAAAACGACCGTTCCCCCCACGCCTGCCTCGCCCTCGCCAACCGCTACCTGGACGGCAAAGGCGTCGCGCAGAGCAACAAGAAAGCTCTTCAGCTCTTCGAGCATGCGCGAGATCTGTGTCACGAGCGTCCAAGGCGTGAATGCGAAGACGGAGAGCCCAAGTAGGAACCGGGGTTCTGGTGGGAACCGGCGTCGGCCGG
>DATMCL010000532.1:0-5224 GCA_035558375.1 Polyangiaceae bacterium
GTGATCCGGGGCCAGCTCGGGCGCATGCTCTTTTCGGGCGACGAAGTGCACAAGCCGGTCGAGGCGCTCTCCGGCGGCGAGGCCGCGCGCCTGATGTTTTGCCGCATCATGGCGCAGAAGCCGAACGTGCTCGTGCTCGACGAGCCGACGAACCACCTCGACATCGAGTCGATCCAAGCGCTGGTCTCGGCGCTGCTCGAGTTCGAGGGCACGCTGCTCTTCGTCTCGCACGATCGCGCGTTCGTCTCCGCGCTCGCCACACGCGTGGTCGAGGTGCAACCCGGCGGCATCAGCGATTTTCCGGGCACCTATGCCGACTACCTCGCGCGGGCGGGCGACGATCACCTGAGCGCCGACGCCGTCGTGCTCCGCGCAAAGCAGGAACGCGCGGCCGCCGCCGCGAGCGTCGCGCGGGAGCCGACCTGGGAGGAGAACAAGCGCCGAGCCAACCGCCGCAAGCAGCTCCCCGGGCTCCGTGACCGCGCGCTCGAGGCGATCGCCGCCGCCGAGGCCCGCAAGGCCGAAATTAGTGCTGGTTTCTGCGAGCCGGGCTTCTTCGAACGCACCCCGCGCGAGACCGTCGCGGCGCTCGAGGCCGAAGAGCGTGCGCTCGGTCCGCGCATCGACGAGTTGATGGCCGAGTGGGAAGCGCTCGAAGCGGAGCTCGCGGCGGATGGATAGCTGGCTACTGGCAGGTTCCGCCGTTGCACACGCCGGAGCCACATTGGGCCCAGCTCGAGCACGGGGCGCCCGACGGCCCACCGCAAGTCGCGCCGTTGCACGTTAGGCCGTCGCAGCATTCGTTCGTTTGAGCGCAGCCGTCGCCCGCCGGCCGGCATTGCCCGCAAACGTAGGCGAGCGGACCACCCAAGGTGGGCAGGCACTTCAGGCCGTCGCAGCAGGCCTTGCCCATGGTGCACGACATGCCTTCAGGCGAGCAGCAGAGCTTGGTGCTTGGACTGCAAGCCCAAGGTGAGCAGCAATCGCTATTGTCCGCGCAGGTATCCGGCCCGCCCATGGTGAACCCGCGGTTCACGCCGCAATTCGTGCGGTGACAAAGACCATCGCCCCCGCAGCTCAGAAATGCGGGGCTGAGGACGCTGCACGTCGGCCACGTCGACTGGTCGTCCTGCCGGCAGCAACAGTCGCACGAGCTCTCGCACGACTCCCCGATGTTGCTCTTGCACGCCTCACTGCACTGAGCGCTCGTTCCAGCGCCGCCCGCCACCGCACCGGTGCCTCCCTCCGCACTCACTCCACTAAAGCCCGCACCCGCTTCACCCGCCCCGGGGCTACCCGCGCCACCGTCACCCGCACCCGCGCCGCCTTCGGCCGCGCTTCCGTTGCCAGCTCCGCCGTGATTCCCGTCTCCGGCACCGCTCTCGCCCGAGCCGGCCGTGTCACCGGTTCCTCCCGTTGCGCTACCGCCGGTGCCACCGCGCGCAGCACCGCCGCTGCCGCCGTCTGTTCCTCCGCCAGTGCCGCCGCCGTTTCGACCGCTGTGACTTCCTCCCGTTCCGCCGCGCCCGCTTTCGTTTCCCGCTTCTGTTCCGCCACGACTGGCGCCGCCCGAGCCCGCCTTGCCGCCACCGGACCGTCCGCTGCGGTTGGCGGTCCCCGCGGATGCGCCTCCCTTGCCGGCGCCGCTCGACCCGCCGGCATCGGCAGGCTCGTCATCGCCGTCGGTGCACTGAACCAGCACGCAAGTGGCGGCCAAAACGAACCCCACCGCTAGTCGCGAGTACAGCATGATCCCTACCTACCTCCCCCCTACGTTGCGCGAGACCCCGGATTTGCTCAAACAGACGTAAGAAAAATGCGCACGGGCGGGGCGGCGCCCCCAGGCACGTCAGGGTGAGAGCTTTTTCGGCACCGTACGAGGACGCCGTCTCGAGGGCGAGTAACAGGCGCGCAAGATTCTTCAACTCATCGTCGTTTCGCGTTTGAGGAGCGCTGCCGGAACGATCGGGTAGGGACCGCGACAACGTGATTGGCGTCGTCACCCTTCTGGGTCACACTTCCGCCCGTGCCTTGGTGGGGCACGCGGATCGCCGGGGAACCATTTTCGATGAAGACGCTGCGCGCCTATCGCTTTCTCGTCGTGGCATTCGTCATCGCAGGCATTGCGCTGCGCACGCGCGGCTTCTTCGTGGAACCGCGACCGCTCTGGCGCGATGAAGCAGGTTGGGCATTCATCCTCCACCGAGTGCACCTGCTCGAGCCGTCGATTCGGCCGCTCGGCTTCATGGCCCTCTGCAAGCTCCTCGTGCACTTGTTCGGCGCGCGCGAGGTGATCTTGCGTCTCTTGCCGTGGCTCGCAGGCGTTGGCAGCACACTGCTCGTGGTGCCGCTTGCCGAACGCCTGCTCGTGAGTCGCGCCGCGCGCCTGTTTTTGATTGGAGTCGTGGCCCTGCATCCGGCGGCCATCGACTTCTGCAAGGAATTCAAACCCTACTCCGTTTCGCTCTTCCTCCACTCGAGCTGCCTGTTCTTGGTGCTGCGTTACCTCGATACCCGCAGTGTGGGTCGGCTCGCGCTCGCGCTCGGCCTGCCCCTCGCAGGCGTCTTTTTCGCGCAAGACGTAGTGTTTGCGATTCCCGGCCTCTACCTCGCGATCCTCCTTCGCCCTTGGCGCGACCGACGCTTGTCGCACCTCTACGCCACCGCCGCTTTCGCGGCGCTCACGCTCGCGACCCTGCTTCTGCTCTACCTATTCTTCTGGCGTCAGCTCGACGTGGGCCCGAGCGGTGACGCGACCTTCTGGGCCAAAAAGTACGACGTGTTCTATCTCCCGCGCGGCCACGAAGGCCGCTGGCACTGGGCGCTCCGAAAGTACGCGGACATCGCCGCTTTCCCGGGCGAGCGTCGGCTGCACTGGCACCTCGCATCCTTCTTGAGCGCCAAGTCGGCCGGCGCCGCGGCCAAACTGTTCGGGGCGCTCTGGGTCATTCTTCACGTCGCCGGCGTCGTCGGCCTCGTCCGCCAGCGGCGTTGGACAGCGCTCATCCTGTCCGCGACTGCGCTCGTCGTCTTGATTGCATTCAACCAGCTGCACTTCTGGCCGTTCGGCACGTTTCGCACGAACCTGTTCGTGCTCGTGTACTCGGCGCTTCTGGCATCGTTCGGGGTGGACACTTGGCGCCACCTCGCCCGGCTGGAGCTCGCTCCCGTGTTGTGCTTCGTAGTCATTCCGCTCGTTGCCTTCGAGCGCGACTGGCACGCGCAGAAGATCTGGGGTGGGCACGAATCCGGCTTCGCCGACTTGTCGAAAGCGCTGGACAAAGCGCGCCCCCCTCGCAGCGGTGGCCCACGCGAGCCGCTGGTCTTGGACGAGCAAGTCTGCTCGGTCTTCGACTACTACCTATCTCTCCAGCCCGACTACCGCCATTTCGCGCGCACCTTCGAGCGCCGGTTCTCGAAAACCTGCGCGGGAAACCCGCTCGACACCGCCCTCCACGCGGCCACGCGCCATCGCGTCTGGCTCGCCCTCTCGGATTCGCGCAAGATCGAGGAGACGCTCGCTGGCCTAAAGAGCCTGGATCCTCGCATCGAGTACCAGCGAGTGGAGAGCGACGCCGGCCTCGTCCTCGAGCTCGAGCCGCGCCGGGGCGAGGACGAGACCCCGACCGTGAGCTGGGGGCGGCGTCATCACCCAACGGGGGCTCGGCCGAACCGGCACGAGACACGCCCGCGGTAAAAACGCGACGATGGCTCCGGGGGCCTGCAGACACGACGCAACTCACGGCTCCCAGCGTCCGACATGGGGTGGAGAGCCATGCCACCCAATGAAATCCCCGGCCTCGAGGGCGCGCGCCTAACCCCACGCGAGACCGAGGTCATCCACCTCATCCTTGCCCGGCACACGAACCTCGCCATCTCGCTCCACCTCGCGTGCAGCGTCAAGAACGTCGAGGCACACATCTCGAGCATCTTCCGCAAGACCCACACGAATTCCCGGCTCGACCTCGTGATGAAGATCATGAGCGCGGCGAGGGAAGCTTCAGGTGGCGGCGGAACCGCGCCGACTGGCTAGGAGGGACACGGCGACTGCTCAACCCCCCAGCGTCAAAAGCTGCACGTTCGCAAGCGCGAGGCGGGTCGGGTTCCGGCACTCTGCGACGATCGACCGCAGTCGCTCGAAGTACTGCAAATGAGCCGCACGAATTTGCTCGAGCCCTTCGTCCGAGATCGCGAACAGATTGTAGGAGAAAAGGGCCCCCGTTTCGAGGGTGGCGGGGCCGATGCGCTCGAGCGCGACCTTCGCCCAGTGCCGCTTCAGGAGCATATTTCCCTCGGGATTTTCGCGAGTGTCGACGGCCAGCACGCGGCGGACGCGCCACTTGCCTGCGCGCCGTACGATCTGGCCGGCGGCCGCGAGCGCTTTGAGGCATCCGCCCTCGAGCTCGGCATCGATGCCGATTTGACGGGCGATGAAGCCGGGCTGGTGCGCAGCGAGCCGGCGGTAGGCGTCGAGCTCGAGCGCGCGCAGCACGGCGTGAGCCCAAGGCATCGCGTACGCGATGTGCCGTTGCCGCTCGAGGTCGAGGTAGCTCTCGCGGAACGAAGGCAGCGTGCGCGGGTCGACGAACGCGGCGAGGAAGTCGGCGAGGCGCTGGGTCGTGGCCTCGATGAAGTGGAGGAGATCGGGGAGGCGCGGCTCGGTCGTGCCGTCGAGCCAGCGGGCCACGGTGTTGCGCGAGCGACCGAGCAGGCGCGAGAGCTCGGCCTGAGTGCGCTCGTGTGATAGGCGCCGAAGCCATGTCGCGAGCCGGAATGGGCGATGCTCGGCGCTCGGGGCTGGCCCGGCTTCGGCGAAGCGTCGCAATACCCCGGTCACGTCCAGCTTGGCGATTCTCGCCAGCTTGAAGAAGTCGCTTGCGGAAGGTTGCCTTCGGCCGTGCTCCCACGCGTGCAACACGTTGCTCGAGCATCCGAGGCGGCGGTTCACGAAGCCCTGCGAGCGCTTGCCGCGAAGCGCACGAATCAGCTCGGAAGCAAGCCCTTCGTGCGCCACCTGGCGCAGATTAGCGCATCTTTTCATCAAAGTGCGGGACCAAATGTATCAAACTGAGCTAGCGCTACCGGCGCGAACCCGTCAGGATCGGAAGCATGGGCCGCAGACGGTGGGCGCTCGTCGCATGGATCGCGGGTTTCGCTTGCGCCGGCACGCCGGAGAGCGGGCAGACAGGCTCGGCCGCATGCGCCAGGCCGGCAGACTGCCCGT
>DATMCL010000533.1:0-7854 GCA_035558375.1 Polyangiaceae bacterium
AGGCGGAGCGCGGGAGCGTCATCGTTCGGCCGCGTCTCGGCCCGAGCTCGTCCGACGACGGCGGCAATCTCGTCGGGCGTTGCCGTTTCGCCTGGTGCGCGGAGCGCGAGCAAAAGCTCCTGCGGAAGCTCGCCCTCGAGGGTCCGCAAGCGCGCGGGCTCGCGAGCGCTCGTCATCGCGGGCCTTCCTCCGGCGGGGCACCGAACGCCGCGCGCACGGCACGCCGTGCCGCATGCAAGCGCGAGTATGCGGTCTGCAGCGGACAATCGACGATGCTCGCGACCTCCTTCATCGTGAGCTCCTCGAGCTCGTAAAGGACGAAGACCTCGCGCATTCCCTGGTCGAGCTCGGCCAAAACTTGCTCCAGTCGAGCGAGCGCGCGCTCGACGTCGAGCGTGCTCTCCTGCGGCGCGGCGACGACGCCTTCGGGCAGCACCTCCGGCAGCTCCTCGCGGCGTCGCGAGACGCGCTTGCGATAGTCGGCGGCCGTGCGGGTGCAGATGCCGTAGATCCAGGGGCGGACGGGGCGACCGTCGTAGTCGTGCCGGCGGCGGTGGACGACGAGGAACACCTCTTGGCAAACGTCGGGAATGTCCGCGCGCGCCACGCCCAAACGACCGAGAACGCGCCACACGAACGGGGTGGACTCGGCGAGGACATGGTCGAAATCGAGCTCAGGCGTGGACAAGAACGAGCGCGCCAGCTCCTATTCCTTGGCTATTGGACGCGCCAGCCGAAAATTATCACTCAGAGCTCCCAGACCATCCCGAGCTCGAAGCCGAGGCCCAGCGCGGAGCTGCGGAAGACAGGCTCGGTCGCGTCGGGCGATTGCGCCTCGAAGTAGTCCCTTTTCAGCGGGATCTCGAGATCCGGCCCCACGACGAGCGAGAACCCGCGCACGACGCGTAAGCCGACGCGCCCCCGTGCGGCGAGCGCGACGGTGGACGTACGGAACGGCGGCGTGACCTCGTAGCCGTAGGCCTGACCGCTGACGGCCCCCACGTTGGCTCCGGCGCACACGGCGCCCCAAAGGCTGCTCGCGCGCGGCGGGCGGCTGCACATAGCGGCACCGCCGTGGAATTCCGTAAAGTGAGCACCCTTGCCCGGCGCAAGGTCGACGCTCTGCGACGGAACGAACGCAGCTTCCAGCTCGACGCTGAACGGCCACGACGGTGGCAGCGCGCGGCCTCGGACGAACAAAGCCACGCCGATGTCGGGAACCGTGCCGCTCACGACGCCCGCCGCGAGCTCCAGATCACCCTGCCACGGCGGAGTGAGCGGAGCAGGCGCTGGGTTCAATTGCGGCTTCGCCGGCTCGGCTCGCGGTGGCGCGGACGCCACCGGCGGCGGAGGGCTCGGGGGCTCTTTTGCGGCGGTGATCGGCACCCGCTCGAGCGACGCCTCCGGATCGATGGCGAGAGCGATGACGAGCGCTGCGTTTTCCGCGGCGATCTGGCACGACGGTCCCTCGCTCTCGAGATCGCGCCGTCCGACGACCTCGTCACCGCGAAACATCGTGATGACGACGCGAAAGCCACCCGCGGGGTTCGCCGCGAGCTTCGCCTCGACGAGGAGCTCCGCTTGCTCCCGAGGAACGAACGCACGTCTCCTCAACTGCTCCGCGATCGCGTCCGCGACGTCGCCTTCCGCGGGACACGTCTCCGCACCGTCGCCCAGCACCCAGCTCAATGCTGCTGTCTCGGCCGCGGCCTGCTCGGCCCGAACGGGAAGCGCCACGAGGACGACGAGCGCGGCAAGCACGAGCGACCCGCGAACCATCGATGCCGGCATCCTAGCGGAACCGCCACGTGCCGCAGCGCCGAACCTGTTACCTTGTGGGTGAGCGATGTCGCGGGTGAGCGTGTTGAAGACGATCGCGGACCGAATCGCGAGCCTGCAGCCCGGGCACCCCGTGCGCGTCGGAATCGACGGCGCTGACGCGGCCGGAAAGACGACCTTCGCCGACGAGCTCGCTCCCGTATTGGCGGAGCGCGGAAGGCCGGTCGTGCGCGCGTCAATCGACAGCTTTCACCATCCGGCGCACCTCCGCTATCGGCGCGGCTCGGATTCCCCAGAAGGTTACTTCCTCGACTCGTTCGATTTGATCTCACTCCGAGCCCTCGTGCTGGATCCGCTCGGACCTGGGGGCTCGCTCGAGATCCGACGCGCCATCTTCGACTTCCGACTTGACCGTCCTGTCACGGTACCGGCGGAGACGATCGCGCCCGATGCGATCTTGGTGTTCGACGGCGTGTTCCTTCACCGCGACGAGCTTTTCGATTGCTGGGAATTCTCGGTCTTTCTAGAGGTCGACTTCGAGACGTGCGTTCGGCGTGGAGAAGTTCGCGACGCGCAGCAATTCGGCTCGCGAGAGCGAGCACGCGCTCGCTACGAGCAACGCTACGTGCCCGGCCAGAAACTCTACCTCGCGCAGTGCCAGCCGACTCTTCGAGCCTCGATCGTCATTCAAAACGGCGATGCGACGTCGTGACGACGCGAGTGCAGGACACTGCGGCCGTTGGCGTCGCCGAGAACGGCAACTCGGCCGTGCTCGTGACGGTCGCACCCGGAGGCACGCTGCTCGACCGCCGCACCGTTGACCTCACAGGGCCGGAATTCCCGACCCATCCCCATCACCATGAAGGCTCGTGGGCCGTCGGTCGCTACTTGAATACGCCCGGGGCCCGTCCCATATCACTCGCCGACGCCGTGGCGCTCGTCGAGCGCGTTCGTGAGGCTGCACTGCACGGGGCGCGTGAAGCTCTGGACATTCTCGCTACGGCGGTGGCGACACCGATCGCGGACATCGCCCTTCGCGTCTGCCCCGCGTTGCCCCCAACGATCGAGGCTCGCATCAAAGACAACCGCGCGCAGACGTTCGCCGACACGGTGATGTACCGCGAGGCGCTTGCAGCAGCGGCCGAAGCGCGAGGATGGATCGTGCATTGGTACGATCGCGAGCGCGTGTTTCGCGATGCTGCGGCGGCGCTCGGGCGCGAAGACATCGACGCTTTTCTGAGCGCCTTGGGCCGTTCCGTCGGGCCACCGTGGCAAGCGAAGCACAAGCTGGCTGCAGCAGCGGCGCTCGCGGCGACGGTGCGCGCGGAGTCGCGAGCCCTGAAGGCACCACCCACCGCGTCAAGGGTAACGAAAACGTTGCCCTAGTCGCGATCTGCAATGAGACTGGAAGCACCCATGGACGAAACGGACTTCGAAGGCACGCTGGTCCTCGAAGACCTGGCGGCCATCGACAAAGTCGACGAGTTCTTCGACGCCATTGACTCGGACGACGTCGGGCGAGCCACTGCGTTGATGAAGGCGGCCGGGATCGACGCGACGACGATCGCGACGGTCATTCGGAAGATCGAGAACGCCGACGGCGAGCACTGACGGTCGACAACGGCAACCGCCAGCGGGTACGCTAACGGCATGGAACGAGTGGTTGGTGTCGGAGGGATCTTCTTCAAGGCCAAGGACCCGGTGAAGCTCAAGGCCTGGTACCGCGAGCACCTGGGGCTGCCCGGTGAGGGACAGGGCGAAACGATGTTCATGACGGAGGGCGATCCCGGACCGTTCTTGATCTGGGCCCCGTTCGCGGAGGATACGAAGTACTTCGAGCCGAGCACGGCTCCGTTCATGATCAACTTCCGCGTCAAGGATCTGCACGCGATGCTCGCGCAGTTGCGCGCTGCCGGCGCGACCGTCGACGAGAAGGTTCAGGAAGAGTCGTACGGGAAGTTCGGGTGGGCGATGGACCCGGAAGGCAATCGCTTCGAGCTGTGGGAGCCGCCGGCCGAAGGCTAGGGCTGACGCGTTGGCATCCGCCGCTCAGTCGTCGCCGCGCCCGCCGCGCTGCGCCTTCTTCACGCCGGCGTGACGTTTTTCGTTGAGGCGCCGCTCGTTCGAGCCACGCGTGGGGCGCGTCGGGCGGCGAACCTTCGGCCGCACGAGGGCGGCGCGCACGAGCTCGGCCAAACGCGCGCGGGCGCGTTCGAGGTTTTGGAGCTGCGAACGGGTTTCGTCGCAGATGATGAGAACGCGGCCGTCGGCGTCGAGGCGGCCCCGCGCAAGGTTGGTGAGGCGGACGCGCACGGCGACGGGCAGCACGACCGTATTGCGCAGGTCGAAGCGAAGCTCGACCTTGGTCGACACTTTGTTGACGTTTTGACCGCCCGGACCACCCGCGCGCACGGCCGTCCATTCGAGCTCGGCGCTCGGGAGGGTGAGGGCGTCGGTGACGTGCAGATCGGTCATGAGCCGGCTCGGTCTGCTCTTCGACGCTCGAGGGCCCCCATTAGGCTCAGATTGCCGTGCCGGTGCAGCGCAACGCTTCGGCTCTGCTCGGTCGTGTAGCGGCGGAGCTCGATGTAGCCAGAGTCGTGGACGGGCTCGGCATCGAGATGCGGGCTCGCGCGGACGAGCGCTGCCGCAGCTTCAGCGGCAGGCCCCGTCGCGGGACCGAGCACGCGGATGCGGTCGTACGGAGTGCCACCGGCAATCGCCGCGAGCAGATCGGGGTCGTCGTAGCGGGGCGCGTCGGCAGGAACCAGGTGCCGGAAGCGAGCCGACGCGTGGCGTTCCTCGACGGCAAGCTCCACTTCGGCTCCGACGAGCGCGGCCGCGATGAGCGCGCTCAGGAGATCGAGCTCGCCCGCTGTCTTCGGCACGATCAGCAGCACCCGCGCTGGGCGATAGTGGAACGTGTCCGAGAAGCCGAGAACCTCGGCCTGCACGTGGGCGGGCAGGAGCTCGTCGTGAGCGGCCGCTTCGTAGCTCTTCAGCCGCCGCGCGAGGCGCTCCTGCTCGGGGCGCGTGGCGTCGCGCAACGTGTCGTCGATGACGGATTGAAGCGGCCCGTATTCGAACAGCGCCGTTGCGCGCTCACGTGCGGGCGCGCGGGCAGACACGCGCGGACCGCGCGAGAGCGGAACGGTGTGGCGCGGGCTCTTCTCGCCGGCGATCCGAGCGAGGCCGAGCAGGGTGTTCGGGCCGCCCGCTTTGAAGCCGGGACCGAAGCTCGAAGCTTTGACGCCGCCGAACGGCTGGCGCCCCACGACCGCCCCCGTGATGGGACGATTGACGTAGAGATTGCCGGCGCGCGCTCGCTCGAGAAACGCTGACTGCTCGGCGGCGTCGAGGCTCTCGAGACCCGCCGTGAGGCCGTAACGCGTGCCGTTCACGAGCGTGAGCGCATCCTCGAAATCGGCCGCTTCGATCACGGAGAGCACGGGACCGAAGAGCTCGTTCTTGTACGCAAAGCTCTCGCGACCCACGCCCCATCGGATGCTAGGGCCGAGGAGGCGGGGATTTTCCGTGCTGCGAGTCGGCTCGACGAGCCAGCTCTCGTTCTCGTCGAGTGTCTCGAGGGCGCGGGCCAGCGCGCCGCTCGGCGGACGAATCAACGGCGTCACCACGTTTTCCGGGTTCCAAGCGGAGCCGACCGGAAGCGTGCGCGTCGCGTCCTCGAGCTTGTGACGAAACGACGCGCTTCGAAACACCTCGCGCTCGAGCACCAGCAGGCTGAGCGCGCTGCATTTCTGGCCGGCATGTCCGAATGCGGCGCGCACCGCGTTTTGCACGGCCTGCTCGCGATCGCTCATGGCACTGACGATGAGCGCATTCTTTCCACCGGTCTCGGCGACGAGGTCGAGCCCCGGACGCAGCCTGCGGAAGAGGCGCGCCGTCTCCGTGCCGCCCGTGAGCACGACCGCGTCGACGCGGCGATCCACGATGAGCGGCTCTGCCGCTTCGTCCTCCACGATGACGAGCCCGAGCGCCCAGTTGGGGACGCCCGCGGCGTGACAGAGCGCGACCGCGCGCGCGGCGACGAGCGGCGTTTCCGGCGGCGGCTTCAGGAGCACGACGTTCCCGGCGACGAGCGCCGCGAGCGTCGAGCCGAGCGCGATGGAAAGCGCAAAATTCCAGGGCGGCGTGACCACGACGACGCCCTTCGGCTCGAGCGTCAGGAGCTCGCGCAGGCGCGCATGCTGGCGCGCGTAGTACTCGGCGAAATCGATCGCCTCCGAGACCTCGACGTCGGCTTCGAGGGGGCGCTTCCCGGCGTCGAGCACGAGCGTCCCGATGAGCTCACCGCGCGAGTCGCGCAGAGCCTGCGCCACGCGAAGGAGCGTCGCTTCGCGCTCTTCCGCCGGCCACTCGCGCATGCGCCCGCGAGCCTGATGGGCCTGCTCGAGCACGCTCTCGACGCCCGTCGTGTCGAGCGGCAGGAAGCGATACGGCACGACGCCGGGACGCGAGGGGTCGAAGCCGTCGCGCTCCGGACCGTCGTACGTCGTGCCGCAATAGCTCGAGACGGCGTGCTCGTTCGGTCTCGTCTTCGCGACCGCAAGCGCCGCGTCGAGCCACGCGCGGTTCACGGCGCGCGAAAAGTCGGTATCCGGCTCGTTGGCGAAGCCGTCCCGCGTCGCGACACCGTCCTTCGCCGTGCGATCCTGGCGGCGGCGCGGCGTCGTATCGACGCGTGCGGAGCGCTCGAGCGCCTCGACGAAACGGACCCGCTCGGTCTCGAAGCTCTGGTCACCCGCGTGCATCGAGAAGGAGCGCCGGAGGAAGTTGTCCTCGGCCGTGTTCTCGTCGAGTCGGCGCACGAGATACGCGACGGCGCTCGCAAAATCGCGGTGATCGACGCTCGGCGCGTAGACGAGCACTCGGCCGGCCACGCGTTGCACGACGCGGCGCAGCGGATCCGCCATGCCTTCGAGCATCTCCGGCTCGAGCGCGTCTTCGACGCCACGGCTCGCACGCAGCAGCAACGTGTACGCAATGTCGAACAGGTTGTGGCTGCCGATGCCGAGCCGCACGGCGCGCGCATGCTCGGGCTGGGCGCCGAAGCTCAACATGCGGCGGAAGCTCGCGTCGACGTCGGCTTTGGAGCCGTAAAGCGGCAGCTCCCAGCCGCGCAGGCTCGCCTCGATGCGCTCGAGCATGAGGTTCGCGCCCTTCACGAGGCGCATGCGGATCGGCGCGCCCCCCGCCTGAACGCGCCGCGCCGCCCACTCGACGAGGCGCGCCTGGTGCGCGTGCGAATCCGGAACGTACGCCTGGAGCACGATGCCCGCCGTCAGTCGCAAAAACTCCGGGCGGTCGAGCACGCGCATGAAGAGCTCCACGGTGAGCTCGAGATCGCGATACGCCTCCATGTCGAGGTAGACGAGCTTCGGCTCCGGGGCTTGCCCGTTCGAGCGCGCAGGGGCGAGCGCCGCGCGGTAGATGGTCGCGAGCTTTTCCGCGACGCGGTCGAGCGTGGCGCCGAACGCCGTGGCGTCGATGCGCGCGTCGATCGACGACAGCTTCACGCTGATCGTGTCGACCTCGGGTCGCTCGAGCAGGGCCAGGTAGCTCGCGAGAAACTCCGCGGCATCCGCGTCGCCGAGCACCTCTTCCCCGAGGTGATTCACGTTGACGCGCAACCCTTGCAGCGCGCGCTCACCCAAGAAGGTGCCGAGCGCGCCGGGCTCGGCGGGCGCGAGATAGGGCGCGGCGTCCTCGTAAATGCGCCGGCGCACGGCGCGCGCCGTCAGCTCGGGGACGGTCGTGCCGAAGACCTGAAGCGCGCGGAGCTGCAAACGATCCCACGCCGGTAAGGAGCGCGGGGCACCGAGACCCGCCGCGAGCGCGCGAACTTCGGCCACGAGGCGAGCCCCGCTCGAGCTCCGGTGCGCGCGATCGGTGAGCGCCGACACGAACGCCTGGCCGATTGGATCGACCAGGAGGGCGGACAGCCGAGCGGCTCGCTCGCGCTCGTTCGGCTCGGCGCCCGCATGGCTCGCCTCGAGGAGCACCCGCGCGAGCTCCACGGTCGGCTCGGCGAGTGACGCCTCCGTCCCGAGGCGT
>DATMCL010000534.1:0-6483 GCA_035558375.1 Polyangiaceae bacterium
GCCGGGCCGCTTGCGCCCGGCGCGATCGAAGAGGATTGAGCGGTGCGCGCTCAATAGCAGAGCGTGCGCACGTGCGATTCGCTGTCGGTCTTCGCCGAAATGACGTGCGCTGGGCCGAGATCACGCCACGCGGAGCAGGGATGCTGCTCGGCCGGCACCATGACTGGCTGAGTCTGGCTCGCCGGCTGGGTCGCGACGCGCGGGATGAGCGGCTGACGCCGTCCCTCGATCACGATGGGCTCGAGCTCGAGCTCAGGGACGGGCGCGGGCTCGGCGACTTGCGTCGGAGTCGGCGGCAGAACGTGCACGGCTTCGATGGCCGTCGGTTCGGGGAGAGCCACGGGCGTGGGTGGTTGTTGCAGTTTGACGGTCAGCGCGACGAGACCCGTGCCCGTTGCGAGAGCCGCACCGAAAATCCAGGGCTGATACATCGTGACCTCCTGCGGGAATGAAGCGCTGCCCTCGCGGACAGCACGCGCCTGTGCGCTCGGCCGCTGCTCGCGATCCAGCGAGAACAGAAGCCGGGCAAAAGTCGCTGAAAGCCTTCAGGCAGAGCAACCAACGGCGGCGCCGGATGCTTCCACCGAGCGCCTTGAACAGCTCAGCCTCTGTAGGAGATAACCATCCCCTCGCGTTCGAGCAAGGGGGGAAGTTTCAACTCACCGTGTTCAACCGGCCTGCTGCTCGCGCGCGCAGCAGCTACTCAGCGTGCTCGCGCGCCGGTGCACGACCCCGTAGCCCGTACAGCACGAGGCCGGTGAACACGAAGGGAAGGATCGTGAGCACGGGCAAGAAGACACCGAAGAACACGGTCGCGGGCCAGCCGCTCGGCGTCGCACCGCCGCCCGAGACGGGCCCCGGAATGCGGAGCACGGTGGCGAAGACGCCGGCGAGCGCACCCCAATAGCCATCCGCCACCACCGCAACGGCGAGCACCGAGCGCTGCCGCGGACTGAGCACGAGGTCTTCGAACACGAGCCCGACGAGCACGATGAACACCGCCGTGAGCATCAGCGTGAGGTGCGTCCCCAGCCACCCGCGAGCGAGTGGCCCTCCCGCCGCGACGCCGAAGCCGGAGAGCAAGCCGAGCAGCAGAACCACGAAACCGTGACGCAGGATGGAGCGGCGCATGAGCTTTCCGCACTCCTTACGGGCGAGCGCCCCGAACGGATCGGCACGCCCCAAACGGCTTTCGGCTGTAGGGTGGAGTGTGACCGAACTCGCGTACTGCCGCGAAACCAGCCTAGTTTCGCGAGGGGAACGAGGTTACCGTCAGGGGACGGCCTCGCGAGAAGCCGTGCGAGGTGCGGCATGGTTCGATTCGTCTTGAGCGCGCTCACCCTCGGCGTCGTGGTCACGCTGTCGTGCAGCTCCACGGAAAGCGACGAGGGCGCGCAGCAGGGCGGCACAGCGGGAACCGCGGCGGGCAGCGGCGCCGCGAGCGGTGGAGGCGGCAAAGCCGGCAGCGCGAACGGGGGCGCTTCCAGCGGAGCAGGGCGAGCGAACGGCGGTGGCGGTAGCCCCGCGGGCGGTGCCGCGCAGAGCGCCGGAAAGTCGGGCGGAGGAAACGCGGGGGCGGGCCGCGCAGGGGCCGGCGCCGGGACGAGCGGCAGAGGGGGCACGGGCGGAGGCGGCGGCGACACGGGAATCGCGGGCACGCCGGGCGAAGCAGGCGCCTCGGCCAGCGGTGAATTGCCGGCAGGCGACGCGGGCATCGCCAAGAATCACCCCGGCGACGCGGGCATCGACGCCGATCCCGACGTGCTTTTCGCCGACGACTTCGAGGACTACGCCCAAGCCTCGGAGCTCAACGACCGCTGGGACGCCGTGTACCAGAATCAGTACGTCGGCCTCACGCAGGATCCGGACCACGTCTACTTCGGTAGCCAGGCGCTCGAGCTCACGTTGCCTCAACAGGAAGACGAGCTCAGCGACGCGACCGACAAGCTCCTCGAGGAGGAGCAGGACGTGCTCTTCCTGCGCTACTACACGAAATTCATGCCGCCCTACGACGTGGTCGGGTCGAGCCACAACGGCGCGAGCATCTCCGCGCACTACTTCACGGACGACGGCATGGCGACGCCGGGCGTCCCCGCGGACGGCACGAACAAGTTCCTCGCCAACGTCGAGAACTGGCGCGGGGACGCCGCCGTGACCTCCCCCGGCTACCTGAACGTCTACGTGTACCACCCCGAGCAACGCAGCATGTGGGGCGACCACTTCTACCCGAACGGCGAGGTCGACCCGAACACGAGCATTCCCTTCGATTTCGGGCCCGATTTCGTCGCGCGCGAGCAAGTCATTCCCGAGCTCGATCGCTGGTACTGCTACGAGACCATGCTGAAGGCGAACACGCCCGGCCAGCGCGACGGTCGCATCGCCATCTGGCTCGACGGCGAGCTCAAAGCCGATTTCATGAACCTGCGCCTGCGCGACGTCGCGAGTCTCAAGATCAACCGCTTCGGTCTGTCCTTCCACATCCACGACAACCCGAACGGCGAGGCTAAGAAGTGGTACGACAACGTCGTCGCCGCGAAGTCGTACATCGGGCCGCTCGTGATGCCGTAGACGCGCGCGTGGGTTCACGCGCGACGTGGCGAGCCGAACGTCACTTGAAGTAGAAAACGCTGCTCTTGTTGCCGGGCGTGCCACCCTGCTTGATCGCGCCGCCCATCAGGTAGACGCGGTCGCCGACGACTCCCGCGCCGTAGCCGTGGCGGGGCACGTCCATGGTGCCGATCTGCGTCCAGGTGTCCGTCGCAGGATCGTACGCGTCGATGTCCGGGTACACGCCATTGCTCATCGCAGCGGGGTTTCCTTCACCGCCGAACACGAGCAAGCGATTTTGCAGCACCGCGCCCGCCAGACCGCCGCGCGCCGGATCGAGCTCGGCCTTCTGATTCCAGGCGTCCTTTTCGGGGTCGTATTCCCACGTCTTCGGCTCGACGGTCGTGATGCCGTCCACGCGACCGCCGCCCACGTAGATCTTCCCGCCGATGGCGCCGGCCGCGCAGTGCTCGCGGCGTTCGGGCAGCTTCGCGAGTGGCGTCCATTGGTCCATGGTCGCGTCGTAGCGGGCCACGCTGTCGACGCTCTTGCCATCACGCGCGCCGCCGATGACGTACATGAAGTTACCGTCAACGGCAACGCACGCCGCGCCGCGTTCGGTCCCGGCGGGGAGCGGCGCGGCGGTCGTCCACTGGTCCGTCCCCGGATCGTAGGCGTAGTTCTCGGTCGTCGCCGTTTGCATGTCGCTGCTCACGTAACAGCCGGCGACGTAAAGCTTGCCGTTCACGGCGCCCGCGTTCCCGTGATTGATGGGCCCCGGAAAATCCGCGACGCTCGCGTACGTCTTCTTCTCCGGATCGTACGCCAGCACGGAGGCGCTGTTCTTCTGCGCGACGTACCCGCCGATGATGTAGACGAGCCCGGCGAGCGCCGCGACGGAATGCTCCTGCCGCACGTCGTCGAGATCCGGCAGCGCTTCCTCGGTCGGCGTGCCCGAAAGCGCGTTGCCGGAGCCGCCTTGATCGCCTTTGCCCGCGCTGCTCGTGTCGCCGCCGCTGCCGGCCGTAGGCATGCCGCCGCCGGAGCTTCCCGCCATGCCCGCCCCCGAGCCACCGGCGCCGGCTTGCGGCATCGCGCCACCGCTCGCGCCGCCGCTGCTACCCGCACTCCCTCCCGCGCCGCCCTTGCCAGCGCCCGTTGCGCCGCCCGTCCCGCCCGACGTGCCACCGCCACCGCCGGAGCCCGCAACAGTCGCGCTGCCGCTCTTGCCAGCGTCGGTCGCCGCCATGCCGGCGCTGCTCATGGCGCCACCCGTTCCTGCGGGCGTGCCTTGCGACGAGGAGCCTCCCGAGCACGCAGCGAGCGCGAGTCCCGCGGCGACGAACAGAGAGCCCGAGAAAGCGACGTTCACGCGTTCGAGCCTAGCACCCGCGTCTGAGCCGCGGGCCGAGCCCCAACAGAGCATCGCAACGCAATACTACCGTGTGCGTGAGCGTCGTTACGGGTCGGGTCGAATTGTTCCGCGCGAAATGAAATCGCCGGGCCCACACCAACGCGGCTCCTCGGTCGCACCCGAACCCGCCCTCACCACCTGACCAATACTCTATCAACAACGACGTGCGTTGAACAGACTCCCTGTTTGCGCGCGTTCGTCGCAGAAATCGCGCATGCCGAAGCTACGCGCGTACCGGCCTCCGTCATCGTTGCGCTTGCTCGAGCACGTGCTCGACCGACCCGGGCTCGTCGCAGCCGTTCGCGAGCTCTCACCTCCAGCGCTCGGGCGTCTCGTCGATCACATCGGCTTGGAAGACGCCGCCGAGCTCGTCGCGCTCGCCACGACCGCGCAGCTCCAGGGTGTGTTCGACGAGGATCTGTGGCGCGCCGACGCGGCGGGCGACGACCCACGCTTCGACCCGGCGCGCTTCGGCCTCTGGCTCGAGGTGCTGCTCGAGGCCGGCGAGAAAGTCGTGGTCGACCGCCTGTGCGAGCTACCGCTCGACTTCGTGATCCTCGCGGTCGCGCGGCTCGTTCTCGTCGTCGACATGGACGAGCTCGGTCGGGAGCTCAGCGAAGACGAAGAGACGCTCGAGCTCACAGAGAAGGCGCTCGACAGCACCGCCGCTGAAGAGTGGGAGGAATTTCGGATGATCAGCCGCGATCCGCGCACGTGGGACGCCGTCCTCGCGGCGCTTCTGGCGCTCGATCGCGAGCATCACGACCTCTTGCGTCGCATCCTCGAGCGCGTCGCCGCCGTGAGCTCCGAATACATCGCCGACAACGGGGGCCTCTACGACGTGCTCACCTCCGACGAGATGCTCGAGTCCGACGCGCGCGCCGAGCGTGACGACCGCCGAGCCGCCCGCGGCTACGTCGCGCCAAGCGACGCCAGGAGCTTCCTCGCGCTCGCGCGCCAGGGTCTCGACGAAGACGCCGAGCGCGACCCGGTGACGCGCGCCTACTTCCGCGAGCTCGAACCGAAGCCCGCGACCCCGCCGCAAGCCACGAAGCCGCGAGGACGCCCGAAACCCGCAACAGCCGACGTTGCACGCCTCACGCGACTCCTCGACGAAGCCGTCGCGGCCTCCGAACCGAGCCGTCCGCCCACGCAAAGAGCGCTCGCCGTCGCCGACCACGGCTCTCTGCTCGGCGTCGCACTGGTGCGTCTCGGCGAAGAGTCACCCCTCGTCCACGCCGAACGCGCCGAAGAGCTCGCCTACCTCACGAACGTCCTCGTCGCCGGCGACAGCACCAAAGACGGCCGAACCTTCCGCCCCGTCGAGGCCCTCGAGCGCGCCATCGCGCTTTGCAACCTCGGACTCGATCACGAGCTCGACCAGAGCGCGCCGAAGACGGGAACGAAGCAAGCTCGTGAAACCGCAAGCGCCCGCGCCGACCGCGCGAAGAAGCTGCTCGAAACGACCCACCTCGATCGCCTGTTCCGCATCGGGCTGCGTCGGCGCGAGACGTAAGGCGCCTGCCTCTGCCGAGCCGCCCCGAGCGAGGGAGCGTAACTCGTTTGGGTCATCGCGCGTTCGGGAGGTGCAGTTGCCCCCACGTGGACGCGGCACCGTGGGGTCTGGGTGGGATTCTTCGCGGGAGGCTGCAGCTGCCCCCCGCTGGGTACGGCACCGTGCGGCCCGGCATCGGGCGGTAACTCTCGGGGCGTGCAGTCACGCGAGACGGGCAGCGCGGTGGTGACGTCCAGCGCGGTGGTGACGTCCAGCGCCGTGGTGACGTGCAGCGCCGTGGTGACGGGCAGCGCCGTAAAGACGTGCAGCGCGGAAGCGACTGGCCACACCGTTGAACGGCGTGGGAGCGAGGTCGTGGCGGGCCACGCCGCGAGGGCGCCATGACGACTGCTGAGCTTGTCGGGCGGCGTGGTGCTCGGCATCGGGGCTGTGTGCTCGTGGCAGACGGTGACGCCGCACAGTGTTAACGACCGCCCCGATGCCCGAGCGGTAGGGCTTGGTGGTGCTGAAGAGCTCGAGGTGCTCCACCAGCGTTTTTTGTCGGAATGTGCTTGACGGAGATCGTTGAGGTCGAGCGTGGAGGGATGACGCTCGGGGCGCGAATGCCGCGCTGTTGCGCCAGCTTGAGCGGGGAATCGCTTTCGCTACTCAGGTGACTTCGTAAGCCGTTTCGCTGCGTAGAACGACGTGAGTCGCGCGCAGGTGAGCGCGAAAATCTGCGTGTTAGAGGAGAAGGGTTAGCGAGAGGCCGCGTTGGCGGGGGCGCCACGCGGTCGGGAGGTTTGACCATGTCATCAGCAATCGTTTTGAAGCGCGAGGGCGTGTCGTGGCAGCGGGCTCACGACGAGCTCGTCCGTCTCGCCACCGAGCGGGCGGGCATGGACTTCGAGGAAGGGGTCGCGCTGCTCCGAGCCCACCGCGCGGGAGTGCACACGCGGTTTGGCTACGCGTCGTTCAACGAATACACCGAGCGCATCTTCGGCTACGGCCCACGTCTCACTCAGGA
>DATMCL010000535.1:0-4788 GCA_035558375.1 Polyangiaceae bacterium
TCTCGGAGCAGCTGCTCGAGAGCGAGCTCTTCGGGCACAAGCGCGGCGCGTTCACGGGCGCGACGGAAGAGAAGAAGGGCCTGTTCGAGGTAGCCGACGGCGGCACGCTCTTCCTCGACGAGATCGGCGAGATGCCGCTCGGCTTGCAGGCGAAGCTCTTGCGCGTGCTGCAGGAGGGCGAGGTGCGCCCGGTGGGCTCGACGCAGCTGCGGCTGGTGAACGTCCGCATCGTCGCCGCCACGAACCGGCGGCTCGAGGCCGAGGTGAGCGCCGGTCGCTTCCGGCAGGACCTGTACTATCGGCTCAAAGTATTCCCGATCGAGGTGCCGCCGCTCCGTGCGCGCCGCGACGACATCGCGCCGCTAGCCCTCCACTTCCTGGAGCAGCACGCGAAGGAGATCGGCAAAACGGTGGCCGGGTTTGCGCAGGAGACGCTCGTCGCACTCTCCAGCCACGAGTGGCCCGGCAACGTGCGCGAGCTATCGAACGAAGTGCAAAGGCTCGTGATTCAGGCGGATGCGGGCGCGTTCATCACACCCGAGCTTTTGAGCGCGGGCGTCCGCGGAGCGACGGAGCTTGCGGCACGCGGCGCACCCGCGAGCGGCACGCTGAAAGACCGCGTGGAACAGGTCGAGCGCATCATCTTGCTCGAAGTGCTGCGCGAACACGAAAACAACAAGACGAGCGCCGCGAAAACGCTCGGGATCACGCGCGAGGGGCTACACAAGAAGTTGAAGATGCTGGGGATCGGCTGAGGGATTTTTTGTTAGGGGGATGCTGGCTGCGGCGTCTCGCGACCGACGCGCACGCCAGCGTATTCCACCGGCCTCGCCGGCTTGTCGTACGCGTTGTCGCCGCCTTGGGCGATCGATCTGTTCTTCCAAGACTCGAACGCTCCGACGGCTTGGTCTCGCGTTCGTTCCCTTACTGAATGCCGTACTCCCGCAGCCTTCTATAAAAAGTACGGCGAGGTATCCCGCTGATTTCGGCGGCCTTCACGCGGTTCCAGTTGCACGATTTCAGCGCGTCGAGGATGCGCTCGCGTTCGTCGCGGCGGTGCTCGGAGACGGTGCCCTTGCGCGTCGCCGGTTGGCTGACGCCGATGCTGCCACGCGGGGGGCGCACCGATTCGCCGGGAGCGACGGTTTCGAGCTTCGCGACCCAGCCGTCGGGGAGCTCGAGGTCTTCGGCGATGAGCTCGGGCTCCTCGCTCATGACCCAGGCGTTGAGTAGCGCGTTTTCGAGCTGACGCACGTTGCCCGGCCAATCGTACTCGCTCAAGCGGCGGAGCGCGTCGCGCGAGAGGGTGCCCTTCTCTCGCTTGTACCGCGCAGCAAAGATGCCAAAGAAATGATCGACGAGCTGCGGGATGTCGTCGATGCGATCGCGCAGCGCCGGCAGGTGCACCTCGACGACGTGGATGCGGTAGTAGAGGTCCTCACGAAAATCGCCAGTCTTGACGAGCTCGCCGAGGTCCTTGTTCGTCGCGAAGATGACGCGGACGTCGACGGGCTCCTCGCGCGCGCCGCCGACGGGCCGCACCGTGTGCTCCTGCAAGACGCGCAAGAGCGTCGCCTGCATCTTCTTCGGGGTCTCGCCGATCTCGTCGAGCAGGATGCTGCCCCCCTCGCACTCGCGGAAGAGGCCTTTGCGGTCGCGATCGGCGCCCGTGAAAGCGCCTTTCATGTGTCCGAAGAGCTCGCCCTCGAGCAGGTTCTCGGGGATGGCGCCGCAGTTGACGCCGAGGAATTTCGCTGAATTTCGCGGCGAAGAAGCGTGGATCGCACGCGCGACCATCTCCTTGCCGGTGCCGCTCTCGCCCGTGATGAGCACGGGCACGTCGGTCTCCTTCAGGCGATCGACCAGAGCGTACACTCGCCGCATCGCCGCGCTCGTGCCCACGAGGCCGTGGTAGCCGAAGTGCCCGTACAGGGTTTCGCGCGCGTCGCGCAAACGGCGACGCGTGCGACGCAGCTGCTCGGTGCGATCGCCGAGCGCTTCCTCGAGCCGGGCGCGCGCCTCTTCGAGCCCGGCGTTGGCCTCGGACAGCGCTTCGGCGCGCTCGTGGTTCTCGCGAATGAGCCGTGCGTTCTCGAGCGCGATCGCGACCTGATCCGCAAACGCCGCGAGCGTCGGCAGCTCGCGCTCGAAATGGGAGCCACGCCGGCGCCGCGTCTCGACGTAGAGCGCGCCGATCGCCGAGCCTGTCGGAGCGAGCACTGGCACGCACGCCACCGATTCGAGCATCATTTGGTGCACGGAGGCGTAGGCCCCGACGCGCGCATCGCCCCGCGCGTTCACGGCCACGATCGGCTCGCGCGTCTCGATCACTTCCTCGGCAATCGAGCGTGAAAACTCGGCGTGCGCCTCGTCCGCGCCGCGCGTGCGCGACGTGTGGATCGCGAGGGTGCCGTCTTCGGCGCGCAGGAGCACGAAGCCGCGCTCGGCCCGCACGAGGTCGACCGCGTGATCGGTGATGCGCGCCGTGAGCGTCTCGAGATCGGTCTCGCGCGCGAGCTCGCTGTTCACCTCGAGGATGCGCGCGAGCTTGTGCTCGAGCGGCGTCACGAGCTGCGAGGTCCGGCTCCCGAGCCCGGAGAGCGTCGTCGTCGCGCGCACCGAGCCGACCGGACGCGCGGGCGCCCACTGCACGAGCTCGGTCTGCGCGGTGGCGACGGCGCCCGGGACCGAGGCGCGGAGGTGTCGGCGCCGTGCGTCGTTCCAGTACACCTCGCGCAGGTCGCGCGGGAGCCGCGCGCCGATGTCTTCGAGCACCGCGAGCGCCTCCTCGCGATCGCGGCGCGCGAGCAAAGGCTGCCCGCCGAGTTCCTCGAGCGCGGCCCGCGCTTCGAGCGCGCGCCAGATCCACTCTTTTTGGCCCGTTTCACGGGCGGCCTGGATCGCGGCGTCGAAGCCGGTTCGCGCGGCGGCCTCGTCCCCGGCGAGCTCTGCCACGCGCGCCCCCGCCTGCAGCATCAGCGCGCGGTGCGCCGGGGCGTCGGCGAGCGCGGCCTTCGCCTGCGCGAGGCGCTTACGGAGCGCCGCGAGATCGCGTGTCGTCGTGCGCGCGGAAGTGAGCACCGCCTCGAGCCACGCTTCAGCCGCGTCGACGCCGTGCCCGAGCGCTTCGTCGGCCTCGGCGCGCCGGTCGAAGAGCTCGACGGCGCGCTCGAGCTGGCCCTGCTTGGCGAAGAGCTCCGCCCGCAAGCCGAGAAGCTGCGCGCACATCGCGGGCGGAAGCTCGCGGCTCTGCTCCTCGAGCGCCTCGATGCTCATGCGCGCCCGGGCGAGCCGACCGAGATACAGGTCCGTGTTCGCGAGGTTGAGCAGCGCTTGGCGAGCCGTGGCGCGCCGGCCCGAGCGCCGCCCCATGTCCACAGCGGCCTCGAACAGCTCGAGCGCCCCCGCGATATCGCCCTGGATCTTCAACAAACCAGCGAGATTGAGCTGAATCGTCGCGAGCGTGCCGGCGTCGCTCGCGCGCTCGGCGGCCCGCATCGCGCGCTGGTAGGCGGCGCGCGCAGGCTCGCCGCGGTCGGCGCGCTGCAGCGCGAGCCCGAGACACGAGTAGGCGAGCGCTTCCATCCGCGCGGAGCCGAGCTTCTCGGCGCGCGCCCCCGCCTCCTCCAGCCGCGTGACGGCGTCGTCGTGGCGGCCGAGCAGCGACAGCGCCAGGCTCGCGTAGGCGAGCGCCTCGGTGCCCACACAATCGTTCACCGTCGAGAGCGGCTCGAGCACGGCGAGCGCTTCCGAGTAGTTGCCGACGCCGACGTAGGCGCGCCCGAGGAACACGCCGTGCCGGCGGCGATCCTCGTCGCTCGCCTCCCCGAGCCGCGACGCCACGGCTTCGAGCTCGCGCACCGCCTGAGCCGCGCTCCCGAGACCGAGCTCCAGGCGCGCCCGCGCGACACCCACCGGAACCCGCGCATCTTGGCCCAAACGCTCGAGCGTCGCCTTGGCGTCGATGAATCGGCCCCGATCGAGGAAATACACGGCGCGCGCAAGCGGGTCGTCCGGCACCGTCGCCCGATCCGCGGACGCCCCGAGTCGCCGCTCGATGTCCTCGGCCGAGGCGACGGCGTCGCTTTCGATCAAGCGCACGAGGCGCCGGAGCTCGCCGGGCCGCCCGCCGCTGAGCTCGACGACCCGCTTCTGCAGCGTCTCCGTGAGCGACGGGACGGCGTGCCGCACGAGCTCGGTCGCGGCGCGTTCGTCGAGTGAAGGCACGTCGAAGCGCTTCGCTTGCTCGAAGCGCGTCCCGCCGACCAGCACGAGCCGCGCGCCGCGTGCTCGCGCGCTCTCGAGCCGCTCGAGGCCGTCCGCATCGAGCGCGTCGGCGTCATCGACGAGCACGACGACGGCATCGAGCGCCGCATGCCCCTCGAGCTCGGAGGCGAGCGCGGCGGGAGCGGATGCGTCATCGACGTACGCGAGCGGCGTGCCTTCGGCACCGAGCGACCACGCCAGACGCCGGAGCAGCGCGCTCCGTCCCGAGAGCGGCGGCCCGACGACGCGCAGCACCTCGCCGCGCCCGAGCGCCTGCGCGGACTCGAACAGCTGCGCCGAGGTTGTGTCGATCCCGACGATCGGCCAAAGCGCGCTCGGATCCGTCGCGATCGGCACGGGAGCGAGGCCGGCCGCGCGCCGCACGGCGATCGCGAGCTCGTCGACCGACGGATAGCGCTCCTCGGCGCGCGTCGCGGTCGCACGCTGCGCGATGCTGCCGATCTCGCGCGCCACGAGCGGCGCCGTCTCCGCCGCGCGCGTGAGCTCCAGCATCTCCGTGAG
>DATMCL010000536.1:0-19582 GCA_035558375.1 Polyangiaceae bacterium
TCTGCGTCGAGTACACGGGCACCCGCGACGATCCGCTCTTCGAGCCCGCCCGCGAGGTCGATCCCGCGCGCTTCGTTCGCGTCGAGCGCGTGGCGGAATAGGCGCGCTCGTTCCCGCGGTGCGTGTTCCGCCATGCCGAGCGAACATCGCTCACGAAGATGACGGCGCGAGCAGGCTCGGTGCTCGCATCCGGCCAGTCGGCGAGCACCGCCCCGCGGCCGCCGCGGCGCCCACGACGCTCAAGCGCCGTGCCCGCAGCTTTCCGTGCCGACGCGGGCGCCCGCGACGTTCCGAGCGGAGGCGCACGGCGAACTCCTTAGCCAAGGTCGGCGCCGTCCTCGCCTGTGTCGTCGAGCTCGCCGTCGTCTGCTGCCCGCTCCAGGTACGCCGCCGCCAATTCGAGAAGTCGCGTGCCTACGAACAGGCCGCCGTCGAGCACCGCGAGCGCCATCCGCCCCAGCTCGTCGAGCTGCAGCACCGCCCTCGCGAAACGCGCGCCCGCTCGAGCGAAATTTTCTCCCCCGCGCTCGCCGCCTCGAGCAGCGCCGTCGCTTCCTCAACTGTGAGGCTCTTGTCGCTTGATGGTGGGTAGCGGGAGGTAGGTAGGGCCACGTTCGGCCCGAGGTTCAGTAGTTTGGGTTTGCCGACTCAAACACCGAACTGGAGGACGAACATGGCCCTCGATGGTCTTAGCCGATACCTGGTCTTGCCGGAATTGCTGCTGCTCAAGGTGCGTGCAGCACGTCACGGAGGCACGGAATTGTTCGCGGAGAAGGTCAGCCCGATGGAGGTCTGCCCGCGCTGCGCAACGCCGTCGAAGAGCGTCTACGACCGGCGCTGGGTGCGGCTTCGGGACGAGCCGTTGCGCGGCGGACACGTCACGCTCTGGGTCAGGAAGCGCCGCTTCTCCTGCGCGACTTGCCGATTACCCTTCACCGAGCCCGTAGACGGCGTACGCAAGGGCTATCGCACGACGCAGCGCTACCGGCGCCGACTGCTCTGGGCTTGCGAGCACTTCAGCGACTTGAAGGCCGTGCGGCAGACGTATCGGTGCTCCTCGGGGCTCCTGCATCGCGTGCTGTACGAGCAGCTCGAGCTCGAGCGTCGCAAGCGGCTCTACGCGTGGCCCGAGAAAGTCGGCATCGACGAGCATCTCTTCAAGCACGATTTCCGGCTCAACCAACGACGCTTCGTCACGATGGTCGTCGACCACAAGAACAAGCGCTTGATGGAGGTCGTCGAGGGCAAAGACGGTGCGACGCTACGCGCCGCTCTCGAGCACATCCCCGGTCGCGAAAACGTGCGCTTCGTCGCGCTCGACTTGTCCGACGGCTACCGCAGCTTCGCCCGCGGTTTCTTCCCGAACGCCCGCCTGGTGGCCGACAAATTCCACGTGCTCAGGCTCATCACGCCGGCCATTCACCGGCGCATCAAAGAGCTCGGGCTTGGACGCGAAGCGCTGCCCTTCTACCGGCTGCTGCGCAAGAACCCGCTCAAGCTCACGCTGCGCCAACGCTGGGACGTGCAGACGTGGCTCGCCAACAAGCCCGCGCTCCGCGAGCTTTGGACGTGGAAGGCGGCCATCAACCGCCTCTATCGAACCCTCGGTCACGGCCGAGCCAAGCGGGCCCTCATCGCGATGCTCAACGACATGTCCGCCTCGTCCCTGCCCGAGGTGCAAACCCTCCGCACGACCCTCTACCGCTGGCAGCGAGAAGTCCTCGCCTACTTCCTCTGCCGCCTCACCAACGCCCGCACCGAGGGCTTCAACGGCAAGGCAAAGCTCGTGATTCGGCGAGCTTACGGGTATAGGAGCTTTCGGAACTACCGACTGCGGCTCCTAAACTCCTGCGCCTAAACACAAATCTCTTCGCACCCACTGCGAAGTGAGAAGAGCCACTGTGTGTCCCGTAAGGACCGAGGATCGAAGGGTCGCGGGACTGCGAGCGACCCTGAGCGATGGTGACTAGCGGGGCGGACGGGACTCGAACCCGCGGCCTCCGGCGTGACAGGCCGGCGTTATAACCAACTTAACTACCGCCCCGTAAGCGGTGGGGCGGCTACATACCACAGGGTAAACGCTGCACAAGGGTTTCGTAGGTCGTCCGGTCGGCGGGCCGCATTGGGCTTCCGAAACGGGCGCGGGTTGGTTCTGTATCAGCCAAGCGCGGTGGCTGTGCGTCGTGGACCACGTGACGCGCACACGTGGGCGCCCCATGAGCATGGGGAGGTCGGCATGAACATCAGCGGCAACAAGATCCTCATCACGGGCGGCGGGTCGGGTATCGGGCTCGCGCTCGCGGAGCGCTTCGTCGCGGAGAAGAACACGGTCATCGTGTGCGGGCGGCGCGCGGCTGCGCTGAAGGACGCGTCGGTACGCGTGCCCGGCCTCGTCACGCGGCAAGCGGACGTGTCGACGGCCGAAGGACGCGAGGGGCTCTACCGCTGGATCGCGGCGGAGCATCCGGACACGACCGTGCTCGTGAACAACGCCGGGATCCAGAATTGGATGAGCGTGACGGACGCGGACTTCATGCGACGCGCGGAGGAGGAGATCACCGTGAACGTGACGGCACCGCTTCACCTCTCGACGCTGTTTCTCGAGTTGCCGGCGCTCAAGACGATCGTCAACGTGACCTCGGGGCTTGCGTTCGTGCCGCTCACGAAGGTTCCCGTCTACTGCGCGACGAAGGCTTTTTTGCACTCGTTCACGCTGTCGCTCCGGGAGCTCGTGCGCGCGCGTGGCGTCGAGGTCGTCGAGCTCGTGCCGCCGGCCCTCAACACCGATCTGGGAGGGAAGGGGATCCACGACCACGCGCCGCCGGTGAGCGGGTTCGTCGACGCCGTTTTCGCGCAGCTTGCCGAGGGGAAGACCACGGCGACCTTCGGGTTTACGGAAGCCTTGAGCCGCGCTGGGCAAGACGTCGTGGAGCCGATCTTCAAGCGGATGAATCAGCTCGCGTGAGCGGCACGCTCGTGCGCTGGGCGGGGCTGAAGAGCCTCGGACGGTGGGTCAAACGCGCCGTCCTCGGGCTCGCGATCGTGCTCGGGCTCGCGGCGGTCGCGGCGCTCGTGGCGGGATGGCGTGGGTTCGGGCATCGAGCGACCGGCGCTCGCCAGGACCGCGTCGAGCGTTCACCCGAGTTCCGCGACGGGAAGTTCCGGAATCCGCAGCCCATGATCAACGACGGTTGGCTCATGCTGCGCGGGGCATTCGACGCGGACCCGAACGTTCGCCCTGCTGCGCCCTTGCCGACGGCTCCCGATGCAGCCGCAAAGCTGCACGTTCCTGCCCCGAGCGGACTCCGCGCGACCTGGCTCGGCCATTCGACGGCGCTGCTCGAAATTGGCGCGACGCGGGTGCTCACCGATCCGCAATGGAGCGAGCGCGCCACGCCGATCGCCGGGCTCGGACCGCACCGCACGCATCCGCCGCCAATTCCGCTCGCGGAGCTGCCACCCATCGACGTGGTCGTGGTGTCGCACGATCACTACGATCACCTTGATATGGCGAGCGTGCAGGCGCTCGCGGCGCGTGGAGTAAAGTTCGTCGTGCCGCTGGGGATCGGCGCGCACCTCGCGTATTGGGGCGTTCCGGAGGCACGCATCACGGAGCTCGATTGGTGGGAGCGCACGAAGGTCGGCGAGCTCGAGATCGTGTGCACGCCTTCGCGCCACGCCTCGGGGCGCATGCTCGTGGACGACGGCGCGAAACTCTGGGCAGGCTTCGCGTTCATCGGCGCCGGGCACCGCGTCTATTACTCGGGCGATACGGGGCTGTTCCCGGCGCTGCGCGAGATCGGCGAGCGGCTCGGGCCGTTCGAGCTCACGCTGATCGAGGTCGGACAGTACGGGCCGGCGTGGCCGGATTGGCACCTCGGGCCGGAGCAAGCGGTGCTCGCGCACCAGTGGGTACGCGGCGGCGTGATGCTGCCGGTGCACTGGGGTACGTTTTCGCTCGCCTACCATGGGTGGACGGAGCCGCCCGAGCGCGTGCTCGCTGCGGCGCGCGCCGCGGGCGTGACGGTGGCGTTGCCGAAGCCTGGTGAGAGCTTCGAGCCGAGCGCGCCGCCGCCCGTCGCGAGATGGTGGCCGAGCTTGCCGTGGAGAACCGCAAGCGAAGCGCCGATCGTGGCGACGCAGGTGGAGCGTGGCGAAGCGAGGTTGCCTGGCGGAGTGGTTCCTGTACGTTGAGCTCGGAGACATCGGGGGTGCACCCGGACCGTCAATGGAGAGCCAGCGTCCTCTTGGCCGTGCTGTTCGCTGCTCGGACTGCAGGTGGCGCCGATCCTCCGGCGAGCGCGCCGTCGAGGGCCGAGGACCCGACCTATGAGCCCGAGGCACGACCTGCGAGCGAAAGCGGGGACGATGCGTCGGGGACAGTGCCCATAGATCTTCCCCGATACGACGGTGAAGCGCTCCAGCGTGAAGTGCCCGATCTGGTCGTGCAGACGTGGCCACCGCCGACGCGGTACATTTTTGCGCTTGGCTCGCACTATCCGCTGCAGGTGATGGGTATCGGCTTCGGGATGGAGATCTATCCCGTCAAGTTCTTACGCGTTGACGCCATGTTGAGTCCCGGGCTTTCTGGCGCCGCTCAATTCGTCAGCTTCGGCCTGTACGCTCATCTCAGCGTCGGGTTGCGCCTGTTCGGCTTCGAAGGCTCAGCCATGAAAACTGTGACCGCGCCGCCGAAGCGCAGGACTCCGGACGAGGAGACGCCGCTCTTCGAGACATCCTTGCCCATGGCGCACGCGTTTCTGCTCGAGCTCGGCATGCTGACGGGTAACGTCGCCCGGCTCAAATGCACGGCCTACTGCGTGAGCTCCAACGATCCAGCGAGCCCTGCCTCATACACCGACCCCACCTACGCGCTCGTCAACCCGCTGCTCCTCTATCCGATGGCCGGCGTGCGCTACGTCGCGAGCAGCTTCGCGTCATCGAAGAAGCAGCCCGGCATCCAGCGCTCGTTTCTCGTGCAGGTATGGGCGCACCTGCTCTATGAGCCTTTCAACGATTCGAACGAGGCGCTCTTGTGGGGCGACCACTCCAAGGTCGAAGCGCAGCGCTTCGGTGGGCAGGGCGGCGTCTCCTTCCCGCTGTGTGTCAAGAAATGCGTCATGCTGAGCTTCACGGGGGGGTACCTGCCCGGGCCAGCCGCCCCCATGTTCGGGTTCGAATTCGGTTCGTGAGCTACGTCGCGCGCAGCGCCGTGCCGTTCGTGCGAATCACCTCGGCGTACCAAGCTGCCGAATCCTTCGGCGTGCGTGTGCCGGTCGCGTAGTCGCAGTAGACGAGGCCGAAGCGCTGCTTGTAGCCCTCGGCCCACTCGAAGTTGTCGATGAACGACCAGTGGAAGTAGCCCTCGACCGGGACGCCGCCGTCGATCGCGCGCTCGAGCTCGAGGAGGTAGCGGCGCGTGAAGTCGATGCGCTGGGTGTCGTGCACCTTGCCGTCGACGGCGACGGTGTCACGGCAGGAGATGCCGTTCTCCGTCACGACGATGGGCAGCTTGTAGCGCTCGTGGCAGAAGCGCGCGGTCCAGTACATCGCCGCGGGGACGATCGGCCAGTTGAAGGCGGTGCGATCGAAGCCGACGGGGAAGGGGGCCTTCTCGTAGCCGCCGTTGGGCGAGCTCCGGATCAGGTCGGCGGAGTAGATGTTAATGCCGAAGAAGTCGACGGGCTGCGCGATGAGGGCGAGGTCGCCGTCGTGGACGTGGGGCACGTCACGACCGAAGAAGGTCCAGCCGTCTTCCGGGTATTTCCCCTCGAAAACCGGTTCCAGCCACCAGGCCATCGTCGCGAGGTGCTTCTGGTCCGTGGCGAAGAAGGCGCGGCGCGCGGCGTCGATGTCGGCTTCCGAGCTCGTGAGCGGCACCTTGGGGTGGCTCGCGGGGGCGTAGCCGATGCGACAGGGTTGCTTCGTATTCGCGCGGATGGCTTGGACGCCGCGGCCGTGCGCGCGGAGAGTGTTGTGGCCGGCGCGGAGGACCTCGTGCAAGGCGAGCTTGTCGCCCGGGGCGTGGCGGCCGTCGTGATGGCCCGCGTTGATGTAGACCTGCGGCTCGTTCAGCGTCATCCAGTGCTTGACGCGATCGGAATAGCGGTCGGCGATGAGCGCTGCGTATTCGGCGAACCACTCGGCGCTGTCGCGGTTCAGCCAGCCGCCCTTGTAATAGAGCTCGAGGGGGAAGTCCCAGTGGAAGAGGGTGATCCAGGGGGTGATGCCGGCTTCGAGCAGCGCGTCGATCAGGCGGTCGTAGAAGGCGAGGCCCTTCTCGTTTTTCTGACCGACACCTGCTGGCAGCACACGCGGCCAGGAGACGCTGAGGCGGTACGCTTTAACCCCGAATTTCTTGAGGATTGCGACGTCTTCGGCGTAGCGATGGTAGTGGTCGCACGCGATGTCGCCCGTGTTGTCGTCCCACACGGCGCCCGGTTTGCGGCAGAGCATGTCCCACACGCTCGGGCCCTTGCCGTCTTCGTTGGCAGCGCCTTCGATTTGGTAGGAGGCGGCGGCGGTGCCCCAGACGAAGTCTTTCGGAAAGGTCATGAACGTCCTCGTCGCGTGCGCACGGCTTCGGCGAGCTTCGCGAGGAGGGGCTCCGTCGCGTCCCAGCCCAAGCAGCCGTCGGTAATGCTTTGTCCGTAAGTAAGGGGTTTTCCGGGCGTGATGTCCTGGCGCCCTTGAACGAGGAAGCTCTCTAGCATGAGCCCAAACACGTCCCGGTCGCCGTTCGCGATGCGCTCCGCGACGTCGGCGAGCACGGTGGGCTGTCGCGATGGATCTTTTCCGCTGTTGGCGTGACTGCAGTCGATCATGACGGGACGGCGCAGGCCGGCTTTGTCGAGGGCGCGCGTCACCTCGCCGACGTGAGTTTCCGAGTAATTCGGCCCGCCTTCGCCGCCGCGTAGGATGACGTGACAGTGCGGGTTGCCGCGCGTGCTGACGATCGCGGCGAGGCCCTGCTTCGTGACCGAGAGGAAGTGGTGCGGGGAGACGGCCGAGCGCACGGCGTCGACCGCGATCTGCACGGCGCCGCTCGTTCCGTTCTTGAAGCCGACCGGCATCGACAAGCCCGACGCGAGCTCGCGATGGACCTGGCTCTCCGTCGTGCGCGCGCCGATGGCACCCCAAGCGACGAGGTCGGCGACGAACTGCGGCGTGATCGGATCCAAGAACTCCGTCCCGGTGGGCAGGCCGAGCGCCACTACGTCGCGCAGGAAGGCGCGCGCGACGCGCAGGCCCCGGTTGATGGCGAAGCTGCCGTCGAGATCCGGATCGTTGATGAGCCCCTTCCAGCCCACGGTGGTACGTGGCTTCTCGAAGTAGGTACGCATCACGACCATCAGGTCGCTCTTGTGGCGGTCGGCGGCCACCTTGAGGCGCGCCGCGTAGTCCAGGGCCGCCTTGGTGTCGTGGACGGAGCAGGGCCCCACGACCACGACCAGCCGGTCGTCGCGACCCACCAGGATATCGCCAACCTCGCTCCTGGCGGAAGAAACCTGCCGCTCCTGGTCGCCCGTCAGGGGCAGCTCCTCCATCAGGATGGCCGGGGGTACGAGCGGCCGGAGCTTGTCGATGCGTACGTCGTCCGTGGCAAACATCGCGGAGTGGTGCACTCTAGCGTACCCAGCGTCACCTCGGGTATCGTTCCCGCCATGGAGGCCCGCCCCGGATCATCGGCCGCGCTGTTCGCGTCCCTCGCCCAGCTCAGGAAGAGTTGGATCAAGGGAGGCTGGAGCTGGGACAGCCGCTACTCTTGTGTCGCCTCGTCGTTCAACGTCGAGATGGAGGCGGACGCGCGCGCGGTCGTGCTCGCGTACCTTCCGCACGAGTGGACGTCGAAGACGATCGCCAGCGGTCCCGCGCAGGCGAAGGAGCTTGCGGAGACGACGGGTGGCGTGCGTCCCGACCAGCGCCTCTACACGATGGACCAGCTCGGGCGCCTCGTGGCCTTCGGACTCTGGTGGCCGTGGGGCGACGAGATCACGATCTCGCTCCGCATCGGTCTCGGTGGCTACGTGGGCGAGCCGGACCTCGCTCGACTGAAAGAGACTTTCGGCGCGCTGGACTGAGCCGCGCGCGTGCCCTCTCAGGTCCGCCAGCAAGCGCTCACCGCGATGCTCCCGGTGCGGAGCGGGGAGGCGGCGGCGCTCGATGCGTGGCTCGTGGTCGAAGCGCCCGCGATCACGCGCCGGCTCGCGCACGTGACGTCGCTGCACTTCGGTCGATTCGTGCTGCTTCCGGGTGCAGAGCCGCTCGTTGCGCTCGAGACGAGCTTCGACGGAGAGCTCGAAGCGCATCTCGATGAGCTCTGGGCGGCCGCGGGCGCGTCACTCGAGCCGTTGCTCGAGCGCTGCACGGGCTGGACGGGGCCGGGCGATCCCGGCGCTTTTGGTCGCTACGTGCGGGCCCATCTGCGCGAAGCGTCGGCGTTCTTCGCGGCGCACCCCGGGCTCACGGTCGGGCGGGTCCAGGCGGACGCGCGGCTCCGGCGTGAGCTTGGCCGCTACCTCGACCGGCAGCGGGCTCTGCTCGAGCCGCTGGCTTCGCGCGAAATCGTGCAGCGAGCCCAGGCTGCGCTTCGGGGGATGGAGCCGGAGGCTCGGCTCGAGCTCGTTCCCGTGGAGCGCGCCGTGACGGGAGAGCCGAAAAGCGTGCTGCGTATCCTTCTGGAGCACGTGCTCTCGCTCGTCGGCACGGTGCTGCTCGCCGTCATCTACGATCTCTCGGATCTTCTGCGCCGCCTCTGGACGGACGCGGAGCCAAGCACGCCGAGCCCGGAGCTCGTGGCGCGTGCCGGGCGTGAGGAAGCCGGCCGGCTCGTGAATGCGCTCACGCACGTGGCGGAGCTGAAGCCGGGGTCATTTCGGCGGGGGGCGCTACGCCTCGCGCTTCGCATCACGGACGAGCTCGCCCGCGCGGCGTCGTTTTCGGGCCGGCTCGGCGGCATCGAATCGATCCATTTCGCACGCTGGGTGCTCTTGCCCGACGGGCGGCTCGTCTTCTTCAGCAACTACGACGGGAGCTGGGAATCGTACCTCGGCGAGTTCATCGAGCGCGCGAGCCGGGGGCTCACGATGATCTGGTCGAACACGGTGGGCTTTCCGACGACGTTCGCCTGGGTGCTCGGAGGAGCGCGCGACGAGGCGGGCTTCAAGCGCTGGACGCGGGCGCGGCAGCTGCCGACGCCGCTCTGGTACAGCGCGTACCCGGAGCTCAGCGTCGCCGAGGTGCGCCGAAACGCGGAGATTCGCGAGATCCTCGCGCGCGACATCGACGAAGCGGGCGCGCGGCGCGTGCTCGAGGTTGTTCGCGACTGATGCTCGAGCGCGGCGACATTCAGGGGCTCGTGCTTTCGGGCTACGCGAGCTCGCCGCGGGCGCGGTGCTTCTTGATCCAGTTCACGGGCGCCGGAGCCAAGGCCTGGCTCAGCCGCGTGCTCTCACGCGTCACGACCGGCACGCGGCGCGAGCGCGCAGCGCGCGTGCGGCTCAACGTCGGCCTGAGCGCGACGGGCCTCCGTGCGCTCGGGCTGCCGGAGGCATCGCTTGTGACCTTCCCGCGCGAGTTCGTGCAGGGCATGGCGGATCCGGAGCGCGCCCTCGTGCTCGGCGACGTGGGAGCCCAGGCACCGGAGCATTGGGAGTTCGGCGGGACCGAGCGAACGCGGGTCGATGCCGCGCTCCTCATCTATGCCGCCGACGACGCCGAGCTCGACGAGCTGTCCGCGGAGCTCGAGGAGGATTTCGAGCGCTTCGGGCTCGAGGTGAGCGAGCAGGATTCGTACCTGCCGGCGGATCAGCACGAGCACTTCGGCTTTCGCGACGGGCTCTCCAATGTGCGGCTCGCGGGTGGGCTCCGGTTCCGGAACAACAACCCCTTCGATCTGCGCGTCCCGCCAGGCGAGTTCGTGCTCGGCTACCTGAACGCCTACGGGCGATTTCCGGAGAGCCCGCAGGCGCCGGTCCGGCAGGGGACGCGCCGGATGCCGCGCCTCACCGACGCTCGACGCGCGATGGACCTCGGCGAGAACGGCTCCTTCTTGGTGCTGCGCAAGCTCGCGCAGGACGTGGCCGGGTTCCGGGGCTACGTGGCGCGCGAGGGAAGCCAGGTTTTCCCCGACGATCCGCGCGCCGCGGAGCGCTTCGCGAGCTTGCTCGTCGGCCGGACGCAGGAGGGCGTCCCGCTCGCGCGGGGTCCTGAGCTCGGGCGCGGTACGAACGAGCTGAATCGTTTCGGCTACCGCGACGGCGAACGACTCGCGGCGCGGTGCCCGCTTGGTGCGCACGTCCGGCGTGCGAATCCGCGCGATGGGCTCGGCGACGATCCTGCCGAGAGCCTTTTGCACGTGCGCGCTCATCGTCTCATCCGCCGCGGGCGTCTCTTTGGCCCGCCGCTCGCGCCGGGAGCTGCGGACGATCGGCAGGCGCGCGGCATCTTGTTCATGGCGCTCTGCGCGAATCTGCGCCGGCAGTTCGAGTTCGTGCAGGAGACCTGGCTCAACGGGCCGAAGTTCAGCGGCCTCACGCACGAGCGCGACCCGCTGGTTGGCTCCGGACCGCCGCTCGCGAGCGGCGACGGTCGCGAGACGTTCTCGCTACAAGGTGAGGGGATGCGACGCTCGTGCTCGCTCGAGCGCTTCGTCACGATGCGCGGCGGTGCGTACCTGTTCTTGCCGGGCTTGCGCGGCCTTTCGTACTTGGCGGAGCCGTGATGCCTCGCGGCCTCGGCAGCGTCGCGGGCCGTGTCGCCGTCGTCACGGGAGCGGCGAGCGGCATCGGACTTGCCACGGCGCGCGAGCTCGGCCGCCGCGGCGCGGTGCTCGCGCTCTTGGACGTGGAGCGGATCGGGCTCGCCCGGGTCGCGGCGGAGCTCGCCGACGGAGGCGTGCGTGTGCTCGCTCGTCCGGTGGACGTCACCGAATCGGAGCTGGTCCACGCGTTCGCAGAGGAGGTCGAGCGCGCGCTCGGCCCTGCCGAGCTCGTCGTCAATGCGGCGGGGGTGTTGGTGCTGGGAGCCTTCCTCGACACGACGGCGGCCGATTTCAGCCACGTCATCGACGTGAACCTGAAGGGCCCCGCGAACGTGTGCCGCGCGTTCCTGCCGGCGATGAAGGCACGCGGGCGAGGCGGGTACGTCGTGAACGTCGCGTCGGCCTCGGCCTTCGCGACGATGAGCGAGCTCGCCGCTTATGGAAGCACCAAGCACGGGCTCGTGGGCCTGTCGCAGGCGCTTCGCGACGAGCTTCAGGGTGACGGTATCGGCGTCGCCGCCGTGTGCCCCGGCTTCGTGAACACGCCCATCCTCGAGCGAGCACGCGTTCGAGGTGGCGAGCCGGAGGCGCAGCGGCGCTCGGCGGAGCGCCTGCTGCGCGTGCGAGGCCTGTCGGCCGAGCGAGTGGCCGAACGAATCGTGCGGGCGGCCGAACGCGGCGAATCGATCGTTCCCGTGGGGCTCGAGGCGCAAGCGCTGTGGTTCTTGTCGAGGGCGCTGCCGACCGCGCTTGCCCCGCTGATGGGCCGCATCCGCAGGCTCGGTTCTCGCACATGATCATTTGCGCAGGCGTGCTGTAAAAAAGGCGAAATCCCGAACGGATCCTGTACGCTAGCTCCTCTTTCGCCAGTCGCTTTCGGCGGGGTTCGGACGCACGGATCATGACGTCGGTCGCACCGAAATCAGCAGTACCCGGACGCCGAGCGGTGAGCGCGCTCGCGCTCAAGCTCTGGGAGACCCAAGAGGCGCTCGAAGGCAAAGTCGAGCGCGTCGCGGACGTGCTCGACCTCCTGCTCATGGCGCTCGGCAAGGGCGAGGACACCGCCGAGGTCTGGGACAAGCTGCACGCGTCCGTCGTCCGAAACGAGCAGCAGGGCGATCTCGCGATCGCGTACGAGGAGCTCGCGGGCGACAAGCGCGTGAAGCTGATGCAGCCCGAGCATCAGGCGCACCTGCATCTGCGCTCGGCGTGGTTCTTCGCGGAGGTGCTCGGTGATTCCGCGGGCGCTGTGCTTTCGGCGGAGCGCGCCATCGGTGCCGTGACGGCTCACCCCGAAGCGTTCGCCCTGCTCGAAGAGTTGCTCGCCGGACCCGAAGGCGCGAGCCGCCTGGCGCGCCACTATTACGAGGCGAGCGCGCGCGCCGCGACGCCTGCGGCGCGCCTGCCGCTCCTGCGTCGCGCGGCGGAGCTACTCGCGGGCGACAGCTCGAGCGATCTCGCCGTCGAGATCGAGCTGCAGCTCTTTGCGCTCGATCCCTCGGACAGTCGCGTGCGCGACGACCTCATGCAGCGGCTCATCGCCGCCGGCCGCCACCAGCAGGTGGTCGACATCCTGGAAGCGTCGCTCAAGCGCGAGCCCGCGCCGGAACCCGACGAAGCGAAGCTCTTGCGCGAGCAGGCGATGGACATCTGCCTGGGCGTGCTCCGCGATCCGCCGCGCGCGCTCGGGCACGTCGAGGGCCTCTTGCTCATCGATCCCGCGCACGCCCATGCTCGCAAGCTTGCCGAGGAGCTCGTCGAGCACCGGCAGCTCGGGCTGCGCGCGGCTGCGGCGCTGTCCACCGCCTACGAGCGCACGGGCGAGATCGAGAAAGCCGTCGCGATGCTGGGGTTCGAGCTCAAGCAGGTGCGCGGGCCGCGGCGCGTGGAGGTTCAGCGAAAGCTCGGCATCTTGCGCCAGGACGTGCTCGGCGACGCTGCGGGAGCGCTCGAGCTCATCGGCCCCGTCGTGGCGGGCGATCCGGGCGACGACGATCTCCGGCGGCGATTCGTCACGTTGAGCCTCGCGCTCGAGCAATCGGCGCAAGCCGCGCGCCTGCTCTCGCGCGCGATTCAGACGAGCCGCGATCCCGCCGTGCGCGCGCGCGTCGCCGTCGACGTGGGCGACGTGTACCTGCGCTCGGGTGACACCAATCGCGCGACTGCGGCGTTCCAGCTCGCGACCGAGTTCGCTGCGGACGACCACGCGACGCTCCACGCCGCCAAGCGCCTGGTGGAGCTCTTCAACGAGAGCAAAGACGCCCCGCAGCTCGCCGCGGCGCTAGAGATCGCGATCAAGCTCGAGCCCGAGCGCGAGGAGCGGCAGGCGATGGCCCGCAGGCTCGCGCGTCTGATCGAGCAGCAGCCGGGAGAGGGCGCGCGCGCGGCGACGGCGTGGCGCGCGCTGATTGGCTCGCCGTGGAACGCGGAGGCGCTCGAGCGCCTCGAGGTCATCTACCGCGAGTCGGGTGACGAAGAGGGCATGGCCGACGTGCTCAGCCTGCGCGCCGAGTCGAGTAAGGACCCGGAGGAAGCACGCACTCTCGCGTTCCGCGCCGCGGACATTCGCTCGCACCGCCCGAAGGATCGTGCCGCGGCCATCGTGGCCTGGCAGACGCTGGCGGAGCGCTACGGTCACACGGCCGAGATCGACGAGCGGTTGCTCCCGCTCTTGGAGGCGGAAGGTCGCTATGGCGACGTCATCGCGCTGCTCGAGCGGAGCGCGGCGACCGCTTCGCCTACCGAGCGCCTCCCCATCCTCGTGCGCATCGGCCAGCTTCGGTTGAGCCACCTCGGCGACGTGGAGAGCGCGCTCAAGACATTCTCCGAGGTGCTGCGCGAGAGCCCCACCGAGCCCACGGCGCGTTCGGCGCTCGAGCGCTTGCTCGCAGCCGGCGAGACGCGCCTCTTCGCCGCCAACGTGCTCGAGCCCATCTACCGCGCCGAGGGGGAGGCGGCGGGGCTCGTGCGGGTGCTCGAAGCGCGCGCGGAGCTCGGTGAGCCCGCCGCGGTGCTGGCGGCGCTGAGCGAAGCGCTCGAGATCGCGGAAAAGCAGCTCCAGAGCCCCGAACAGGCGCTCGAGCTCGCGGGAGAAGGCCTCGAGCGCGCCGTGTCGCTCGGCGGCGACGTGCCGGCTTGGCTCGCGCACGTCGAGCGCCTCAGCACCGACAACAACCGCCAGTGGCGCGCGATCTTCCTCGCGGACGCGCTCGGCGATCACGCCGTCGACACGCCGGAGCTCTTCGAGCTCGCGCGGCTCGCCGGCTCCGCGCTCGCCGACGCAGGCGAGCTCCCGCGCGCCATCGAGATCTACCGGCGCGCGCTCGTGTACGCGCCGAGCTCGCGCGAGCTCGTGACGCGTGTGGACGAGCTCTTGCTGCAGCAGGGCGATCCGGGGCAGCGCCTCGCACTCTACGAGTCGGCGCTCGCCGAGGAGCGGGAGGCGCCGCGCCGTCGCGAGCTCCTGCACGCGATGGCGACGCTCAAATCCCGCGATCTCGGCGACGTGGCGGGAGCGCTCGCGCTCTGGCGGCAGTCGCTCGAGGAAGAGCCGCGCGATCTCATTGCGCACGACGCGCTCGTCGCCGCGCTCACCGAGATGAACGACTGGAACGGGCTCTACGCCGAGCTCGAGCGCGCACTTCCGCTCGCCGACGGCGACCGGCGACACCTCGTGCTGCTCCGGCTCGGCGAAGTGGCGGGCTTCCGCGGCGACAGCAAGGTCGCGCTCAGCCACTACCGCGAGCTCATGCAGAGCGCCGATCTCGCGGACGAAGTCCTCGAGGCGGTGGAGCATCTCGCACGTGAGTGCGGCGACGGACCCACGGCGCGAGCGGCGCTCGAGCGGGCGCTCTCGCACACGGCGGAGCCCGGCGCCCGCGGCGCGCTGCTCGAGCGGCTCGGCAACGTGCTCGCGTGGATGCTCGAAGATCGTCCGACGGCCGCGCGCGTCTGGCTGGAGGGTGCGCGCCTTTGCGAAGGGCCCGGCGGCGATCGCGAGCGCGCTCGGCAGCTGTACGAGCGTGTGCTCGACGCCGATCCGAGCTCGCGCGAAGCGGCGGAGCGCCTGGCCGAGCTCCTGGCCGAGGCCGGCGATTGGGAGCGCCTGGAAGAGGTGTTCGCGGTGCTGGTCGGTCTCGCCGGCGAGCGGGACGTGATCATGCTGCTGCTCGGCCTCGAGGATCGGGCGGCGCAGGGCGGGCGGCTCGACGCCTTCATTCGGCTGGTTGACGCGGGCATCGCGCGCGTCGGAGCTACGCGGGCGCGGCACCTCCTCTTGGCGAAAGCGCGCGCGCTCGGCTCGTTCGCGGGGCGAGAAGACGAATCCGTGGCGCTCTACCGCTCGCTGCTCGAGCGCGCAGGCGACGATGCGGCCGCCGACGCCGAGGCGTTCGGTCTGTTTCTGCAGAGCGCGCCGCTCACACCGGCTCGCGCGCTCGACATGCGTTGGCTCTTCGAGTGGCGCCTGGCGCGCACGGCGAGCCCGACGGACGTGCTCGGAGAGTGGGCACTCGCCGAGGAGACGCGACTCGGCGACCGCGAGGCCGCGGCCGATCTCTACGCCCGCATCGTCGGGATCGATCCGGAGCGCGTGGACGCCTGGAGCGAGATCGCGCGGCTCGAATTGGCGCTCGGTCGCACCGACCGCGCGTTCGAGGCGCTCGAAGCGCTGAAGACGCGCGCCGAAGGCGAGACGCGCCACGCGGCCGCCGTGAAGCTCGCCGCGCTCCTGGTTTCGCCGCTCGGTCGCCCGCTCGAAGCGCTCGACGTTCTCGCGCCCGTGCTCGAGGCGAACCCGGGCGATCTCGAGGCGCTGCGCATCGTCCACCGCACCTTCGACTTGCCGGAATGCCGCGCTCGCGCATCGGCAATGCTCGAAAAGCTCGCGCAGGTGTCGGACGATCGCGTGAGCCGCGCGGAAGTGATCGAAGCATTGCTCGCGGTCTCGGCCGAAGCACCCGAGCTTTCGCGCGCCCGGACGCGCTGGCTCACCCAGCTCTTGAAGACGAAGCAAGACCAGCCGCAGGAAGCTCTGAAGCTCGCGCTGCAAGGCGCCGAGGCCGCTCCCGACGAAACGGATCTGTGGGAAGCCGCCCACGAGATCACCCGCAAGCTCGGCGATCCGGCGCCCGTGGCCGAAGCCTACGAACGCGCGCTCGAGCGCGTGCTGCCGCCGTCCGTCGCCGACGCGATGGGCCAGCGCATGGTCGAGTACCTCGAGGAGTGGTTCGACGATCCGGATCGGATCCTGCGCGTCCTCGAGCGCGTGATGATGCTCTCGCCGGCGGCGGGCTGGGCGTTCGATCGCCTGAAGCTCACCTTCAACGCGGCGGGGCGCTGGCAAGACCTGTTCGGGCTCTACGACCGGCGGCTCGCCGCGGGAGCGCCGGCCGAAGAAGAGGCGTCGCTCCTCCGCGAAGCCGCGATGGCGGCGAAGGATTTCGCGGGCGACGCCGAGCGTGCTCTCGGCTACCTCGAGCGCCTCAATCGGCTCGCGCCGGGCGATGCGCGCGTGGAGGCGACGCTCGAGCGCCTTTACGAGCGCCACGGCCGCACGCGACCGCTGATCGACCTTTTGACGCTGCGCCTGGCTTCGCCCGCGGTGCAGGAGCGCGGCGATCTCGCTGCGCGTGTCGCCGCGCTGTGGCTCGATCTGGGCGAAACGCCGCCCGCCTTCGCGCTCGCTCGGGACCTCTTGGCGTCCGGCGAGAATGAGGTCGGCGCCGTCGCGCTGCTCGAGCGCATGCTGGCGATGCCTCCGGCGCGCACGCAACGCGCGAGCGACGACCAGCCGAGCGTGCTCGAGAGCGCTGCCAGGCTGCTCGAGCGCCGCTATCGCGCGCAGAAGAGCACGGTGGACGTCGTCCGCATGCTCGAGATCGAGGTCGACTCCTCGACGGATTGGACCGAGCGCGCTGCGATCTTGAGCGAGGTCGCCGACCTCCGCCTGCGTGAGCTCGAGGATCATCCGGGCGCGTTCGAGACGCTGATCGAGCTCGTGTCGATCGATCCCCGCGCCGAGCACCGCGCGCGCCTTGCCGATCTCGCCGCCAAGCTTCCGGCGGAGGATCGCCGTGCCGCGACCCTGGTCGAGATCGGCGAGGGCCTCGAGGACGCCGCGCTCAAGGCGGAGCTCCTCTGGGAGGCCGCGGGGGTCTACGATCGCGAGCTCGGCCAAGCGGATCGCGCCGCCGATCTGATGCGGCAGGTGGTCGCGCTGCGCGAGGCAGCGCACGAGCCCGCGCTCGCGGCGGGCCGGCGGCTGTCGGAGATGCTGCGCGAGCGGAACGAGAACGCCGAGCTCGTGGGTTTGCTCGAGGTGCTCGCAGCGCTCGAGCCGGAGCTCCCGGCCCGACGCGCGGCGTTGGGCGAAGCGGCGGAGCGCGCGCTCGACGCACTGCACGATCCCGCGCGCGCCGTGCGCGACTACCGCGCGCGGCTCGCCCTCGACGAAGAAGACGTGACGGCGCTCCACGGCCTGATCCGCGCGCTCGAGACGGCGGAGCGCTGGGACGAGCTCGTCGTCGCGCTCGAGTCGCGGGCGGCGCTCGCGCCGGAGGACGCCGCACGCGCCGATCGCGTGCGAATCGCCGAGCTTCAGAGTGGCGTGAAGCGCGATCTTCCGGCCGCCGTGGCTGCCTGGCAGCGCGTGCGCGAGCTCCACGGTCCCGACGTCGAGAGCTTCGAGCGGCTCGGCGAGCTCCTGGCCCAAGGCGGGCAGTTCCCGGAGCTCGCGCTGCTGATTGCAGGCGAAATCAAGCGCGAGCGCACGCCGGACCGGCGTGCCGAGCTCGAGCGTCGCCTGGGCGCGCTGTACGAGGAGCGCACCGATCAACCGATCGAAGCGATTGATGCCTACGCTCGCGCGCTCGACTGGGGCGCGGCGACGCGCGTCGCGACCGTGCAGCGCGGGCAGCACGATCTCGACATTGCGACGGCGGAGCGCCTGTTCGCACTTTCCCTCGAGCGGTGGAAGGGCGGCGAGCCGGCGGTGGAGAGCACCGTCACGTGGGCGATCGGCGAGCACACCCGCCGCTTACTCGAGGCGGCCCGCGACGGCGAAGCGGTCGAGCGGCTTTTGGCTGCCGCCGCGCTGCCGTTCCCGATGCCGTACCGCCGCGAGCTGCGACGCGAAGCGGCGTGCCTGGTCTCCGACCGGCTGTTCGACGGCGAGCGAGCCATCGGCCTGTTCGACGACCTCGTCACGGAGGATCCGGCGGACGAGGTCGCGCTCGCGAGCGTGACGCGCCTGTCCGCGCTGCTCGAGGAGCGCGGCCGCCACCCCGAGCTCTGCGATCTCTGGGAGGCGCAGGGCAAGGCGCGAGCGGAGCGCGGCGACGACGCCGGCGCCGCGGCGCTCTGGACGCGCGCCGCGGCCATCGCCGAAGGCGAGCTCGGCGACGCGAAGCGCGCCCTCGAGGACTACCGAAAAGGCGCGGATTTCGGCGGCGAGGCGGCGCTCGAAGCGCTCGCGCGCATTCACGACGCCGCGGGCGACACGGCGAGCGCCGCGCAAGCGCTCGAGCGGCTGTGTGCTGTCTCGTCGGCGGAGACGCTCGGCGAGCGCTCGATCCGACTCGCGGCGGCGTACACGGCGCTGGGCGATCGGCAGCGGGCGCGCGCCTGCCTCGAAACCGCGCAGGGACGCGCGCTCGAGACGACTGCCGTCAGGAAGCGCCTCGGTGAGCTCTATCGCGAGGCACGCGACTACGCCGCGCTCGCTGCCTTGCTCGAGGAAGAGGCGCGGCGCGCCGTCGAGGCGCCGGAGCGGCTCGGGTACCTGCGCGAGGCCGCGAGCCTCCACGTCAACGAGCGGCGGGATCCGCCGTCCGCCGTGCCGCTCTTCGAGCAAGCCGTCGAGCTCGATCCCGACGACGCGCAGCTGCGCGTCTCCTTGGCGCTCGCCCTGCACGCGTCGAGCCGCCACGAGGACGCGGCTCGCGTCCTGCGCGAGCAGATCCAGCGCTACGGCGCTCGCCGCCCGAAAGACCGCGCGCAGGTGCACTTCGAGCTCGCTCGGGTGCTCCTTGCCGCCGGACACGAAGCGGACGCCCTGAGCGAGCTCGATGCCGCGTCGCGCATCGATCCGACGCACCCAGGCATCACCCAGCTCAACGCAAACGTCGCGTTCCGCCAAGGCGAGCTCGATCGCGCCGAGCGCATGTATCGCGCTCTTTTGCTCACCGCGGGCAAGGACGACAAGGGCCCCGGGCGCACCGAAGCTTTGGTGGCGCTCGGCGAAATCGCGGCGCGGCGCGGTGATTCCGGGCGCGCGGCGGAGTTCTTGGAGTCGGCGTTCGAGTCGGCGCTCGAGAGCGAGCGCGAGGCGGATCTGCTCGAAACGGCGTTGCGCGCCGCCGGGCGTCCGAAGGACATCGCACGTCTGCTCGAGGCTCGCCTCGGGCAGAAGCTCGCCCCGGAGCGCGCCGCGCGTGCGCTCGCCGAGCTCACGACGCTCAAGCTCGAAGCGGGGGAGACGGTCCTGCCGCAGCAGCTCCTCTCGCGCGCCCGCGCCATGCTCGCCGAGCTCGAGCGCGAGCATTCGCTCGACGACGGCGCCTGGGCCGCCCTGGGCCGCGTGTTCGAGGTGCTCGAGGACAGCGAAGCCGCGGCCTCCGTGCTCGAGCAGCGGGTGGCGCTCACGGCCCGTTCGAGCCGCCCGCCCGCCGATCCGGGGCTCTTCTATCGCCTGGCCGCGGCCCGCTTGGCCGACGCCTCGACGCGCGCCCAGGGGCTCGATCTCTTCGAGCGGGCCGTGGATTTGCGCTTCGACGCTGCCGAAGCCCAGCGGCTGCTCGGGCTCGATCTCGGTGCGAGCGC
>DATMCL010000537.1:0-5905 GCA_035558375.1 Polyangiaceae bacterium
TGGCTCCCGAGCAGCTCGGCGGTGATGCCGAGGTCACCTTAGCCTCGGATATCTTCAGCGCCGGCGCGCTCATGTACTACGTGCTCACGGGGGAAGATCTGTTCCAGGGCGGAATGATGGCGATGGTGGCGGCCAGGAACCCGGCGCGCCGCTCACTCGGGGAGAGCAAGTACCTGGCGCCCGAAATCCGGGCGGATCCCGAGATCGTCGCCGGCCTCGACGCGGTGCTGGCCGTCGCCACGGCGCCGACCCCCGAGCAGCGACCGGATACGCCGCGGGCGCTCGCCGCGGGACTCAAGAGCTGGCTCTCGAGCTGTCCCCCGACGCGCCGCACGCACGTGCCGACGGGCCCCGCACCCGCACCCACACTGCCACGCTGGGTGTTCGCGATGCGGCATCCGCCGGAGACGCGCTGGCTCTTGCTGCGCCTCGGGTGGGACTCGGACGGGCACTGCTTGGCCGCGACGACCGACGGGCTCGTCTACTTCGACGGCACAGCTTGGAACCAAGTTCCGTCGCACGGGCTCGGCGGGATCCGGCAGGTGCGCTTCGTCGCGTCCGCCGGCGCCGGGCGCTGGCTCATCGGCGGCGACGGCGGCGTGATCGCGGAATACACGCGGACCGGCATCACGCGCATGCTGCGCTCCGACGACACGGGCCTCACGCTCAACGATGCGAGCGGCGAGCTTTCGGATCTCGCCGTCGCGATCGCGGCCAAGCCCGGCTCGCCCCCGCTCTTGGCCGCCATCAGCGGCGAGCGCTGGCTCAAGCCGCTCCCCGTGCCGAGCGCGGCGAGCCTCACCGATCTCTGCCGCATCGACGATACGCGCTGGCTGGTCGTGGGACGAACCTCGGACGGGCACGCGCTCGCCGGCATCTACTCGCCGCTTCGCTTCGAGATCGAGCTCATGCCCGAGCTTTCGACGCGAGCACTCGTGAGCTGCTCGAGTCGCTCGGAGCGCGAGCTCGGTGTCGCCGTCGGCAGCCAGGGAGCGTTCGTGCGGATCGAGAAAGGGATCCGCCAGGTGGGGCAGCTGCCCGAAGCGGTCGATCTCGCATCGGTCACGGTCGACGTGCTCGGCGCAGCCTGGGCCGGCGGTGCCGGTTGCTTGTGGCTCGGTGGTGGCGCCGACGGCGTGTGGAGCAAGGCCTGGTCGAGCGCAGACTGGCATGCGCCGTTCGTGAGCATCTTCGCCGAGCCCGGCTTGGTCATCGCCGCCGCGGCCGACGGCTCCGTGCTCGAGGGACGCATCAGTGGCGAGCGGCAATCGGGCGGCGCGTGGCCTGCCGTTCGCGTGTGAGCAGGCAGCACGCGCGCGCGTGTGAGGCGCCCTACGGCTTCTGCTCGCAGATGAAACCGAGGCGCGGCTTCGAGCAGACGATGTCGTTCCACTGCCAGTCGAACTCCGAGTCCATGGCGCCGCAGTCTTCGTCTTCCCCGTTGACGGCGTTCGGACGATCCGGGCCGAAGTCGTTGAACGCGCCGTCGACAGGCATGCCGCCACCCCGATTGCTGCCTTGGAAGAACTGCACCGCGTTCGGGCCGCGCCCCCATACCCAGGTGTTCTCGTCGTCGAGATCGTTGGCGCCGATCCAGATCATGCCGTCGGCCGGTGCAGTCGTGCGGACCCACGCTTTCAAAACGTCGCTCTCGTCATGGGACTCGATCCGGACGAGCGCCATCGCGGAGCTCAGATCCAGGTCCGATTTCGCGTCGTCGCAGTAGCCGTTGGCGTCGCTGTACGCGAGCTGGCGGTCCTCGTTCGTCGTCATGCAGAGCAGGTAGGAGTGCCCGGCATAGAACTTCGCGGTGCACGCAGCGGGACAGCCTTCCTCGTCGGTCTCGTCGTCGCAGTCGTTGTCGAGGCCGTCGCAGACCTCCCCTTGGGGAACGCATGGCTCGGGGCCCGCTCCGGCCAAGCCTATCTCGCCCGCGAGGCCGGCCTCGCCCAAGCCGCCCGTGCCTGCAACCACGCCTCCAACGCCTGCGTTCGCTCCGCCGACACCGGCCGAGCCGCCGCTCCCTCCCGTCCCGCCACCAGTCCCGCCTTTGCCCGCGCTGCCGCCCATGCTCATCGCACCGCCCAGCGCGCCTCCGCCGGTGCCCCCGTCCGCGCCCGACCCGCCGACGCTCCCGCCGCCCGTTCCGCCTCCGACGCCGTCGCCGCCAACGCCCATGCGTCCCGCGCTCGCACTGCCGGCCGCCGATGTTCCCGCGCTGCCGCTGCCCCCGCGCCCCGCAGTGGTTGCCGTGCCGCCCATTCCGCCGCGCGGAGGTGGCGGATCGTCGAAGTAGTTGCCCTCGCTCGAGCACGCCCCCACGACGAGCACGACCGCTGAGAGACCCAGACTCCTCCGCTGCTTACCGCACCAGAAGCGAAGAAAGTCCATCCGAGAATGATGCCCGCGCACCGACCCCTCGATCAACCAATCAGGGGTTTTTCCCGTGGACTAGAGCATTTCCTGCGGCCGCACCGAGAGGAAGCCGCAGTGCGTCGGATAGCCAAGCTGCAAATTGACACCACGCATCGACACCAACGGCGCCGCACGGAGTGACACTATCGTGCGCATGGCGAGCGTCGAGCCCGGCACCGAGATCGACGGCTTCACCGTCGGCGAGCGGGTGCACGAAGGCGGGATGGGGAGCTTGTATCGAGTGACGAAGCCCGGCGTCACACTGCCGCTCGTCATGAAGGTGCCGCGGGTCGGGCCCGAGCTCACGGGAGAGAGCCTCATCGGGTACGAGACGGAGGCGACCATCCTTCCCGTCTTGAAGGGAACGCACATCCCGGCGTTCGTGGCGGCGGGCGATCTCGCGCGGACACCCTATCTCGTGACCGAGTGGATCGAGGGCCGGGCGCTCGCAGACAGGCTCGCGACGGGACCCCTCCCACCGGCCGATGCGACCGCGGTCGGCGCAGCGATCGCCGACGCGCTCGACAGCGTGCATCAGCAAGAGGTGATTCACCTCGATCTCAAGCCGACCAACGTGATGCTGCGACCCGATGGCAGCGCCGTTCTCGTCGATTTCGGCCTCGCGCACCATGCTCGTTATCCCGACCTCCTCGCGGAGGAAACGCGGTTCCGCGCCGGCTCGGCGCCGTACGTTTCGCCCGAGCAGCTGCTCGGCACGCGCGAGGACCTGCGGAGCGATCTCTTCGCGCTCGGGGTCGTGCTGTACGAAGCCGTGACGGGCGCGTTGCCGTTCGGCGAGCCGGACACCGACGTGCGCAATCGCCTCTGGCTCGATCCGATGCCGCCCGCCGCCGTCGTGCCCGACGTTGCGCCTTGGTTTCAGGAGATCATCCTGCGTTGCCTCGAGCCGCGCGCGGAGGAGAGGTATCAGTCCGCCGCGCACGTCGCGTTCGATCTGCGCCAGCCGGACCAAGTGGTGCTCACCGCGCGCGCCACCAAGCGAGAGCGCGCCGGCTTGGTCACGCACGCGAAGCGCTTCTTCCGCGCACGCGCCGAGCATGGCCCGCGCCTTCGCACGCCGGCTGCTTTACTCCCGAAGTCACCCATCGTGCTCGTTGCCGTCGACACCGAGCACCTCGACGACGAGCGACATCCCGCGGTCTATCGCGCCATTGCCCAAATCCTGGCACAGAGCGCCGAATTTCGGCTGATCTGCTTGGCGGTCATTGCGCCGCTCGCTTCTGCTCACGAGCACCTGTTGCGGCTCCGTGAGTGGGCAGAGCCCCTCGGTCTGCCGGCCGCGCGGCTCTCGCTCCATGCGGTCGAAGGCGATTCACCCGCGGACGTGATCGTCGAGCTCGCGCGTCACAACAACGTCGACTTGATCGTGCTCGGTGCGCCGTCCGAAGGCGGGCGCGCGTGGTCGCAGTCGGTCGCGTCGACTGTTTCGGCAAAGGCACGCTGCAGCGTGCACCTCGTGCGACGTCGCTCGCTGTAGCGGACGGGCCAGGCCCCGGACCCCGGCGCCGCGACGTCGACGTCCGACGAGAGCGCACGCTAACAGCAGCAGCGCGACGCTGGCCGCCGAGGATCGGCCGCGCGCGGCAAGCCCGCAGCCCGCAGCTTGTCCGGCCGCGGCTGACGAGGAGGGGTTCTCGGCGCTCGTCATCGCGCCTTGGGGTCCGGTCGTGGATGCCCCGCCGCTGCCACCCGCGCCAGTCACGGCTCCCGTGCCGGTCACGGCTGCGGTGCCGCCGCTCGCCGAAGGTCCGGAGGTTCCCGCCGTGCCACCGCTCGCGCCGCTGCCCGAACCGTCGTCGATGACGACGCAGCGGAAGCCGAGACACTGCTGTCCTTCGGGACACATGTCATCGGCATCATCGGCGATACCGTTGCAGTCGTCGTCGAGGCCGTTGCAATACTCTTGCCTCGCGATGCCAGGTTGGCAGTCCGCGGCGTCACAGGTTGGGCTCTCCGCGGCACAGCGGCCGACGCCGCAGCGCGGCCGAACGTCCTCGTCGATCCGCCCGTCGCAGTTGTCGTCCTTGAGATCGCAAACCTCCTCGGCCTTCGGGTGGCGCCCGGCTTCGGTCGGGGCGCAATCACCCGGCTCATCGGCGTACCCTGCGAGCGGCAGGCAGCCGATCACCGAGTCGCCGGGGCTCGAGCCGTAGAAGCCGTCGCCGTCTGGATCTGGGTACAAGGGCTCCGGTGCGGTGTTCTCGTCGATGCTGCCGTTGCAGTTGTCGTCCTTGCCGTTGCAGCGTTCGGGAGCGCCCGGGTACACGGTCGCATAGGCCTCGTCGCAATCATCGGAGGTCGGGGCGTACGCGCGGGGCGGTGGCTGCTCGGCACAGCCGAGCTTCGTCAGCGTGTTGATGCCGCCGTGCATGTCGTTGTCGGCGTCGAAGTAGAAGGTCTTGGGCTCGCAGCCGAACGCGAACTCGAGGGAGCCTGCGCCCGGGGTGTCGCCGGAGTTCTGGTTGTTGCCGTTGGCCGCGATGGCGTACGCCTCGAGCAGCACGGCGCCGGGCTCGTCCGGCGCCGTCCAGGTGAAGTCGAACGTCACGCTGCCGTTCTCGGCCTTCTTGGGCGACGAGTGCGTGAGCGACCCGTCGACGAGCGTGAGCCCCTCCCCCGCGCTCGTCGTCAGCGTGCCGAGCTCCGGGGCCGCGACGTAGATGCCGCCCACCTGAATGCTCGGCGCCGTGATGGTGGCCGTGAAGCTCACGGCTTCGCCCGGCAGGATAGGCGAGTGATCGGGCGCGAGCACCACGCTCGCCATCCCGTTGCTGCGGTGGCAGCCGCCGCAGCTCGTGGTCTGGATGCCGTTCTTGCGCGCTTCGGCCGTGCGAGCGCCCGCGAACGAGCACAGAAAGAAGACGAGCGCCGCGCGAACGGGCGCATTGCAGCAAAAGCTCATGGTCGGCGGCGCGCTCGGAGCATAGCGGAAGCCCAGCACCGCGCCGCCGCAGCGCTCGGGTGAGACGCGCCAAGCAGACGCGCCCTAGTGGAAAATTTCTACGCTACGTGCTGCGGCGTGCTCGCCGTGCCTTACGGAGCGTTCTGAGCCAGGCGAATCGTCGCGCCGCCGCTGTCGTTGTAGTTGACCCCGGTGCCGCTCGTGACTTCGAGGACGGCGCCCGGCGCGCCGCCCGCGCTGTAGAGTCCCCCGGCGTCCGCGCCCTGCGCGTTCGCGTGCCAGGTGTTGCCCACGGCACTCACGAAGCCCGTCGCCATCACGGTGAGCGACGTCGTTCCCAAGAGGATGTTGCCGCCCGGCTCCGCGAGCGTACCGAGGTCCCACGTCGAGGCGTCGCTGCCGTCGAGGATGACGCCCGAGGTGGCGCCTTCCACCCGCGTCCCGCGCAGGACGAGCTCGAAGGCGTTCGTCCCCGGCGCCGAGCCAAGCCAGATGCCGGCCGCGGCGGTGTCGTGGAACCACGAGTCCGTGACGCTGACACCGCCAGTGCCCGAAAGATCGAGCCCA
>DATMCL010000538.1:0-4027 GCA_035558375.1 Polyangiaceae bacterium
CGGGCGTGACTCCGTCGTCGTCGACGACCGACATCTTCTGAACGAGGCCCGGTCCGCGAACGCCCGTCTCGTGGCACGACGAGCATGCCGCGCGCGTGTAGAGCGGGCCGAGTCCGTCGGCTTCGCGCAGCGGCGTGCTGAAGAGCAAGTCGCCGTCGTTGAAATCCGCGATCCACGAGCGCGCGAGGCCCGTGATGGGAATGTCGAAGGCGTCGACCTTCGTTCCGGTGGGTGTCGGCTCGGACGCCTCGGGTCCGGTCGGCGTAGCGCCGCACGCGACGAGCAGAAGAACGGGGCTCAGGCGGGTGAAGCAGGAGAAGCGGAACGTCACGGCCCCCTCCATACTGCAAATGAAAGTGACTATCAATTTCAGAGGGCGGCCGGTCTGACGGCCACCAGCGCCCCATTGCCGATAATTCAATAATTGCCGATGTTTAGCTGGCCAAGCTCGGTGCCTTCGCGGGGGCGCCGGCGGCCTTCCGGGAGCCCACCGGCTGGACGATGAGGGTGCCCTTCCCTTTCACGTCGAGCGCGACGCTCGCCCCGAGCTCGTGCGTTTCGGAGAGCTCGGCGGCGATCTCCGCCGTCACCAGGCTCTGCCCTGGGAGCGCCGCGCTCTCCAAGCGACTGGCGACGTTCACCGCGTCGCCCCAGAGATCGTAGAGGAGGCGATCGCGACCGAGCACGCCGGCCATCGCTTCGCCACGGGCGATGCCGATCCGGAGCGACAGGCTGCGCCCGGCGCGTGCAGCGATCTCCGCGACCGCTTCGTGCATGCCGTGGGCTGCGTTCGCTGCGGCCACGGCGTCGGCGCGGCCCGGTTTGGCGATGCCCGCCACCGCGAGGTAGCCGTCCCCGACCGTCTTGATCTTCTCGAGACCCTCGCGCTGAACGACGGCATCGAAGCGCGAGAACAGCTCGTCGAGCAGGACGACGAGCTCGGCCGGCGGCAGCGACGACGCGAGCTGCGTGAAGCGGCAGAGATCGGCCCACAGAATGACGAGCCCCGAGTGCGCGTCGGCGATCGGCGTTTCGCCCCGCTGCAGGCGTTCGACGATGCGCGGCGGCAGCGCCGAACGCAAGAGCTGCTCGGTTTTGGCCCGTTCCTGCTCGAGCCGAGCGTTCGTCGTCACGAGCTCGGCGTGCTGCTCGTCGATGGTGCGGCGCTGCGAGTAGTCGCGCGCTTTCACGCCGTAGAGCATGCGCGAGAAGATGACGCACGTGAGCGCGAACCCCGCGCCGTTCACGCCTTGGCTGAAGGCGAGCGCGGCGCTACCCGCGAAGACGATCTGCCCGGCGATGAACGCGGCGAGCCCGAGGGCGAACGCGACGAACGTCCTGTTCCGCTCGAACGTCACGAACAGTGACGAGCCGAGGTTCACGATCAAGTAGATGGTGATGCCGGCGCCGATCAGCTGATCGACCCCCGAGAGCGCGCCGCCCCACACCAGGATGAAGACGGTCATCGCGTAGGCGACGAGAGCCTTCTTGGACCGGCTCGACAGGATGCGGAACAGCGCGAGCGCCGCACCCGTGGCGACCAGCATCGCGACGTGAAGCTCGAGCAGGTGGCCTTGCCAGGCACGCTCCGGGCTGCCGGCGCTCGCGGGCGCGGTCCAGAGGTCGTGGGCGAGCAGGGGGAGGTGGACGGCGAGCAGGAGCCAGGAAAAGCCGCGCAGGCGCACGACGGCCGCCTCCTCGAGCTCCTCCCTGAGGGTTGTGGCGGTCCCGGGTCGCGGGCGCACTCCACTTGCAGAAATCAGGCGCTCGAGCGCCGTGGGGGCTCGGGCGGCCATGGCAGGGCCGAGCTTAGCGCTGCGCCCGGCTCGGACAATGGTACGGATCCCCGCATGAAGAGCCCCCTCTCGGGCGTCAGCGCCATGAGCCTGTACGTCCCGCCCTTTCGCGTGAACCTGAAGGACTGGTGTGAATGGACGGGCAACAGCTGGGAGAAGATCAGCGCCGTCGTGGGGCACAGCTTCAGGGTCCCGGGCCGCCACGAAAATGTCTACACGATGGCGGCGAACGCCGTGCTGCGCCTGATCCAGAAAAACGGCGTCGACCCGGCGCGCGTCGGCTTCCTCGGGCTCGGCACCGAATCGAGCACGGACAACGCGGCCGGGGCCGTGATCGTGCGCGGCATGGTGGACCGCGGGCTCGAGGCGCTCGGCCTGCCGCGCCTGTCGCGCCGCCTCGAGGTGCCGGAGTTCAAGCACGCGTGCCTCGGCGGCGTGTACGCGCTGAAGAGCGCGCTGCGCTACGCGCAGTGCGACGGCGGCGAGCGGCTCGCCATCGTCGTGAGCGCGGACGTGGCCGAGTACGAGCGCGGCAGTACCGGTGAGCAGACCCAGGGCGCCGGCGCCGTGGCGATGCTCGTCGAGCGCGAGCCGAAGCTCTTCGCCGTCGATCTCGCGCACGGTGGCTCGGCCTCCGACTACCGCGGCCCCGATTTCCGGAAACCATTCGCGCGCCACTTCGCCGAAGGCTACGCGCCGAACACGCAGCGCATCGCCGATTTCCCCGTGTTCAGCGGCAAATACTCGACCGTGTCGTACCTCGACGAGACGGTGCTCGCCGTCGAGCACATGCTCGAGCGCCTCGGCGTGTCGGCGGGCACGTACTACGAGAACGTGGCGGGCCTGTTCTTCCATCGGCCGTATCACCTGATGCCGGTGCAAGCGATGTCGTTCCTCTACGTGCGCGGGCTCGCGCGCGGGGATCACCGTCACGAAGAGCTCCGCGCACTCTGCGCGGAGGCCAAGGTGTCGTTCGACGACGTGCTGCGTGAAACGGCTTCCGCTCCGGATCTCTATGCGGACGTTCACGACGGCGGCGCGCCCGGTGATCCCTACGCGGCGACGACGGCCGTCGCGAGCATGCTGCGCAAGCACCCCGCGTTTCGTGACCTCCTGGCGCGCAAGATGAGCCTCGGATCCGAGATGGTGAAGGATCTAGGCAACCTCTACAGCGCGGCGCTGCCGGCGTGGATGGCCGCGGGCCTCGAGCAAGCCGCCGCGACGGGCGTGGCGCTCGACGGGCAAGCGCTCGTCGCGGTCGGGTACGGCAGCGGCGACGCGGCCGAAGCGCTGCCGATCGCCACCGCGCCCGGCTGGGAAGCGGCCGCGCGTCGCATCGGGTTCGCCTCCGCGCTCGCGCAAGCCAAGGACCTCACGCGCGCGCAGTACGAAGCGCTCCACGACGGCGTGGACGTGGAGCTCGACTACAAGCCATCGTCCGAGTTCCGGATCTCGCGCGTGGGGAAGAGCTACGAGACGAGTTTTCAGGACTTGGGGGTCGAGTATTATGAGTACGTGGTCTAACAATGGTTAGACAACTCGGCTCGGCCTGACAAACGCGCCGGAACTACACGGCGCCGTCGCGGGGCCCTGCGAGCCGACGTCCGCGCTGTCTGGGTAGGCACACCCCTCCGATGGGTGTGGACCCCGCCGGGTGGCGCAAGGCTGCCTGCCCAGGCGAGCCGATAGTAATTTATTCGAGACGCGGTTGGCGCGTGGAGACCTGGGACACGAACCCGAGGGACGAAAAGCCTCCAGCTGTATTGACGTCCTGGTTGGCGAGCACGACTAAATAGCCTTCATAATCACCGCTTCATCGACCAGGCGTTTCGCTCTCTGACACGATGCCAGTCGAGAAGAGAGGTGTGGGCTCTGGCCCCTAGGCTCGCGCCACTAGGGTCGTCCCTAGTAGTTCTTCACCAGGCGCTATGTTAGGGGTGCCACTCCACGGAGTGAGGATCACATGGCCAGCGGTGGGATTGTTTGGGCTGTCAGGTGTGTATGGGTCGGGCTCGCGCTTTCGACGCTGGGAGGATGCTCGCGGGAGCCGGCGCCGTCCGGCAAGGCAGAGGCGGTAGCCCGCACCGAAAGCGCGCTCTCGACCACAGCGACGCGAACCTACGGGTTCGAATCGCTCACGGACTGGTCGACCATCTACTCGACGCCGACACTCGCTCTCTCGACGACCCACGTGGAGGGAACAAAGTCGCTTGCGGACAGCGGCGGTGGCT
>DATMCL010000539.1:0-16062 GCA_035558375.1 Polyangiaceae bacterium
CGAAGGTCGCGATGCTGGTGCTCGGCGCGCTCGCGCTCGCGTGCGGCTCGAAAGAGGACCCGAGCCCCGCAAGCGGCGGTAGCGGCGGTAGCGGCGGTACCGGCGGCTCGTCAGGAAGCAGTGGCGGCTCCGCGGGCGGGAGTGGCACGGCCGGCAGCAACGGCGGAACGGGCGGAAACGCCGGCGCGCCCCCGTTCGAGCACCCAGATCCCCCGCTCGACTACGTGCCCCAAGACGGCACGTGCGGCTTCGACAAGCCCGCCTTCTGCGACACGTTCGAGAGCGGCCCGAAGGACGGCGGTCGTTCTGGTGAGCTCGATCCCGCGCATTGGAGCGTCGTCCGTGGCATGCCCTACAACACCGCGAGCCTCGACGACGCCTTCCGCATCGGCCCCGCGCTGATCGGTGCCTGTCGCGCGGACCTGAAAGACACGACGGTCCTCCCGGATTCGGACGTGCTCGTGTGCGACCCGACCGACACGATCCCGAGCCGCCACGCGCTCGCGACGGCCGCGGCGCAGAACTACGGACTTGCCACGTACCGCATTCGGCAGCCCTTCGACTTCGAGGGGCGCACCGGGACGATCAAGCTCGACATGGACCTCACGAACAACGGGCTCGGCGGCTGGCCGGCGCTCGTCATCGCGGGGGACCCCTCGCCCACGCCGAGCTTCGACTGGCAGGAGCGCGGCTCCGGCCCCAAAAATGGCGTGGAAATCGAGTTCGGTACGGGTTGGTGCAACACCCCGCAAACACTCGAAACCATCGTCTACACCTTCCGCGACTACGTCCAAACCGCGTTCGTGCCCTCGTTCGACTGCGACATCCCGCACGCGACCACGGCACCCGGCTCGCTCAACCACGTCGAGGTCTACCTCACTCAAAAGCACCTCGAGGTGTGGACGAGCGACGCGTCCGAAGACGGCGTCACCTTCCCGAACCAGCACATGCTGTGGTCCGGCGACATCGACCTCCCGTTCACGCGCGGCTACGTGAGCCTCGCGCTCCGCAACCACGCCACCATCAAATACTGGCTCGGCTCCGCCGCGACCGTGCGCTTCGACAACATCGGCTTCGACGGCCCCGCCATCGAGGACTACCGCGAGTACAGCGCGCCCGACTCGCTCACGCCGTTCACCGGCCTCCACGGCTGCACGATGGACGGCACCGAATGCCAATGGGACGGCGCCGTCATCCCGAAATTCCCCAACGACGACGGCCGCGTGAAATGCGCCGAGACGCCCTGCGACCTCCCGAGCGGCGAGGGCCGCAACGTCGGCTACGTCATTCCGAACATCGGCGTCGACGACGACGCTTCCCCCGCGAAATTGGTCTTTTCGGACGTTGATCCCGGCACGTTCGGGCGCGCCCGGCTCATCTTCGGCGCGACCTACCCCTGGTTCGAGTGGAACGGCGTGAGCCACCCGCCCCAGTACCTCGCCCTTCGCTACCGCGTGAACGGCGGCGCCTTTCACGATCGCAACCTCAGCGACTCGGAAGCCAACGCTTTCACCGATTTCTCGCCTGATCTCGGCGGCGCGGGCTTCGGCGCGGGCCTCCTGAACCAAGCCATCGACCTCGACCTTGCCGAGCTCGTTGCGGGTGACAACACCGTCGAGCTCCTCATGGCGAACACGTGGGTCGGCACGTATCGCGGGGCGATCACGGGTGCGGATCTGGTTTTCGACAATCCGTAGCGAGGGGCCTCACCGGGTCAACGCGCGAAGAGGAGTTCGGCAACTCCTGCTGGGTATGGTCCGCTACTGATGAGGCGCCGCCACCTTGCGCCCCGCCGCAAGCCTCGCAACGAGCTCATCGAGGGCCTCCGGGCGACACTTCGGCACGGAGGCGCAAAGCTCGAGGAGCTCTGCTCGGGGTCGGTGCTCGATGATGGCAAGGCGAAACTCCGCGAACGCGAGCTCGTAGCGCGCGCTCACTGGATCGTCGCCGGGCTCTCTGCGAAGACGAGCCGCGTACCGACGCAGCAGGGCGGCGGCGTCGTCTTCGCTTCCCCAACCGTACGCAAACCATGCTGCGTCGATGAGCGGCTGACGCTCGAACTTCTTCCCCGCCGAGTCCGCGCCCGCGAGCGAGCTGTGTCCGACGACCGCACTGACGGCCATGCCGAAAAGCACCGCCGCCGCGTGCGTCAGCCACTTGCGGACCGAGCGACCACTGGGGCTTCCCGGCGCCGTCAACGGCTTCCTCCCATGTCGAGGATGCTTTCGCGATCGCAGCTCGGCCACCGGCGCGCGCGGCATGCATCGACTGCCCGCGTCAGATCTCCCGGATCGCGCGAGATGTGAGCAGCGAGCGCCAAGAGGCGAACCGTGACGACCGACGCCGCCGGCTCACCGAGCTCGGGTTTCGCGAGGGGCACGAGGGCGAGCGCCCGCGACGTTTTTTCCTTCGTTGGCTCCTCTTGAAGACTCGTCAGCGCCCCGCCAAGTCCCCGCTGTGGAGTCCCGAACATTCGCCCCGCACGCGCGTGCCCGTAGTACGCCGCGACGGCTCCGAACCCGATCACGGCTAGAACCAGGTGGCTTGCGCCCAAGAGCGTTCGACTCGGAGTGACGGCCATCGTTCGCGGTGCGCGGAAGGTATCAGCATCCAAGCGACGCGCAGCCAGTGAAATCCTCCGAGATCAGGCCTGCTCACCAGCTAGTGTGCCGAAGAACACGGCAAACACGCTGGCGCCCGCAAGCCACGGCATCGGAGCAGGTTAGCGCACGCCGCCGCCCGCCAACATCCTCTGTACTTCGTTCCTCGCCAACCAATAGTCCCGCAGTAGCTCCACGTACGTCCGCGCCGTGGCGATCTGATCGCGCTTTGCCGCGAGGAGCTGAAACACGCCGATGGTCATCGCGTTGTAATGGAGCTCCGTCTCCTCGAGGACCCGCTGCCGCAGCGGAAGCAGCACGTCGCGGTACCTGAGCGCATTCTCGCGCGCCGCCGTCAGCTTCGTTGCGGCGGCGTGCGCCGCGTTTCGAACGTCGATCGCACTCGCGGCTCCTAGCGCTTTCTGGCGCCGTTCCTCGCCCAGCGCCGCGTCGATCTTTCCCCGGCCTTGATAGAAAAGCGGCAGCTGTACCGAGACCGCGGGCCCAACCGCCCAGTGCCCTTCGTCGCGCGCCGAAACGCCCGCTTTGAGTCCCGGAACCCAGCGCTCGGTTTTCTCCGCGGTCGCGCGCTGTGCGGCAGCATCGGCGTGTTGGTGCGTCGCTTGGAGCTCGAGGCTTTGCTGCAGCGCGCGCCCTTCGAGCGCGTCGAGGGCAAGCTCCTCGCGCGGTGGATCCGCGAGGCGCCCCGCGGCGGTCCAGGTACTGCCCGCGTCCGTTACGCCGAGCAGGTTCGCGAGACGTGCGCGCGCTTCGGCGGCTTCCGTGTCGGCACGGCGGGTGGCGACGCGGGCTTCTTCGGCGAAGGCGCGTTCGGTCGCGAGATCGAGATCGGTGATGTTCCCTGCGTCGTGCAGATGGCCTGCGGCGTCGGCGGAGGCTTCGATCGCGCGGAGGACGGTGCGGGTGAGCTCGAGGGTTTGGAGCGCGGCTTGGTATTGGTAGAAAGCGGCGCGGACATCGAAAGCGAGGGAGACGATGAGGCCGACGACTTCGGTGCGCGTGGCGTCGAGCTCGGCGTTGGCGGCGCCTGCGCGGAGGGGGAGGAAGAGGAGCTCGCCGAGGCCGAGCATGGCAAGTAGCTCGATTTCCGGCTTTTCTTTGGAGAAGCGGATCGCGGCGTCGAGCTCGGGGTTCGGAAGGCGGAGTGCGTCGACGACGGAGGCGCGCGCAATGCCGAGCTCTTCGTAGGCGGCCCGGACGCGGGCGTTGTTGAGGAGGGCGGCGCGCGTCGCGCTGTCGGCCGTGAGCGGCGACGCGAGGAGGCGCTCGGCGGATTCGTCGCGCGGCGGCGGCGTTCGGGAGTCGCGCAGGCGAGCGTCGGCGCTGCTCTTGATGCTCGTGAGGCTCTCCTGGTCGCGGGCGCAGGCCGCGGTGACGAGCCCGAGAAGCGAAGCGACGAACAACGGGCGCGGGAAAGCGTGCCTTTGGGGCTTCACGGTTTGATGCCGTCTCGCTTCAGGTCTTCGGGCGTCGCGAGCTCGGCGAGCGTGCCGGGTGGCGGCTCGTACGGACCGGGGTCGTCGTTGCTCGTGAGGTGCTCGCGCACTTTGACGAGGGTGAACATACCGCCCATCGTGATGACGCCGTAGCGGCCTTTGCCGCCGAGCATAGGAATGCTGTTTTTCGGGCCGGCCATGCTCATTTCGGCCATGTCGCCCATGCCCGTTTGGCCCATCGTCATGTAGCCGGGGACGAGCGAACTGATCTTTTGGTCGAGCTTGCCGGTCTTGACGCCGATGAGGTTCGGGATGCCGTGGCCCATTTGATTCATCACGTGATGGGTCATGTGGCAGTGCAGCGGCCAGTCGCCGGGCGCGTCGGTGACGAGCTCGATGTCGCGCGTCGAACCGGTGGGGACGAGCACGGTGGCTTCGGGCCACTGCGCGCTCGGCGGCAGGGCGCCGCCGTCGGTCGCGACCACTTTGAAGTAGTGCCCGTGGATGTGGATCGGGTGATGATCCATCGCACTCAGGTTGCCGAGGCGGATGCGCACGCGGTCCCCTTGCTTACAAACGAGGGGCGCGGTGCCCGGGAACGCCTTCGCATTCATGGTGAGGAGATTGAAGTCGGTCATCTCCATCGGATCAGGGCGCGCCGTGCCCGGCGGGATGCGCCACTCGCTGAGCAAGATGGCGAAATCGCGGTCGACTTTGTAGCCGGGAGGCGGCCGGCGCGGGTGGACGACGATCATGCCCATCATGCCGAGCGCCATTTGAGTCATCTCGTCGTGATGCGGGTGGTACATGAGGGTTCCGGATTGCCGGAACGTCCACTCGTATTTGAAGGTCTCCCCCGGCTGAATCACGCGTTGGGTGAGGCCGCCGACGCCGTCCATGCCGTTCGGGAGGTAGACGCCGTGCCAGTGCACCGTGGTCGGGGCGGGCAGCTTGTTCCTCACGTAGACGCGAACGCGGTCGCCCTCGACGGCCTCGAGCGTCGGGCCGTGCACGCGCCCGTTGTAGCCCCAGCAATGCGCTTTCAGTCCGGGAGCGAACTCGTGCTCGACCTCTTCGGCGACGAGCTCGAAGATCTTCACGCCGCCGACCACCCTGAAGGGTAGGGTGGCGCCACCGGGGGTGATGACGGGGGTGTAGTCGCGGCCGGGCTCACCCGGCGGTAGCGGCTTCGCGTCGGCGGGGCCACCGCTATAGGAGCGATCCCACACACGCGCGCCCGAGCCCTGCGCTGCCTCGGCGGGGCGGGTGCGGAGCAGCGCGGCGCCCCCGGCGAGCGCCGCTCCCGTCAGCACCGCTTCGCGTCGCGAAAACCCAGTCTTTTCGGTCATGGTCGTGCCTCCGCCGCCCGAACACGCGCGGCCGGGCCGCATACTACACGCGAGCGCGCAACTCGCTTGGCGCGCGTCCGACCCCTCTCGATGCGGGCGCCCTCACGCCCGCGCAAGGAGTCAGACATGCCCGAGATGACCGTTCCGCCCCCTAACCAATGCTTCGCCCACGGACCCGAAGGTTCTGAAGGCCCTCCGGAGGCAAGCTTTGGCCCGCCGAGCGCACCGTCCGTTCAACCGACCGCGGACTTCGGTGGAACGGACGGTGTGGAAGGCGCCGGCCCCGGCAGCGACGCGCTCGTGCGAAAGTTTGCGAATGACGGCGCGGGGGGCGCGCCGGGCGTGCCGGGAGCGCTCAAGGCACGGGAAGAAGCGTGCTTTCCGGACGACTTGAAGGCCATCGCGGTGTGCGGCGGCGCGGCGGTTGCTGCCGTCACGACCGGCGGGGCTGCTGCGATTTTCGCGGGGCTGGGCTGCGCCGCGGCCGCACTTTCCGCCGCGGCCTGCCATTCCAAGCAGGACGAAGCCGTTTCCAATCGCTGAAGCGCGGCTCGCGGCGGCGCTGCGAAGCTCGCCTAGAACGAGCCCTGCAGCCGGCAGAGGAGCAGGAGCTCCGGGTCCTTGTCGCCGCCCTTCGGCGCACCGCCACGGAAGTTCGTGCGCTCGTAGGTGACGCGCAGGTGCTGGCCGTCGGCGAAGTGCCAGGTGCCGGCGACACCCCACTGGGTAGCGCGCTGAGCGGAGGTGTTGCGGTTGGCGAAGCCGTCCTTGAAGGCGGCATCACCGACGCGCAGATCGCCCCAGCGCGCGCCGAGCTCGAACGCACCGAAGCCGCCCGCGGAGGGATCGAGCGGGTGATCGACCTTGACGCCCTTGTACGAATTCTTGCCGCCGAGCACGCCGGAGGCTTGCAGCGCCCACGCCGTGGTGCCCACGTTGCCGGTCGTGCCGTTCGGCATCGCGAGGTGATCGCGAACGCGCACGTACTCGAACATCGCTCCGATCGGTCCGTAGTAGTAGTACGACTGCGGCGTGATGAGCCAGCGACGGTCGAGCGCTTGCACCGTGTTGCCGTACTGGAAGAACGTCGCCTGGCCGGTGGTCACGTAGGGGCCCTGCGGACCTTGCTGGTTGCCGGTCGTGCCGGCGATGCCCAGACCGAACCCCTTGAGCGCGGCGATGTCCGTCGGCTTGAACGGGTGGACGAAGACGCGCCCTTCGACGTCCTTGGAATCGTTGGTGTCGGTCTCGCCGCTCTGGCCGTTCGGCACGCCGTTGAAGACGCCGACTTGGTACTCGAAGGTGCCGTCGGCGACGCGGCCGTGGATCATCGCGCCCACGTCACGGTTTGGAACGAGCAGCGTCGGAAACGCCGTCTCCGGGAAGAACGTGTCGCGCGATGACTGCAGGCGCTCCAAGCCGACCGGCCCCTTGAACTTACCGGCGCGGAACTGGAATTCGTCCCAGATGTGGATGTTGCCGAACGCCTCGAGGATCTGGAACTTGCTCGAGGCGAGCTCGGACTGCATCCAGAGCTCGTAGTACTTGAAGACCTTCGCATCGATGACCGGGCGCGCGCGTCGCACGAGGAAGGTGCCGATGCCACCCTTGTCGGTGAGGAAGAAGCGACCGTCGGCGTCGACGAGGCCGTGGAACTCGACCTTGTGCTCGCCGTTGGCGGAGACGATCTGAAGCTTCGCCGCGTCGGCGGCCTTGGGCTTGGGTTCGGGAGCAGGCTCAGGAGGAGTAGCGCCGAGCTCGCTTGCGCCCGGGGGAGGCGGCGGAAGCGGAGTAACGTCCGGCGGAGGAGCGGCTGCGGTCGGAGGCGCGGGTACTGGCGCCGGTGCCGGCGCTGCATCCGTCGGCGTCGGTGCGGGTGCCGGAGCGACCGGTGCGGCAGTGGGTGCCGGTGTTACGGGAGCAGGCGGCGTATTCGGTGCCTGCGCTCGGGCCTCGGACGCGAAAGCGACCGCGGCTACCAGCACGGAGGAAACGAGAATCGAGTGGGTAACAATGCGGTGACGAGCCATGAAGGGAGTAGTACACAAAGTTGATAGACTAAGTAAAGTAATATAATTTGCCAATTAAAACAGAAAGTTATAGAAATGTTCAGATCGGGCCTCGAGCCGGCGGCGATCTTGGCTCCCGCTACCCCGTTGGGTGGATGACCAAGTCGGTGTGCTCCCTGAGGGTCGAAGGGATGATGCCCGGTAATTGGTGGGTGTTGCGAGTCCTCGTCACGTCGGCGCTCGTGGTGCAGGGCTGCGCGAGCGGACCACACCACCCTCCGCTACCGGCCGATCTGTCGGAGGAGCCGGTCCGAGCGTGCGACGTCGAGAAACACGTTCGGGCGAAGTGCTCACAGCTCGAGCGGATGGAGCTCACGAGCGCGAAGCGCGGGCGACTCAACGTCAGCGTCGAAAACTGCGGGAGTGGCGGTGGGGCGGTGTTCGTGAGCTTTCCACCCATCGTCCCCAACGCGCCCGTGCACTCAATGGTCGTGGAGTTTGGCGACACCCGCGGCAACGGGCCGCGCGTTCCGTTTCGGCTCGACCCCGTCGCGATGGAGTGGCCGTGCGTCGAGCATTGCGAGCACGAGGAGCTCGTCGCGAAGGTTCCCGTCCTCGACCCGTGCGACGCGAACGCTCAATTGGAGGGGCGTACTTTCGTTTTACCTGCGGTGACAGCCACGAGCTGCCTCGGAGCGGCGCTGAAGAACGAGGCGCAGAAGCTGGATTTCTGTCGCGAGCCGCTGGCCCGCGGTGCCACGATCTACCGGATTGCGACGCGCTCGGCGTGGTCCGCCCTCTGGCAGGAGACTCGGCTCGAGCTCCGCGAGGGGGAGTCGTTCGCGGAGGTCACGATTCGGAAGGAAAACGGGCCCGTGGTGCGCGGGGTCGTCGAGGCGGCAGTCTGGGAAGAGCGACTGGGTGCGATCTGGGGCATGCCGTCGGAGGTGAGGGAGGACTGCTACGAGCAGGGGCTCGAGACGGCCACCGCGCTGCGGGAGGGTGCGTGGCGGGTCGTCGTGCGCCGGTGCGCGAGCGTGGTCGACCTCCGCGACCTCACTCTGACGACGTCGAGAATGGGCGCGGAGCCTTGAGTCGCTTCCAGAGGAACGCTTCGTAAGCCGCTCGAGCGCGCGCGGGAGGCTCGGCGCTCGTGTCGGTAAGCAGCGCGTCGGGGACGAGCGCGAGCGTGGCGGTGAGCGCCTCGCGCGGCAGGCGTTGGGCGAGCGTCTCGTCGAAGCGCGGGAGGAGGTGGGTGCGCTCCGCGAAGACGTGATGGAGGTAGCGCTCGGGCTCGCGCGGCGTCGCCTCGGTCACGCTCGGCCAATAGTATTGAAACGGCAGCGCGGCGCCGTGATCGATGAGCCAGGGGCGCGCGTTCCAGAAGAGGATGTTGGGATTTGCCTGCGTGCGGTCGGGGTTTTGGGTGAGGCCGTCGAGGAAGAGCACTCGGGCCGCGAAGTCGTCGTCGAGCCGGGCGAGCTCTTCGGGACGCGGCGTGCGGGCGCCTTCGAGCAAGCGAAAGCCGACGTTCAGGCCTACGCTGCGCGCGAGCAGATCGGCGAGCTCGTCGTTGCGATCGTCGCTCTGGAAGTCGGGCTCGAGCTCGACGAGGGCGCGCTCGGGAACGGGGAGCCCGAGGCGATCGGCGAGCGCGCCGACGACGAGCTCCGCGACGAGCGCCTGCGTGCCGTGTCCGGCGCCGCGCAGCTTGAGGACGAAGCTGCCGCCGGACGTTTCGACGACGACGGGGGACGAGCTCGCGCCCTGCCGGATGCGCCGGAGGACGTGGCGCGCGTGGAAATGAGGGAGCGTCACCCCGCGTTGCCGAGGTAGGCGCGCACGCTCGGTGGCAGGCGCCGGCGAATGAGGGCCGATTCGAGCTCATGCGCGGGGTGCTCGTTGCCGTCGGCGAGCAGGCGAGTTGCGGCGCCTTCGCGCACCGCGACAGCGATGCCGTCTTGGAAGAGAATGCGGTTCCCGGCCAAGGCGGGAACGCGCTTGCCCGGCGTGAGTACACCGACGACGTTGAGCGGATCGGCCGCGCTCACGGCCACGAGGGCTCCGTCGTGCGCCTTTTTGCGCACGGCGCGCAGGGCGGCCACGGCGTCAGGCAGGGCGTACTGCTCGCCGCTGAAACCCGCGACGAAGCGCCCGCCGCGGATCTCGCCGCGCGCCTCGAGACGGCGATAGCAGCGGAGGAGGTTGCGCCATGGCGGTAACGCACCTTCACGGTCGATGACGCGCCGGAACACGACGCCCCAGCGCCTGAGTAGCGTCCAGGCGACGGCCTCGACGTCCTCGTCCGAAAGCTCGATCGCCTTCACGCCAGCGGAGGCGCTGCCGTTCGCGGGCGTAACGGCGCCGTTCGTCGCGGGCGTCGGGAAGAGCGACCAGCGTCCAGCTCCCGCGAGCGCGTATGCCGGTTGGCGTCCCCGGTGCCTGCCGTACTCGTTCTTTCCGCGGCGGCTTGCGGGCACGAGTAGCGCGCGGAGGCCGCTGAAGCCGTCGGAGCCGACGAGCCCGCGTGAAACGAGCTCGGCGAGCGCCGTCTCGACCTGCGTGCGAACTAGGCCGGCGGCGCGCACGAGATCCTCGAAGAAGGACGCCCCCGAGCGCTCGAGCAGGTCGCGCACGACCTCCGCATCGGCGGAGAGCGGCGTGCCGTTCGGCGCGCTCGGCGCGAGCGTTCGCCAGAGGCCGAGCGCATGGCGCGGCACGAGCGCGATCGGTGTCGCGCGCACCGGTGTTGCGCCCGAGCTACTCGGCGTGCGGCGGAGCCAACACGCTTCACCCGCGAGGCAGAGCCCATCGAGCCACGCCGCGTCGTACTCCTCGAGCCGCGCCGGCAGGAGATCGGACTCCCACGCGCTCGCCGGCGCCTCGAACCCCTCGAGGATCTCGAGCGCCTTTCCGACGCCCGTCGGTCCCGCGAGGCGCGAGCCCGGCGCGACGCGCTGCCAGGTGAGCAAGAAGCGCAGGAAATCCTGCTGGGTGACGGGCTCGATCTCGGAGCGCAGGCGATCGAGCGTCGCGCGGTGGATGCGCGCGAGGAGGCGCCGCTCGCACCATTCGGCTTGTCCGCCGGGGCGGAAGGAGCCGCGGAACACGACGCCGTCCGCCTCGAGCGCGGCGAGCGCGATGGTGACCGCGTCTTCGCTCACGGCGAGCGAGCGTGCGAGCTCGGCCGCGGTCACCGGTCCGAGCCCTTCGAGCCGCGAGCGGAGCAGCTCTTTGAGCGCCGATTCGAACGTCCACGGCTCGGCTTTCGCGGGAGCGACATGGAGCGGCGCGAGCGGCGGGGCGAGGCGGGCGTCGGGATGGACGGCGAGGTGCTCCGCGAGCCGATCGACGGCGACCCAGAGGCCTCCCGCGACATCGAGGTGTGTGGCGCGCCGTCCCTCGACGAGCGCGGCGAAATGCGCCTCGAGCCCGTCGCGGCGCCCTTCCGCCGCGCTGAGGAAGCCGAGCACGCCGAGCGCGTCGACGAGCTCGTCCGCGTCGCGCGGATCGGGCCACGCGTCGGCGCACACGCGGGCGATGGCGTCGGGATCGAGCGCGCCGAGGTCCTTGGCTTGCGCGGTATCGAGCCAGCGGCGGCTGAGGACGGCCTGCGTGCGCCGCTCCTCGAGCGGGGCGTCGTCGAGGAAGGCGTACGGCTTTGCCGTGAGGATGCTTGCCGCGAACGGCGACGGCTCCGTGAGGTCGCGGGCGACGAGCCGTACCGTGCCGTGCTCGATGCGCTCGACGAGGGCGACGAGGCCTGCGGCATCCATCGCTTCGGTGAGCGCGTCGTGAATCGTCTGGTTCACGAGCGGGTGATCGGGGATCTCGCGCTCCCCGGTCAGGTTCTCGGCGCACGCCACCTGGTCGGGGAAGCACACGGTGAGAAGATCGTCGGCGTCCATGCGCTGGAAGCGCGGCGGCACCTTCTTTCCACCGCGGAAGCGCAGCACGGCGAGCGCGCGCTGCGTGTTCCAGCGCCAGCGCGTGCCGAACATCGGCGCGACGAGCAGCGCCTGCACGAGCACCTCACGCGCCGTCTTGCTGTGCACGTAGCGCCACACGTCCTCGACGGCGAAGCTGTGCGTCGGACCGAGCGAGAGCACGATCGCATCCTCGTTCGCCGCCGCCTGGAGCTCGAAGTCGAACTTTCGACAGAAGCTCTTGCGCAGCGTGAGGCCCCACGCGCGGTTGATGCGCCCGCCGAGCGGCGCATGGATCACGAGGTGCATGCCGCCCGTCTCGTCGAAGAAGCGCTCGAGCACGAGCGTCTCCTCCGTGGGCATCGCGCCGAGCGTCGAGAGCACGATCGCGAAGTAGTCGGCAATTTGCTCGGCGGCCGCGGGCGACACCCCGACCTCCCCCGTCAAGAACGAGCGCGCGCGCTCGATGCCGCCCTCGCCGTCGAGGAGATCCGCGACGGTCTGGCGCAGGCGCGACACGGCGTGGGAAAGCTCGGCCGTGCGCGCGGGGGCTTCGCCGAGCCAGAACGGAATCGTGGGTGGTGCGCCCTTGGCGTCCTCGACGCGCACGCGCCCTGGCTCCACCTTCCGGATCACATAGCTCTGGTTGCCGAGCTGGAAGATGTCGCCCGCCATGCTCTCGATCGCGAAATCCTCGTGGATCGTGCCGACGCGGAAGCCGTCCGGCTCGAGCAGCACCTCGTAGTCGGCGACGTCCGGAATGGCGCCGCCCGACGTGATGGCGGCGAGCTTCGCGCCGCGCCGGGGCCGGAGCTTCTGCTCGACCGGATCGAAGTGGAGGTGCGCGCCACGCCGCCCGCGCGTCGTCGCAAACCCGCGCGCCAGCATGTCCACGACCGCGTCGAAGCGCTCGCGCGCGAGCGCCCGGTACGGGTAGGCGCGCCGCACGAGCTCGAACAGCGCGTCCGTCGTCCACTCGCCTTCGGCCGCGGTCGCCGCGACGAGCTGCTGGGCGAGAATGTCGAGCGGCGCCTCCGGGATCCGCACGCGATCGAGCTCGCCGCGGCGCACGGCGTCGAGCAGCGCGGCCGCCTCGCAGAGCTCGTCGCGCGAGAGCGGAAACAAGCGTCCCTTGGGCACGCCGTGGAGGAAGTGCCCGGAGCGCCCCACGCGCTGCACGAAAGCGGAAATCGAGCGCGTCGCCCCGACCTGGATCACCAAGTCGACGTCCCCCACGTCGATCCCGAGCTCGAGCGAAGCCGTCGCGACGAGCGCCGAAAGCGCACCGGATTTCAGGCGTTGCTCGGCGAGCAGCCGATGTTCGCGCGAGAGCGAGCCGTGATGTGAGCTCACCCGCTCCGCGCCCAAGCGATCGCCGAGGTTCTTCGCCAAACGCTCGCAGAGCCGTCGCGTGTTCACGAACACGAGCGTCGTCTTGTGCTCGCGCACGAGAGCCGTGATGCGGTCGTACACCTCCTCCCACACCTCGCCGCTCATCACGGCCTCGAGCGGCGACCCCGGCAGCTCGATCGCGATGTCGCGCGCTCGGACGTGTCCCGTGTCGACGATCGCGCAATCGGGTGCGCCCGTGCTCGAGCCGCCGACCAGGAAGCGCGCGACCTCCTCGATCGGCTTCTGCGTCGCCGAGAGGCCGATGCGCTGCACGTTTCGTCCCGTGAGCGCGACGAGCCGCTCGAGCGACAGCGCGAGATGGCTTCCGCGCTTGTCGCCCACGAGCGCGTGGATCTCGTCGACGATGACGGCGCGCACCGTCGACAGCATGCGGCGCCCGCTCTCCGAGGTGAGCAAGATGTAGAGTGACTCGGGCGTCGTGACGTAGAGGTGCGGAGGCTTCGTGGTGGCGCGCGCCCGATCCTTGCTCGGCGTGTCGCCCGTGCGGACGGCGGTGCGGATCTCGACGTCCGGCAACCCGAGCTCGCCGAGCGCTTGCCGAATGCCCGCGAGCGGAACCATCAGGTTCTTCTCGACGTCGTTCGAAAGCGCGCGGAGCGGCGAGACGTAGACGACGCGCGTCTCGTCCGGCAGCGCCCCGCTCGTCCCCTCGCGCACGAGCGCATCGATCGCCATGAGAAACGCCGCGAGCGTCTTGCCCGAGCCGGTCGGCGCGGCGAGCAGGACATTTCGTCCCGTCTGCGCCTCGGGCCACGCTTCGGCCTGCACCGACGTCGGCGAGCTGAAGCGCTCACCGAACCAGCGTGCGACGGCGGGATGAAGGAGCGCGAGCGGCTCCGCGGGCGCGAGAGCGTTCACCACGGGGATTCCCAGGATAGCACCCGGCCGCACGCTTGACGGCTCGGCTCTGGCGCTCAAGAAATCCGTGACACGTGACGCCATCAGCCACTTCCTTGCGCACGGCGGCGCTCCGCCTGGCGCTCCTCGCGAGCACCGTCGCATGCCATCATGCGTCGGCCTCGTCCGATCCACCCTCGTCCACGGCGGCCCGCATGAACATCTACTCGCTTCCGATCAAAACGCTCGAAGGCAAGGACTCGAACCTCGACGCCTACGCGGGCAAAGTGACGCTGCTCGTCAACGTCGCGAGCTTCTGCGGCAAGACGCCGCAATACAAAGGCCTGGAAGCCCTTCACGAGCGCTACCAAGCGCAGGGCTTCTCCGTCCTCGGCTTCCCGAGCAACGACTTCGGCCAGCAAGAGCCCGGGAGCCCGCAGGAGATCCGCGAGTTCTGCTCGACGAAGTACAAAGTCACGTTCCCCCTCTTCGAGAAGCTCAAGACCAAGAAGGGGGAGGGCCAATCGCCCCTCTACGCCAAGCTCGGCGAAGCCAGCGGCAAGCTCCCGACCTGGAACTTCGCGAAATACCTGATCGCTCGCGACGGCCACGTCATCTCCTTCTTCGACTCCGGCACCGTTCCGGAAGATCCGAAGCTAGTCTCGGCAATCGAAACGGCACTCGCGGCCCCGAAATAGATTTCTCGCGAGCTCGGAGCGGCCGTCTCGCCGTAACGCGGGCGCCTGACAGACGGCTGTCAGGAATGTTCGGACGGGGATTTTGGGGGCCGGGTGGGGGCACTCGGTGCGGTGCTCACGCACTGGGGCTCAATCGCGCAATATGCGGCGGTGGTTGAAGCGTAGCGTCGGCGGGCGCAAGCCCGCCCGACACGAGCTCATGGCCTCGGAAGAACAGATCGCCGGGCCCAGCAACGGTCACCACCCACACGAGGAACCGGCGAGGCCGGCACATGCTGCTTCAACAGCTCGCAAGAGATCGCGAGGCACTCCCCGTTGCCTCTCCGTTTCTGCGGCCGACGCCGGTTCCGAACTAAAAAGGCGTTTCTATGCTGACGCGCGCCATGCCCGGCGCGAACACCACCGCCGGCGTCACTCCGTGCGTCGCCGTGGGCGGCTTGTCCGTCAAATAGAAATAAAGCGCCGTCCCCATCGAGACCAACCCAACGGCAAGGCACACGTCGGCGACCACGAGCTCCCGATGCACGGGATCCACCTGGTCCTGCCGGCAGCTCTTGTCCTTCCCGCAGCTATCGCGAAGCTCAGCGGCGTCAGCCGTCCCCTTGATCCCGAAGTAGGTGAACCCTGCGAGCCCCGCAATACCAAGCCCTCCGAACACGTACGTGAGCGGCGGCGTTCTTCGCGTGGGCTTTGGATGTGCCGGCGTCGGAGCGGGCGCGGCGAGCGTGATCGGCAACGCGCGACCCTTCTCGCCCTCGCGGATCAAGATCTGCTGTTGGAGCGTTGGAGCTCCGTCAGCCTCGAACTGAAAGAGGTGGCTGCCGGGATCGACCGGAACGGCGAGCCCGTCGAGATGGCTCGTCACGAGCTGCCCGTCGACGATGACGCGCACGTCGAAGAGCTCGAGGCCTCGCGTGTCGCGCGCCTGGACGACGACCGACGGCAACAGCTGGTCCACTTCGGAGAGCCAAGTGGCGCAGTCGTTGCGGACCACGCTCGGGCAGCTCGCCTGCGCGCAAGCCAGTAAGCGCTCTCGCGCGGCGCGGAGTCGGTGTGCCGAACGCTCCGTCTGGGCGTTCTCGGCGGACTTCACGCAGGCAGCGACCTCGTCGGCGCGCGCCGGTGGCGGCGCGGGCGTGGCGTTCGGCTCGGAGGGCGTGCTCGGAACCGCGCCCTCTTCAGGACGCGGAGGTTCCTCTTGAGCGCTGGCAGTGCGGCTGACTCCCGCCCATGCCATGAAGATGGTGATTGCGACGCCGGTCCTGAGCACGCTGCCTCACGCCGTTACAAGCACTCCATCTTGTAGTGGCGGTGGCCGTCCTGGTCTATCGTGTAGGGTGGGTCGCAGTCGGTTTTGGCGGCCGGCTTGGCCTTCGGCCGGGGGATCGGGGGGGGCTTCTTGGCGGACGGCTCGGGTTGCGGGGTGTGGGTGGATGTCGCCGAAGGGGCCGGGGGGGTCGCCGTAGCGCTCGGAACCGGGGCGGGGGCCGGCTCTGGGACCGTCGTCGGGGCGGGATGCGTCTCCCGGGGAACGGGCGAGCCCAGCGTGGGTGTCGCGGGCCCGACCTTGGCCTGGGTCAAAGGGCGCTCGGCCGGAACGGCGAGCCAGAGCCCAATCGCTCCGAGCAGGAAGCCCGCCACGGCCGCGATGATCACCACCCGGCGGCGGCGCTCCGGTTGGAAGTCTGGCGCCGCTTCGATGCCGGACTTCCGCTCGTCCGGGACCGCGATCTCGACGGCCGTCGGCTCCTCGGACGAAGCGAAGATGCGCGG
>DATMCL010000540.1:0-8834 GCA_035558375.1 Polyangiaceae bacterium
GCCGCGCGCGATCGAAGACACGCTGCGCGGCCGCATCCGCGTCGCGGAAGGTGAAATCGAGGACGCCGAGCTCGGTCTGACTGCCGAGAAGGCGCGCTCGATCGACCGCGTCTACTTCCTCGCCTGTGGGACCAGCTACCACGCGACGATCGCGGGCCGCTATTGGGTCGAAGAGCTCGCGCGCCTGCCCGCTCAGACGGAGATCGCGAGCGAGGTCCGGATGCGCTCGCCCGTCTTCACGCCCAACGATCTGGTCGTCGCGGTGAGCCAGTCGGGCGAAACGGTTGACACTTTGGCCGCCGTCCGCACGGCGCGCGAGGCCGGCGCCTACGTGCTCGCCATCGCGAACGTCGTGGACAGCATGATCCCGCGTGCCGCGAACGGCTGCCTCTACACGCACGCGGGCCCGGAGATCGGCGTCGCTTCCACCAAGTGCTTCACCGCGCAGCTCACGGCGCTGCTCCTGCTCGCCATCTACCTCGGACGGCGCCGCGGGACGCTCGACCAAGGCGCGAGCGCCGCCGCGCTCGAAGCCCTCTTGTCGGTGCCGTCGTACATGCGAAAGACGCTCGAGCACAGCGACGAGGCGTACGAGGTGGCACGCCGCTGGCACTCGGCGAAAGACATGCTGTTCCTGGGGCGCGGCCTCGGCTACCCGATCGCCCTCGAGGGCGCGCTCAAGCTGAAGGAGATCAGCTATGCGCACGCCGAGGGCTACGCCGCCGGGGAAATGAAGCACGGCCCGATTGCCCTCATCGACGAGCACATGCCCGTCGTCGTCGTGATGCCCCACGATCGTCACTACGAAAAGACGCTCGCCAACGTGCAGGAGGTCAGGGCGCGCGACGGCCGCGTGATCGCCGTCGTGAGCGAGGGCGACGAGATCGCGGGCACGCTCGCCGAGTCCGTGCTGCGGATCCCGCGCGCACCGGAGCTGATTCAGCCGCTGCTCGCCGTGATCCCGTTGCAGCTCCTGTCGTATTACTTCGCCGACGTGAAGGGGACGGACGTCGATCAGCCGCGCAACCTCGCGAAGGTCGTCACGGTCGAGTGAAAACGGAGCGCTTTCGCCCGGCAATGCCGGCCGCTAGCGGCCGCGAAACACCGGTGGCCGCTTTTCCGCAAACGCGCGCAGCGCTTCGCGTCGGTCATCGCTCGTGAGACAGAGCTCGTAGCCGCGGCGCTCGGCGTCGAGTCCGGCGTCGAGCGGCAGCGACAGAGCCGCCCGCACCGCTTCGAGCGCGGCCCGCATCGCGAGCGGAGCACCCTCGAGCAGCGGCGCGAGCCACGCGAGGGTATCGTCGAGCAGCGCGGCTCCCGCGGGCGCCACGCGGTTGACGAGGCCCCACGCGAGCGCTTCCTCGGCGTTCAGCCGCCGGCCGAGGAGCACGAGCTCGACCGCGCGCGGCACACCGACGAGGCGGGGCAGCCGCTGGGTGCCGCCGGCGCCGGGGATGATGCCGAGCGACGTCTCCGGAAGCCCGAGGACGGCGTGGGCCGCTGCCGTGCGCAGGTCACAGGTGAGCGCCAGCTCGAGGCCACCGCCGAGGGCCGGTCCGTTGAGGGCCGCGACGACGGGGAAGGGCGCCGAGCCGAGCCAGGCCAGCTCGGTTCGGTAGAGGTCGAGCATTTCGCGCACCTCCACCTCGCTCATCCCCTCCCGTTCCTTGAGATCCGCGCCCGCACAAAATGCGCGGTCCCCAGCGCCCGTCACAATCGTTGCGCGGACCGCCGGATCGGCTGAAAGCTCGCGCCCGAGGCGGCCAAGCTCGCGAACTGACGCGCGATCCAGCGCATTCCGGCGATCCGGACGGTTCAGCGTGACGATCGCAGCAGACCCGCTGCGGGAGAGGGTGACCTCGGCCACGGCACCATCATCCTTTTCGGCCGTTTGGCGTCAAGCGCGAGTCGCGAACCCTTTGCCCACGCCGTTGGCTCTCACCTTGCAAAGGAGACTGATCAGCATGTGCCAGCGCGTCACCTGTTCCAGCTGCGGTAAACCGGGCTTCGTGGGCTGCGGCCGGCACGTGGAGGCCGTGCTCGGCGACGTGCCGCCGGCCGAACGCTGCCGCTGCAACGAGAGCGACGAAAAAACCATGCCCAAGCCCGGTACGGCCGACCCCGTGACGAGCTGGTTCCGCTCCCTTTTGGGGAGCAAAGGAGGCGAGGTCCCATGAAAGCGACCATCGAGTCCCTCGGCGGCGTTGCGAGTCATGTCCGGATTGGCTCCCACGAGCTCACGTTCGATCAAACGAATGCCGCGCCGGGCGGCATGGACCTCGGACCGTCGCCGCTCGACGTGCTCGCGGTCTCGGCCGGCGCGTGCGCGCACTACTACGCAGCGGCGTTCATGTTCGCTCGCAAGATCCCGGTCGAAGGCTTGCGCGTCGACGTCGAAGCGGAGAAAACCCGCGATCCCGTCCCGCGCTTCGGACGAATCACGATCCGCGTGACCTTGCCCGTGGGCTTTCCGGAGGAGTACCTGCCGGCGATCGATCGCGCGGTTCGCCACTGTCCCGCCTACGGAACGCTGACGCACCTGCCGCTCGTCGAGCTCGAGGTGTACGCCTCCGATCCGGCACCGAAGGTCACGGCGGCGTGACGCGTCCGTCGCGGTACCGCCGGCAGTAACGCACGGGCGACGACGCCGAGGACAATCGTCCAAGACACGCTGCTGAGGGCATGCCGCACCCGCGTTAGCGCTTGTGTCGGGCAGCGCTCTTCGTCTTCCGCTTCGCGGACGGCTCGGGCCGCTTCGCCTCGACCTTGGCGAGCCGCTGCTTGAGCTCGGCGAGCTCGTTTCGGAGTGTCTCGACGTCGTCGCCGAGCCGCCGGCGATCCTGCGCACCTGCTTCCCCGATATCGCGCAGCGCTTCGCGCAATCGGCGCATGACGCGCCCGTCGAGCTCGTGCTCGAGCGCCCGGCGCAGCGCCCCGCGCGCCTTCGTGTCGCCGAGCTGCACGAGGGCGTCCACCACGGAGATGCGGAAATGGGGATCCTGGTCGTCGAGCAGATCCTCGAGGTGCTCGCGCGTCTTCTTCGAGTCGCTGAGGCTCGCGAGGGCGGATACTGCGGCGCGACGACCCCGAGTCGGGACGCCGTAACGCGTGCTCTTCAACACCTCCGGTAACGCGGCTTCGTCTCGCAGGTGTGCCATCCCGTCGAGCGCTCCGGCGCGCTGAGCGTCGGCCCACGAGCGCCGGTCGAGCACGCCCGCGAGCTCCTTCAGCACGCCAGGCTGACGCGTTCGCCCGAGCGAGCGCGCCGCGTCGGCCGACACGAGGTAGCTCCGGTCGCGCCGCGTGAGGTCCTTGAGCAGGCGGGCGGCGGCGGGTGTGCGGAAGGCGCCGAGCGCGTCGGCGACGGCGCGCCGCACCTTGGGGTGCCGGTCGCGCGCGCTCTTCGCCAGGGCATCGAAGGCGGCGTCACCCCGCAACCGACCGAGCGCTCGCGCGGACTCGCCCCGCACCATCCACGCCTCCTTCGTGCGGCCGAGCGACGCCGCGAGGGCTTCGACGCTACGCCGGTCGTCGCGCTCGGCGAGGGCACGCGCCGCCGTCCAGCGCGCGTAGGCGCTCGGGCCGTCCTCGAGCTGGTTCCGCAAGAAATCCGCCGGCGCTTCGAGCTTCACGCTCGTCGTCACACGCAGGTCCGGGTCGAGCACGACGAAGCGCGGCCGTTCGGCGAGCGCCACCACGAGCGTATCGGCGGTCTCGGTCACGATCTTCTCGTGCCGCTCGATCGTCCCGCTCTTCGTCTTCACGAGCACGTCGAGCGGGAACGCGAACGTCGCGATATCGCCCGTGCGTTGCTTCTGCTTGACCTCCACGGTCAAAAGGCCGTCTTCGTAGCCGATCTTCACGCGCAGATCGGGGTGCCCGGGCCGGTACACCCACTGATCGAAGAAGCGCTCCAGCGATTTCCCGGACGCTTCCTCGAGAGCACGCATGAGATCGTTGGTTTCGACGATCCCGTGCGCGTGCCGCTCGAGGTAGAGCCGCACGCCGTCCCAGAAGGTGTCGTCTCCGAGCTTGCGCCGCAGCATGTGCAACACGAGCCCGCCTTTTTCGTACAGATGCCGATCGAACAGATCGATCGGCTCCTGGTAATCGCGGCACACGATGGCGCGCTGGTAACGCCCGTTCGCCTCGCCGAGGTAGGCGTCGAGATCGCCCGAGACGCCGTAGTCGTATTCGTCCCGCCCGAGGCGCGCCTCGCGCTCGACGTGCTCGAAGAACGTCGCGAACCCCTCGTTGAGCCAGCCGTGCGACCAATCGCGGCACGTCACGAAATCCCCGAACCATTGGTGCGCGAGCTCGTGCGCGACGAGATCGTGCGAGCTCACGTCGAGCCCGGCGCGGTCGTCGAGCAGCACGTGCTCGTAGAGGGTCGTCGCCGTCGTATTCTCCATACCGCCGAAAATGAAGTCGCTCACCACGACCTGGGAGTAGCGGCTCCATGGAAACGGCACGCCCGTTCGCTCGGAGAAGAGCTCGATCATGCGCGGCGTCTCGCCGAGGCTCCGCGCGACGTCCTTCCGGCGCTTCGGCGGAACGAAGTACTGGACCGGGATCTTGCGCTTGTCCACCTCGGCGGGCACGTCGTCCACGACGGCGAGCTCCCCCGCGACGAGCGTGACCAAGTACGCGGGATGCGGCTGATTGAGCGCGAAGTGGTAGACCAAGGAGCGCCCTTTCTTCGGCTTCTCGACGGGCCGCGGCTCGCCGTTCGAGAGCGCCACCCACCCCGCGGGCACGGTCACGCGGAGCTCGCTCGTCATCTTGACGTGAGGCTTGTCGAGGCAGGGGAACCAGTAGCGTGCGTCCTCGTCCTGGCACTGCGACCAGACCTGACGCGGCCGGTCCTTCACCTTCTCGTCGGGAGCCAAGAAGTAGAGGCCGCGCTTCGGCGTCGCGCTGTACGTCACTTTGAGCTTGCCGCGCCGCTTGCCGCGCAACAGCACGCTCAATCGGTCGCCGTCGTAGTCGTACTCCACGGCCGACGCCTTTTCGCCTGTCACGAGCTCGACGCGCTCGATGTCGAACGCCACCGCGTCGAGGACGAGCCGCTCCGCGTCGCTCGCGAGCCGCTCGAAGTCGAGGACGGCCGAGCCGTGGACGCTCTTTTTCGGGATATCGAGCGTCAGGTCGAGGAAGAGGTGCTTGAGCGTGAAGGGGCGCGAGCGCTCGTACTTGCGGGTCGTGCCCGTCAGTGCGAACGGCGCTCCCAGGCTCGAGCAAGCACAGCGCTCGTGAAGTCGGTAGGACATCGGAGCGGTGCAGCATATCAAACCGGCGTAAGCTCGGGCCCCCGTGCCCGCCCCCGTTTCCAAGGCCCGCGTGGTGACCCTCTCGGGCGAAGTCGAGCGCGTGACCTTCGAGAACGACGAGACCGGATTTCGCGTCGTTCGCGTCGGCTCGCTCGAGGGCGAGGGCGCTCGTCCCGGCTCGATCCCGGTCGTGGGCACCTTTCCGGCGGTCGGGCCGGGCACGCGCGTGCGGATCACGGGCGAGCTCGCCGTCGACCCGAAGCACGGTGAGCAGCTGCGTGCCCAGGTCGTCGTGCCGCTCGCGCCGAGCACCCTCGCCGGGCTCACCCGCTACCTCGGGTCGGGCATCATCGCGGGCGTCGGCCCCGCCTTCGCCGAGCGCATCGTCGCCAAATTCGGCATGGCAAGCCTCGACGTGCTCGACCAGAAGCCCGAGCGGCTCGCCGAGGTCCCCGGCATCGGTGCGCGCCGAGCCGACCAGATCGCGAAGCAGTGGGCGGCCGAGCGCGCCACGAGCGGCGTCATGCTGCTCCTGCAATCGCACGGCGCGAGCCAGAAGCTCGCCTCCCGCATCGTGAAGCACTACGGCGAGCGCGCGGCGCACATCGTCGAGCACGCCCCCTATCGCCTCGCTCTCGAGGTGCGCGGCATCGGCTTCAAGACGGCCGACGCGCTCGCGCGCTCGCTCGGCATCGCGGGCGATCACCCCGAGCGCGTCCAGGCCGGCGCGCTGCACGAGCTCGAGGCCATCTCGGCCGAGGGTCACTCCTACGCGGAGCGTCCCGAGCTCGTGGCGCGCAGCGCGACCATGCTCTCTGTCGACGAAGCGCACGTCGTTTCGGCGCTCGACGCGCTCTGGGCGGCGGGGCGCATCGTGCTCGAGAATGACCGCGTCTTCCTCGCCTGGATGCATCGAGCGGAGGTGGAGCTCGCGCGCGGCCTCCGGCGTCTGGTGGACGACCAGGTGATCCCGTTACCGCACGTCAGCGCCTCGCTCACGGCGTTCGAGACGCGCAGCGCCCTAGAGCTCGCGCCACAGCAGCGGCGCGCGCTCGAGGCCGCTGCGACCCATCACGTCACCGTCATCACCGGCGGCCCCGGCGTCGGCAAGACGACCATCGTGCGCGCTGCCGTCGACATCTTCGAGCGCGAGCGCCTGCGCGTCCGCCTCGCCGCGCCCACGGGTCGCGCCGCGAAACGGCTCGCCGAAGCCTCCAATCGCGAGGCCACGACCATCCACCGCCTGCTCGAGTTCGAGCCGCGCGGCATGCGCTTTCAGCGCGACGAGCACGAGCCCATCGATGCCGACGTCGTGATCGTGGACGAGGCGTCGATGATCGACGTGCCGCTCGCTGCCGCGCTTGTCTCCGCGTTACCGACGGCCGCGCGGCTCGTGATCGTCGGCGACGCCGATCAGCTCCCGTCGGTCGGCCCCGGCGCGTTCCTCCGCGACCTCCTCGCGAGCGGCGTCATCGAAAGCGTGCGTCTCGACGAGATCTTCCGGCAAGCGGGCGAGAGCCGCATCGTCCAAAATGCGCACCGCATCCTGCGCGGCGAGCTGCCCGAGAGCGCGCCGCCGGACGATCCGCGCAGCGACTTCTTCGTCGTACCGACGAGCGATCCGGACAAAGCCGCCGACACGCTGCTTCGCGTCGTGCTCGAGCGCATCCCCGAGCGCTTCGGTCTCGCGCCCGGCCGCGACGTGCAAGTGCTCACGCCCATGCATCGCGGCCCAGTCGGCACCATCGCGCTCAACGAACGCCTCCAGCAGGCGCTGAACGCGGGAGGGCGCGTTTTGCCCCAGGGCGGCGGCCGCCTGCGGCTCGGCGATCGCGTCATGCAGACGAAGAACGACCACCAGCGCGAGGTTTACAACGGCGATCTCGGCGTCGTGACCGCGCTCGACGACGAGACCGGCATCGTGCTCGTGAGCTTCGACGGTCGCGAGGTCGAGTACGAAACCGCCGACCTCGAAGCGCTCATCCTCAGCTACGCGACCAGCATTCACAAGAGCCAGGGCAGCGAATACCCCGCCGTGGTCGTCCCGCTCCTCACGTCCCACTTCGTGATGCTCTCGCGAAACCTCGTGTATACCGCCGTCACGCGCGCCCGCCGCCTCTGCGTGCTCGTCGCCGACCCGCGCGCCCTCCGCCTCGCCCTCGGCGCCGTCCGTCGCGAGGACCGCCTCTCCGGCCTCGTCGAACGCCTGCGCGAAATGCGCTAGCCCCCTCGAGGAACGCGCCCGAGGGACAAAGGAGCTAGACATGACTTGTTCGGCTGACAGGCCCCGCTAAAATATCCGTTCGGGTGGCGCCTCCGCGCACCCCTCACACTCTGGGGAAGCCAGTGGACTTTATCGAGGAGCAGCTGCGGGCGGACCTGATCGCCGTCTTCGACGACCCCGGCTACCGGCCCCCGGTGTTGCCGACGGTCGCCCTGGACGTGATGGCGCTCGCCGAGCAGGAAGACTCCGACGTCGGCGAAATCGTCACCCTGCTCGAGCGCGACCAAATGCTCGCTGCCAGCGTCCTCCGCCTCGTGAGCTCCCCGCTTTACGCCGGCCACACCCCGATCCGCTCGCTCAAAGCGGCAGTGCTGCGCCTCGGCGTCCGCACCATCCGCGACGTCGTCTTCGAAGCCGCCATCGCGCGCGGCGTCTTTCAAGTGGGCGAATACGTCGACACCCTCGGCTCGGTCGCGCGCCATAGCACCCTCACGGCGTACATCACGCGCATCGTCTGCCGCCGCGCAGCCATCGACGCCGACCTCGCCTTCATCTGCGGCCTCCTCCACGACGTGGGCTTCGCGGGCCTCCTCCTCGCCGTGAAGCACGTCGAAGGCTCCGAAGCTCCGCCCCTCGCCGCCATCTGGCGCCACATCGACCACCTGCACGAGCAGGCGTCGCGCATGCTCGTCGAGCGCTGGGGCCTCCCGCGTGACGTCGTCGAAATCGTCGGCCACCACCACCACCTGCACACCGGCCTCACGGCGCGCGTCGCCTCCGCCGTGCGCATCGCCGACCACCTCACCGAATACTTCAAAACCTCCGTCACCGGCCCCCGCGTCAACGGCGAGCCCCTCCCCGGCGACCTCATCGACGTCTTCGACCTCGAAACCGCCTCCGCCGAGCTAGGCCTCGACGACGCCGACGTCAAAAACATCCTCACCGAAGCCGAACGCACCATCCCCGACATCGCGGTGCTCTAAGCACCGCGCAAGCCGCCCCCTCACGCGCATTAGCCGCCCTCGAATGGGGTTTTGGGGCCACCGTGCGTCGCAGCACGGCAGAGGCTGAAAAGCATTGCCGTGCGGCTGCGAGGGCGCGCGTGGGAGCTCGATTGAGCGGGTGGGGCGGAGACGGGAGGTGTGCGGAGGGGAGGCGGATTGCCTAGCGGCGAGGTGGATGCGGCTAGCGCGGCGAAGGGCGAAGGGCGTCGCATTTCATCGTCGAAGCCGTCGACAAACGTGCGCTCTCTAGCGGCGTTCGCAGCGTGGCGAGTCGCATCGCCCGCTACGTGAACGACCTTTTGGCGCGGCGCGGGCCCCTGTGGGCCGATCGCTGGC
>DATMCL010000541.1:0-15474 GCA_035558375.1 Polyangiaceae bacterium
GCAGCTCCTTCTCGACCTCGCCCACGACGCCCTCGTCGTTTTCCGAGGCACCGAGCTCCAAGAGCTCGTTCGCGTCGCTCACGTCACGCGCGAGCTTCTCGATGAGCTCGAGCTTCTCGACGGCGGCCGAGCGTTTGCGCATCTGCGCCTGCGCCTTCTCCTGATCGTCCCAGAAGCCGGGCTCGGAGCCGAGCTGGTCGAGCTCGTCGATTAAGCGGCGAAGCCCAGGGACGTCAAAGAGACCCCCTTAGCGCATCGACGCGCCGCAGAAGGTCCTGGATTCCGTTGCGAGCTTCGGCAAGCATGGCGACGCGGATGTAGCAGACACCGGGCGCGCGTCCAAGCCGGCGAGCGCGGCGGGCCTCGAGGTGCGGTTGGATTTAGGGGCGGGCTTCGGTTCGGCGGGGTCCTTCGGCATGGGTTCGCTCCGTTCCACGGGCGACGCTTCGAGGCCTAGCCGCCGCACGCGCTCACCGAACCAGCCGTCGGTGAGCACGTCGAGCTCCATTTGAGCTTCCAGGCGTGCCAGAGCCGCCCGCGCCCGCCCCTCGGGGTCCGGCGCATTCCGCTCGTGCGAGAGCGCGCGGTGCCAGCGAATCAGGCGACCCGTGACGCGCTCGGCGCGGTCTTCCCCCACCCGCTCCCGCAGGATGCGAAGCCGCTCGATCGCGACCTCCTCGTCCGCGAAGACGAGCCGGTTCAGCCGAAACGTCGCCTGCGCTTCGAGCAGCAGGCCGTCGCCCCCGATCGTGCTGTAGCGGTACGGGTCGTCGAGCGTCGGTTGCATGTGCAAGGAGTCGTCGCGCGAGCGCGCCGCCCGCACGCGCACCTCGGGCATGAGAGCGCTCCACCGCGCCCGCGTGCCGAGTCCGTCGAGCTCGCCCTCGCGCTCCGCAAGGTGCCGCGCGTTGGCCGCCGCGGCCACGGTGTCACGGGCCAGGCGCGCGAGGAGCTCGGACGATAGCGCGGGAAGGACGAGGTCCGGCTCGTCGTCGGGACCCGTGCCAGGCGCACTGCTCGTCGCGTCGCGGACGCCGTCCGAGTCCTGGACGGCGTCTGCCGTGGCGAGCTCGCGCTCGGCGGCTGAAATGGCGGCATTCGCCGAGCGGCGCGCCACCACGCGCTCGAGCGGCACCGTGACGCTCGCGTACGCTGCGAGGTCGGAGCGCTCCGTGCGCCGCTCCCCGACGACACCGAGCGTAACGCTAGCCTCGCCACGCCGGCCGAGCGTGGCCTCGCGCGCGGGCGCGAGCGGGGGCTCGGCGTGGAGCGGTGCGGCAGCGAAGAGCAGAGCGGCGAGCCCCGGAGCGGACGCGAATGGCCTCACGCCCGAGCGGTCGGTCGCGAGAGTGGCCGGTTGCGTCGCGTGTGCGCGATGCGGCTACGCGCCGGCGATGGCTTGCGCCTCGGCGCGGAGGAACGCCGATTCCCGTTCGGGAGGAGCAAATGCTACCGAGAGCATCGACGCTTCCGCACGGTAAACCCACGCCACGGCGAGCGGCTGAAAGCTCGCGCCCGCGCGCGTGCCGAGCGCGGCACGAACATGCGCACCGGGCGGCGCCAGCGGCAGGGCGACACGGGTGTGCGCCGGATCGAGCGGTACGTCGAGCGTGCCCGTGCTCGGAGCATCGTGGCCCGGCACGAACCACGCGACCCGGAGCACCACGCCACGCGTGCCCGGCGGCAGCGAGTAGAGCCCCTCGACGCTGCCGTTGCACGCGAGCAGCGCGCACTCGGGGCGCGCGCCGAGCGCTGCGGGCTCGGGCTCGGCGTCATCCAACACCGGCGGAGCGGCAAGTGTCGGGACCGGTTGCGACCCGACCGGGGAGGACTCTGCGTCGGCCCAGCTCGCGTCGATGTTGCCGGTGGGCTCGGGCGGAGGTGCCGGCTCGGGCGCGGCGACCGGTGGCGGCGCCGCGGCGGCCAGGGGCTCTACCGTGGGCACCACCATTTCCGGGGAGCGCGTGGCCTCCGGTGCCTCCACGGAGGCGACGAACGATGGCTGCTCGAGCGATGCCGCGAACGGCGCGGGCGCCGGGACGGGCTCGGCCGCGTCAACGTCGTCGTCGCTCGGCTCGGGCGGCGGAGCCGGGCGGCGCCGCGCCGCTGCGCTGGAGCGCTCGTTCGCGATGCGCTCGCGCAAGGCGAGCGCCGCAGCGTGCTCGGGCTCGGCGGTGAGCACCTCCGCGAGCGTCGCGAGGGCGCGCTCGGTATGACCCTGAGCGAGGTAAATCTCGGCGAGCGTCAGCGTCGCGACGGGCGGCGGTCCCGTCGTCTCTTCCGCGGGTCGCGCATCGCCACGAATCGCGGCGGCAGCACCTGGCAAGTTGAGCCCCGCGTCCATGACGCTCGCGACGAGATCGCGCGCCACACCGAGCCAGCCGCGCGATCGACGTCGAGCTAGGGGATCCGTTTCGGTCAAGCGCACGATCTCGTCGCGAAGCTCGACGCGCGTCATCACCTCCGGACGGCGCGCGCCGAGCGCACGGGCGCGCTCCACGAGCTCGTCGCGCGAGAGCTGATCGAGGGCCGGCTCCATGCTCATCGCGGCCTATGCTATCATCATGGCTTACTTCGGAAGGGTGGTGCCCGATGCGCACTCGGATACTGCGGAACGCTCGGCTCTGGTTCGCCGGCGGCTCAGTGTGGGCGGCTGCGTGCGGGGGCTCGGGCTCTGGCAGCCACGGTGGTTCGTCCGGCCACGCGCGCGGCGGCTCCGCGGCCGCGGGCGCCCCGGCCGCTGGCTCGGCCGGCACGGCGGGCGTCGGTGCGTCCGGCGGGAGCGGCACCGCGGGTAAGGCGGGCGGCTCGACGGGCGGCACCGCGGGCAAGGGCGACGCGGACCCGGGCGGCCGAGGCGAGTCGGGGGACGCTGGCGACCGCGGCACCGCGGCGGCGGCCGGCGACGGCGCCCCCGGTGGGGCCGGTAGCAACGAGAGTGGCGGCACCGGCGGTACGAACGGACAGGCCGGCGAGCTCGGCGTGGGCGGCGAAGGCGCCACGGGCGGCGTCGCGCACACCGACAAGATCGACCTCCTCATCGTCGTCGACAACTCGATCTCGATGTTCGAAAAGCAGAAGCTGCTCGCGGCCGCCGTGCCCAAGCTCGTGCTGCGCCTGGTCGATCCTTGGTGCGTCGGCGGCGGAGAGCCCGCAGCGCCGGCCGAGCCCGGACACGTCTGCCCCGTCGGTCGCGAGCTCGAGACCACGCCCGTGAACGACATGCACCTCGGCGTGATCACGTCGAGCCTCGGCGCCCACGGGAGCCACGACGTCTGTAGCGAGGAACAGAATGCCCTCAACGTCACGCAGGTCGGGCACGCGTCGGATTACGACGACAAAGGGCAGCTCCTGCCGCTCGCCCGCCCGAGCCCCACGCTGCCGTCGTGGGACGGCTCCGGCTTCTTGAACTGGGACCCGTTGCACCGCTCGGCGCCGACGGGCCAAGGCGATCCCCAGGGTTTCATCGACGACTTCGTCGAGCAGATGAGCAAGGTTGGCGCGCACGGCTGCGGCTACGAATCGACGCTCGAAGCCATGTATCGCTTCCTCGTGGATCCCGAGCCGCCCAGGGTGATCGACTCCGACAAGACCACCTCTCTCACGACGGTCTCGACCGATGACTCGAACACGGACCACGACCTGCTCGAGCAGCGCGCGGCCTTCCTGCGCCCCGACTCGGCGCTCGTCATCATCTCGCTGAGCGACGAGGACGACTGCTCCATCGACGACACGGACGGGAAGCAAGGCTGGCTCACGGGCTACAAGGGCGGCGTCTCGCCGTCAGCTGTGCGCTGGCCCATGCCGCGCGCACGGGCGATCTGCGCGACGGATCCGAACAACGCCTGCTGCGCGCCGTGCCCGGGCGTCTCTGCGAGCTGTGACGACGATCCAGTGTGCGCCACAAGGTCGCTCACCACCAACGAAGACTCCCTGAACATGCGCTGCTTCGCGCAGAAGCGCCGCTTCGGCATCGATTTGCTCTATTCGCTCGAGCGCTATACCCGCGGTCTTTCGCAGAGCTCGGTGCCGCGCCGGAGCGGTGGTAACGCGCCGAACCCGCTGTTCGCAGACGGTCGCGACCGCCGACTCGTTCTTTACGTTCCGATCGTCGGCGTGCCCTGGCAGGATCTTGCGAAGGAGCCGCTAGGGAGCGGTCCCCTCGACCTCATGAGCGCCGCCGAGCTTCGCGCCGACAACCGCTGGCCCGCTCTGGTCGGCGACTTCGACGCCGGCGAGCCGCCGGAGGATCCGTTCATGGTGGCCTCGATCGACCCCCGCACCGCTCTCGTTCCGAACGAGAACCCCTTCACGAACGACCCGATCGTCGCCGAGGACGGTACCGATCCGCTCGCGACCATCAACGGTCACGAGCACATCGCGCTCGCCATCCGTGACGACCTCCAATACGCCTGCACGTTCCCGCTTTCGACGCCGGTCGACTGCAGCGGCGACCCCGACGAATGCGACTGCAGCTCGGGCTCCGACGCCTACAATACCCCCCTCTGCCAAAAGCCCGGTGGCACCGGCGCCGCAGAGTCGACCCAGTATTTCGGCAAGGCCTACCCCGGCATTCGGCACCTCGAGGTGGCCCGCCGCCTGGGCGACCAGGCCCAGGTCGCCTCGATTTGTCCGCGCGATACGGCCACTTCCGCCTCGGACGACTACGGCTACCTCCCCGCCATGCGCGTGCTTCAGACGCGCATCTCCGCCCTACTCGGGTCAAACTAGGCAGGATGAGCGAGCGCGGCCCCGACCTCTTGAACCCCGACGAGCGCCGCGACCTGCTCGAGCGGCCGCGTCCCCGGCACCTGCCGATCGCTCCGCATGCGCCGCCGGGCCGAAGACGCCTTCCTCTCGCAGACGAATCCCGCCCGCTCGACCAGCAGACGAGCCCCGTCTACGTCGTGTGGGAGGTCACGTTGAAGTGCGATCTGACGTGCCGGCACTGCGGCTCGCGTGCCGGTCGCGCGCGCGACGACGAGCTCACGACGGTCGAAGCGCTCGACCTCGTGCGACAGATGGCCGAGCTCGGCGTGAAGGAGGTCACGCTGATCGGCGGCGAAGCGTACCTGCGAGACGACTGGCTCGACATCGTGCGCGCCATTCGCTCCCACGGCATGAGCGCCACGATGACGAGCGGCGGTCGCGGCATCACGCCGGAGCTCGCGCGCGCGGCGAAGGCAGCGGGGCTCGAGAGCGTGAGCATCTCGCTCGACGGGCTCGAGGCGACCCACGATCGCCTGCGTGCCCTCGACGGCTCGTTTCGCGCCGGCGTCGCCGCGCTCCGTAACTTGCGCGAAGCCGGCATTCGCGTCGCCACCAACACGCAGATCAACCGCTTGAGCATGCCCGAGCTCCCCGAGTTGCTCGAGGTCATCGCCGCCGCCGGGATCCACAGCTGGCAGATCCAGCTCACCGTGCCGATGGGCCGCGCCGCCGACGAGCCCGACGTGCTCCTGCAACCGTACGATCTGCTCGAGTTCTTTCCGCTGCTCGCTCGGCTCAAGGCGCGGCTGGCCGAGCTCAACGTGCGGCTCTGGCCCGGCAACAACATCGGCTACTTCGGCCCCTACGAAACGCTGCTCAAGGGCGGCATGCCGCGCGGGCACGGCGCGTCCTGCGGCGCGGGCCGCAGCACGATGGGCATCGAGTCCGACGGCGCGATCAAGGGCTGTCCGTCGCTCCCGACCGAAGCGTGGACCGGCGGCAACATCCGCGACGCCTCGCTCCGCGACATCTGGGAGCGAAGCGCGCCGCTCCGCTATACCCGCGACCGCACCGTCGAAGACCTCTGGGGCTATTGTCGCACCTGCTACTACGCCGACGAGTGCCGGGCGGGCTGCACGTGGACTTCATTCCTGATTTTCGGGCGTGCCGGGAATAATCCGTATTGCCACCACCGCGCGCTCGAGCACCAAAAACAGGGCAAACGCGAGCGGCTCGTCTCCCGCGGGCTCGCCCCGGGGCTGCCTTTCGACTATGCTCCATTCGAAGTCGTGGTGGAGGAAGCGTGATGGCTCATTTGGTCCCTTGCCCCAGCTGCTCGCGCCACGTGCGCACGAGCGAGGAGAGCTGTCCGTTCTGCGGCACCGGGCTCGATCTCGCCGCCTCTCCCCCGCCGGTAATGCCGACGCAACGCCTCGGCCGCGCGGCAACGTTCGCTTTCAACGCAACCATGGCGGGCGCCGCCGTAGCCATTGCCTGCGCGGGACGCAGCGAGAGCGACGGCGACGGTGACGGCTCGGGCGGCACGTCGATGATGGGCGGCTCGTCGCAAATGGGCGGCTCAGGCGGTAGCGACCACGGTGGCGGCGGCACGATGGGCGGCTCATCGCAAATGGGCGGCTCATCGCAAATGGGCGGCTCATCGCAAATGGGTGGCTCGTCGATGGGCGGCTCTGCCACGATGGGCGGCTCGTCACAGGGCGGCCGCGGAGGCACGCAAGCCATGGGCGGCTCGGGCGCGATCGGCGGCGCCGTGGTCATCTATGGCGCGCCCCCCGCAGGCATGGGCGGCGTGGGGGCCGTGGGGCCGATGTACGGCTTACCGGCCATGGGCGGCTCAGCGGGCTTCAACACGGGCGGGACGGCAACGGGCGGAGCCGGCGGCAAGGCAGGCGCCGCGGGTCGTGCCGGAGCGAGCTCGGGTGGCGTCGGCGGCAACGTTCAACCCCCGTACGGCATCCCGCCGGATCTCGACGGCGGGACCCCGGCACCGTTGTACGGCGCCGCGCCCGCGTACGGCACCCCGTCCCCCGAAGAGTGAGCGGGCGAACAGCGCCGCACCCCCACGGCGAATACTTCGCATGACACTGGCGAGCGGTGGAGTCCGCTCGCCGCGGACCCGGCCTTGCCACGGGAGCCTCTTCATGCGACCAGAGTCGCCCTCCCATGCTCCGCCGCTACGTTAGCGTCGTCGTCGCGTCGCCCAAAGTCGTCATCGCCCTCGTGGGGCTCATCACCGTCGTGCTCGGCTTCTTCATCAGCCGTCTGAAGGTGAACATCGATGTCGACGCGCAAATCCCGCCCGGCCACCCGCTCGTCATCGTCGGCAAACGCATCGAGAAGGAGTTCGGGGGGAAATACATGACCGTGATCGGCGTGTACCCGAAAGAGGGCACCGTCTACACGCCGGCCATCATCGGCAAGGTCAAGCGCATCACCGATGCGATCGAGAAGATCCCCGGCGTGAAGGAAGGCAGCATCATCTCGCTCACTTCCAAGCGGATGAAGGACATCAACAGCACCGAAGACGCGCTGGAGGTGAAGCAGCTCGCGGAGAAGGTGCCCCAGAACGACGCCGAGATGGCGGAGTTCAGGAAGCGCGTCGACCGCAACAAAGTGCTCACGAGTCTGCTCGTGAGCGACGACGGCCGCGCCACCGCGATCCTGGCGGACTTCGACGATTTCGTGAAGGCCGGCGGACCGAAGGGCCTCTACCCCACCCTCGAGAAGATCCTCGAGCCGGAGCGCGAGGCCAACGTCGAGGTGCTGAGCGCCGGAGCGCCGTCCGTCCTCTATTGGCTGCTCCAATACACGCGCCGCGTCGCCGTGCTGTTCCTCGTGGCGCTCGCGATGATCGGCTACCTGCACTATCGGGCGTTCCGCACGCTCCAGGGCATGATCGTCCCGCTCGTGACCGCGATCATGGGCGTCATCTGGGCGCTCGGCCTGATGGGCCTGATCCAGGCGCCGATGGACCCCTGGAACATCATGACGCCGATCCTGCTCTTGGCGATCGGCGCCGGCCACTCGGTCCAGATCCTCAAACGCTTCTACGAGGAGTTCGCGCGCGAGAAGCGCGAGCACCCCGAGCTCTCCGACAAGCAAAAGAACACGAATGCCGTGGTCGAAGCGACCGTGAAGGTCGGCGCCGTGATGCTCGCCGCAGGCGCCATCGCGGCCCTGAGCTTCGGCTCACTCGCGGCATTCGGGTTGCCCTCGATCAAGAGCTTCGGCCTGTGCACGGCGTTCGGCATCACGGCGGCGCTCATCGTCGAGATGACCTTCATTCCGTCGGTGCGAATCCTGATGTCGCCCCCCACGGCCGAGCAGGCGGAGCGCGAGCAGCACAAGGAAATCTTCGACACCATCCTCGAGCGCCTGGCCGACGTCGTGCGCGCCAAGAAGGAGGGGCCGATCCTCTGGGTGTTCATCGCCCTGCTCGCGGTCGCCGGAGTGGGCGTCTTCAAGCTTCAGGCCGGCAACAGCCTCGGCGCGCAGTTCTTCGAAGCGAACGGCCCCGTTCACGGCTTCCGCATGGCCGACTCGCGCATGGCCGGCACGCGCGTGATTCAGGTGCTGATCGAGGGCAACGCCACCGACACGATCAAGGACCCGAAGGTGCTCGCCAAGATGGACGAGCTCTCGAAGTTCATCGCGCACCAGCCACTCCCCATCGGCAAGGTCGTCTCGATCGTCGACGTGCTCAAGCAGATCCAAAAGGCGATCGACCCCGAGCACCCCGATCTCTTCCCCGACACGCCCGAGCTCGTCGCCCAGCAGCTCCTGCTCTACTCCATGTCCGGCGACGACGACGACCTGAGCCGACTGGTCGATCGGGACTTCCGCAACGCGGTCATCACCGCCTACGTGAAAACGGACGACTTCCGTTCGATGAAGAGCTTCACGGTCGCCGTTCAGGACGCAGCGGCACGCCTCTTCCAGGGTCTCCCCGTCAAGGCCACCGTGGGCGGCGGCGTCACCAATGCCATCGCCCTGAACGAGACGATGGTGCACGGAAAGACCATCAACCTGATTCAGATCTCCATCCTCGTGATGGTGATCACGAGCGTGCTCCTGCGCTCCATCACGGGCGGCTTCCTGGTGCTCCTGCCGCTCGCCACGGCCGCGCTCGTGAACCTCGGCCTGATGGGCCTTTCGGGCATCTTCCTCTCGATGGGCACGGCGGCCATCTCGGCGATGGCAGTCGGCATCGGCGCCGACTACGCCGTCTACTTTTTGTTCCGCGTGCGCGAGGAGTTCGACAAGAAGGGCGATCTGCGTGAAGCGACCGCCGCCGCGCTCCTCACCTCCGGCAAGGCCATCACCTACGTCGCGAGCGCGGTCGCGGGCGGCTACCTCTGCCTCACCTTCTCGCTCTTCAAGGTCCACGTGCTGCTCGGCTGTCTCGTCGCCCTCACGATGGTCACGAGCAGCGCCGCCACCGTTGCCTTCCTCCCCGCCGTCCTCCTGCGCGTGAACCCGAAGTTCCTCAGGAAAGCCGACGCGCCGGTTCCCGCGGCGGCGGAGTAGCCCCCTTCCGCACGGGGGTGCGCGGCGCTATGTCGCTCCTGCCATGCTGGAGCGAGGCGGCGCTTGAGGTGCTCGGTGTACATCGCGATGAGCCTCGACGGGTTCATCGCTCGGCCGAACGGCGACATCGCGTGGCTCACGGCCGTCGCACGCGAGGGTGAGGACTACGGGTACCGGCGCTTCTTCGATTCCGTCGACACGATCATCATCGGCAAAAAGACGTACGAGGTCGTGCTCGGCTTCGACAGCTGGCCGTACGCGGGCAAGCGCGTCGTGGTCGTGACGCACGAGCCGTCGCCGCCCGTTCACGACGAGCAGTTCTACAGCGGTCCGCCGGAAGGGCTCGTGCGGCGACTGTCGCTCGAGGGACTGCAGCACGCGTACATCGACGGCGCGGGTCTCATCCAGCAGTTCATCGCGGCGCGCCTCGTCCGCCGCGCCACGATCTCGATCATTCCGGTTCTGCTCGGCGAGGGGGTCCGCCTGTTCGGCAACGCCGGGCGCGATCTGCCGCTCCGCCTCGTCCGCTCGCTGAGCTTCGAGAGCGGCCTCGTTCAGCTCGAGTACGAGCTCGAGCCCGCGCTCCACGCGCCACTCGACGCCGGAAAGCTCGCGTTCCGGCGCCTCACGCGCGAGGATTTGCCGCTGCTCTTACCCTGGTTCAACGCGCCGCACGCCAACCGCTGGTACGGCCGCGGCTCGACGCTCGAGGCCATCGCCGCCGAATACATGCCGATCATCGACGGAACGCGGCCGACGCGGGCGTACCTCGTGCACTACGACGCGCAACCGATCGGGCTCGTCGAGTGGTGTCGTTTCGGCGACTACCCGGACGTGGCGGCCATCTACGGCGTCGAAGACCCCGACAGCGTCAACTGCGACGTCTTGCTCGGTGAGCCCGCGTTCGCACACCGCGGGCTCGGACCCGCGATGCTGCGGCGCTTCCTCGCCGAGCACGTGTTCCAGGAGCCGCGTTTTGAGGTCTGCATCATCGATCCGGAGCTCGAGAACCACAGCGCCATCCGCTGCTACGAAAAGGCCGGATTCCGTTACCTCCGCACGATTCCGGACGACGGCGAAGGAAACCCCGTGAAGCTCCTACAGCTCGCTCGCAGCGAGCTCGTCTCCGACTAACGGCGCCGCGCAAGGCCCGAAACGGCGCAGCAGCGCCTCAATACCAGGCGACGCCGGTGGGCTCTCGCTTCGCAACGAGGGCGCGTGCCTCGGACAGGTCGCGCACGATCTGAAGGCGCAGCTCGTCGAGGCTGTCGAAGCGGCGCTCGTCGCGCAGCCGGGCACAGAGGTGCAGGCGCACACGCGCACCGTAAAGGTTCTGATCGAAATCGAAGAAATGCGCTTCGACGCTGAACCCTGCGCCGACCGTGGGCCGCACGCCGATGTTCGCAATGCCGCGCCCGAGCACCTTCGGACCCTCGGGGCCGAGCCGGTCGGCGACGACCGCGTACACGCCGTAGGTCGGCAGCGCCTCCGGCACCGCGCCGAGATTCGCGGTCGGAACCCCGATCGTGCGACCCCGCCCCGCGCCGGGCACGATGTTCGACGACAGCGAATGCGGCCGTCCGAGCAGGCGTTCCGTCGTGGCTAGGTCCCCGGCCGCGAGCGCCGTGCGGATGCGGCTGCTCGAGTAGGGGCCCTCGGCGTCGCCGTGCAGCGGCTCCGCATGCGCCTCGAACCCGAGCGCCCCGCCCAGGCGCTCGAGCGCCGCGAGATCGCCGGACCGACCGAGCCCGAACCGGAAGTTCTGCCCCACGACCACGACGCGCGCGCCGAGCGCCTTGGCTAGCACGTCCTCGGCAAACCATTCGGGGGAGCGCTGCGAGAGCTCGCGCGTGAACGGCTCGACGACGACCGTGAGGCCGGGGCAAGCGCGACCGAGGAGCTCGAGCTTGCGCTCGAGCGTCGTGAGCGCTGGCATCGACCCCTGGCCGAGCACGACCGCGGGGTGCGGCTCGAACGTGAGCACCACGAGCGTGAGGCCGCGCGCTTCCGCCTCAGCGCGGCTCGCCTCGAGCACCGCGAGGTGACCGAGGTGCACGCCATCGAAGTTACCGATGACGACGAGGGTCGAGCCAGGTGGTGCGGCGAGCGCGAGGCATCCATCGACGCGGCGGGCGAGCACGGCGGCCTTTTACCACCGCTTGGCGCTCGGTGTGGCGCGCATCGAAGAACCCGCGGCACAACGGCTCCGAAGCGCCTTGCGCTGGGGGTTCGGCCTCGGTACTAAATCGTTTCCGCCCCATGTCACCCGAGCAGGCGATTGCCGAAGCGCACAGCGGCGAGCTCCGCCCGGTCTACCTCCTCGTCGGGGACGAGCCCTACCTCGAGCGACGCGTCGTGGGGGAGCTCAAGCGCGCCGCCCTCGCGGGCGCGGTCCCGGGGCTGAACGACGAGTACCTGACGGCCGGCGAGGTTCCGGTGGAGCGCGTGCTGTCGGCCGCCCGCACGCTGCCGATGATGGCGAAGCGCAGACTCCTCATCGTGCGGGGCCTCGAGCGTTGGGAGCCACGCGAAGGCCAAGACAGCGACAGCAAGGAGCGCGAGCAGCCGCTCGATCGCCTGCTCGAGTACGCGAAAGCGCCATCGCCGACCACCGTCCTCCTCCTCGTGGGCTCCGGGCTCGACAAGCGGCGCCGTCTCGTCACGCAAGCGCGCAGCGCCGGGTTTCTCGTGAGCTGCGAGCCGCTCGAGCGCGGCGCGCTGCCGGGCTTCATTCAGCGCGAGGTCAAGGAGCGCAAGGCGACGATCTCGAGTGAAACCTCCGACGTGCTCGCGGAGCTCACGGGGCCCGACCTCGCGCAAGTGGTGGATGCGGTGGAACGGCTATGCCTTTTCGCGGGCGAAGGCGGAGAGATCACGGAGGATGCCATCGCCGAGTGCGTCGTGCGGCTCCGCCCTTCGACCGTGTGGGAGCTCGTGGGCGCGGTCGGTCGCCGCGATCTCGGCGCTGCGCTACGCTCGCTCGATCAGGTGTATGACCCCGCCGATCGCGGGCTCCGGTTGCTCGGCGTGCTCGCCTGGTCGACGCGCCAGCTCGTGCGCTTCGATGCCGCGCAGCGCGCCGGTGCGAGCCCGAACGAAGCCGCGGCAAAGGCCGGCGCTCCGCCCTTCAAGGCGCGCGAGCTCGCCGCCCAGCTGAAGGGTCTCGAGCCCGCCGATCTCGAGCGCTTCATCCTGCGCCTGGCCGAGCTCGACGCGAACCTCAAGGGTGGCTCCAAACGTCCGCCCAAAGCATCCCTCGAGCACACGATCATGGCGCTCGTCGGCGCGCCGCGACCAGCGCCGCGCCGCGCACTCTAAGGCGCGCCGCGACCAGCGCCGCGCCGCGCACTCTAAGGCGCGGCAGCGCGTGGCGCGCCGCGACGAACTGCTTGAGTCAATTGGCCCCAAAAGGTTCCCGGACTTTTCTACGAATTTAGTGACCTTGACCCCTAGCCGGCGGGGCCTCATGTTATGGGGGATCAGTCGAGCGACGCGCTAACTCATGCGAAGGCGAAAGCTTTCGGGCAACAGGCACCGCTCGGGGACAAGAGACAACGATGGCTCAGAATCATCCGGCACCAGCGCTAGAGCAGCTGGCCGAAGCGCCGATCCCCACCCGCCACGGTCGTTTCGATTTGCGCGTCTACCGCTGGGACGATCCCGACGCGCATCCCGCGCTCAGCAAAGAGCACTGCGCTCTCATCATGGGTGATCTGCGCGGCCGCCGGAACGTTCCGGTGCGCGTCCACTCGGAGTGCCTCACGAGTGAGGTGTTCGGCTCGCTCAAATGCGACTGCCGCGAGCAGCTCGAGCGCGCCCAGGCGGAGATCGCCAAGCGCGGCTTCGGCGCGGTACTCTACCTTCGTCAGGAGGGCCGCGGCATCGGTCTCGCCAACAAGGTCCGCGCCTACGCGCTGCAGGCCGAGGGCGCCGACACGGTCGCCGCGAACGAGCAGCTTCATCTCCCTGTCGACGCTCGCACGTACGACGTAGCCGCGGCGATGCTGCGCGAGCTCGGCGTCGAGTCGGTCGAGATCATGACCAACAACCCCGCGAAGGTCGAAGCGCTGAAGCGCCTCGGCATCGTGATCGAGCGGCGCGTGCCGGTCCTCGTGCCGGCGACGCCGTTCTCGGCTGGGTACCTCGAAACCAAGCGCCGGCTCATGCAGCATGAGCTGCCCTCGAGCCCGCTCCCCAACACGCCCCCCGATCCCGAGACCTCGAACGGCCGCAAGCGCTCGCTCGCGAGCTAGCTTTCGGCGCGGGCAAGGCACGATGCACCCGAACGCCGAGGCCATTCAAGCCTGGGACGGCGTGCTGTTCGAGAAATTCTCGCGCTTCCGCCACATCCTCACGACCGGCCTCGCTGGCCACAGCACGGAGGCGCTACGCCGCCACTCGCCGGCGGAGGGCGCGCGCGTGCTCGACCTCGGTTGCGGCTTCGGCGACACGACGCTCGAAATCGCGCACGCCGTCGGCCCTGCGGGCAGCGCCGTCGGCGTCGACGCCGCAGTGAACTTCGTCGAAGAAGCGACGCGCGGCGCGCGCGAAGCCGGCGTCAAGCATGCACGCTTCTTCGCGGCCGACGTCCAGACGGAGGATCTTGGCGGTCCCTACGACCTCGTCTTCTCGCGCTTCGGCGTGATGTTCTTTGCGTCGCCCGTCGCGGCATTGCGCAACGTGCGGCGCTCGCTAGCGCCGGGTGGCTCGATCCTTTTCGTCGTGTGGCGCAAGCGCGAGGACAACCTCTGGATGCACGCCGCGGAAGAGGCGGTAAAGCCCATCCTTCCCGCGGTCTCGCACGACAATCCCAACGAGCCCACCTGCGGCCCCGGCCCCTTCTCGATGGCCGGCGCCGACGTCGTGAGCTCCCAGCTGGTCGCCGCCGGATTCGGACACATCACGCTCGAGCGCTTCGACACCGACATCTGCATCGGCAAGGATCTCGACGACGCGGTCGCATTCGCGCTCACGATCGGCCCCGCGGGCGAAATGATCCGCCTCGCCGCGGCCAAAGGCATCGACGAAACGCCTCGCGTCACGGCCGCAATCAAAGCAGCGATCGCGCCGTACCAGCGCCCGAACGGCGTCTTCGCGCCTTCGAGCACCTGGTTCGTGAGCGCGAAGCCGGCGTGAACGGACCTACTGGTCCAAGTACGCGATCTGCACCGCCGAGCACCCGTTCGGCCCGTTCAGCGAGCTCCCGAGCGGCGCAAGCTTCCCGTCCGTACCAATCGAGAACGCCGCGAGCTTCGAGTCGCCCTGGTTCGCCACGACGATGAAGCGCCCGTACGGATCCATGTCGAAATCGCGCGGGGTTTTGCCCCCCGACGGCTGATGCTGAACGAGCGTGAGCGCGCCGCTCGTCTGATCGATCGAGAAGACGACGATGCTGTCGTGTCCACGGTTCGACCCGTAGGCGAACTTCCCGTCCGGTGAGAGCTCGACGTGAGCGCCGGTGTTCATGCCGTTGAAGCTCGAGGGCAGCGTGGAAACCGACATCCCACGGGTGAGCGTGCCGTTCGTTGCCAGCGCGTACGGCGTCATCGTGCTGTCGAGCTCGTTGATCACGAAGGCGAGCTTGCCGTTCGGATGGATCGCGATGTGGCGCGGGCCGGCGCCGTCGACCGACATCGCGCTGGGCGGCGTATTGGCCGACAGCGTGCCGCCATCGGCGTCGAAGAGAAGCTGCGCGACTTCGTCGTTGCCCTTGTTGGGCACGAGTAGGTGCATGCCGTCGGAAGTGATGCCGACGCAGTGCGTTTGCGCCATCGCGCCGAAATCCATGCTGTCGCTCTCGGAACCGATCACGCCGTCGTCGCGCAGTGGGAATGCCGTCAGACTGCCCCCGTTGTAGCTCGCCCCGAAGACATACCCGGCCGGATGAATCGCCACGTAGGTGAACCCGCCGTCCGTGCCCGTCACGTGATTCAGCTTCGTGAGCGTCCCGTCCGCGCCAATCGCCGCCGAGGTGAGCCCGCCGGTAGCGTCGTCCTCCTCGTTCGTCACGACCAAGAACTGCTTCGAAGGCGCGAGCGCAATGTACGAGGGACCCGGCCCGAGATTCGTCGTCCCGCCCTTCGCCTTGAACGCGCCCGTCTCCGGATCGAAGTCGTACGTCGTGAACGGGTAATTCGTCGCGCCCGACCCACCGATGTAGACGACCGGCTTTCCCGTCATCGCCGCTCCACTCATCCCCGCCATCCCCGCTGCCGC
>DATMCL010000542.1:0-11518 GCA_035558375.1 Polyangiaceae bacterium
AAGGACCCCCAGTTTCAGGGCCAGACCAAAGACCGGCTGAACAATCCCGAGCTGCAGTCGCTCGTGGACTCCTGGGTGCGGCCCGCGCTCGAGCAGTGGATGAACCAGAACCGCAGCGTCGCCGAGCAGATCGTGGCGCGCATCATCCTCGCGGCGCGCGCTCGTGAAGCGTCACGAGCGGCCTCGGCTCAGGTCACGCGGCGCGGCGCAACGAGCGGCCGGCTCACGCTGCCCGGCAAGCTGAGCGATTGTCTCTCGAACGCGCGCGACGACAGCGAGCTCTTCATCGTCGAGGGCGAATCCGCCGGCGGCTCGGCCAAACAGGGCCGCGACCGCAACTTTCAGGCCATTCTGCCGCTCCGCGGCAAGGTGCTGAACACCGAAGGGCTCGCCACGGGCAAGGTGCTCGAGAACAAGGAGCTCGCCGATCTCGTGACGGCACTCGGCTGCGGCCTCGGGACAGGATTCGAGCTCGCACGGCTCCGCTACCAGCGCATCGTGCTGCTGGCTGACGCCGATTCCGACGGGCACCACATCACGACGCTTTTGCTCACGTTTCTTTATCGGCACATGCCGGAGCTCATCAAGAACGGCAAGGTGTTCGTCGCGCTGCCGCCGCTCTACCGCATCGACATCGGGCAGGCGACGTACTGGGCCGCCGACGACGCCGACCGCGACCGCATCCTGAAGGAGCACCTGAAGGGCAACGCCAAGCCCGAGATCACCCGCTTCAAGGGCCTCGGCGAGATGATGCCCAAGGTCCTGTGGGAAACGACCTTGAACCCGAAGACGCGACGTTTCTTGCGCGTGGGCATCGCCGACGCGCTCGAGACCGATCGGGTGGTCGGCGAGCTCATGGGCAAAGACCCGGGTGCGCGCTTCCGCTTCATCATGGACCGCGCCGACGAAGCCGGCGATTTGGACGTGTAATCCCGCTTCGGTCCGCGGGCGGGTGCTGCCCGGTCGGCCCTCGGGCGCTCGGGCCGGCGATTTCGCAGTGGAAATAGGTGCTTCCTGGTTGTGCAGGGCCCCGCTCTGGGCTATCGCCGGGGGCCCGCGTGCGCCCCTTCGTCTCGGTTCTTATCGCCGTGCTCCTGCTTTTGAGCACGGGACGCGGCTCGGCCCAAGGTAAGCCCCCACCGGCTACGCCTGCCGCCGCCAAGCCGAAGCCCGCGCGCGCGCAGGCCTTGCCGGAGAAGTCCGAAAAGACGGACGCCACCGCGCCCGCGACGAGCGCCGCCCCCGCGAGCGAGCCCCCGAAGCCGGAGCAGGCGGCTCCCGCCGCTTCGCAGGCTCCGGCCGGCAAAAGCGCACCCGCCGACGAAGAGCCCCCGGCCCCGACCGTCGCCATCCCGCCGAGCGAGGCGCAGCTCGCCGAAGGGCTCCCGATCAAGGCCATCGACGTGGCGGGCAATCGCCGCGTGACCGCCGACGACGTGCGCACCTACCTGAAAGAGCGCGTCGGCTCGTTGTTCCAGTCCGAGGTGCTGACCGAGGACGTGCGCGAGCTCTACGGCTCGGGCTTCTTCGACGACATCGAGGTCGACCTCGATCGGCGCGACGACGGCGTGCGCCTGCGCTTCCTCGTGCGTGAGCGGCCGAGCATCGGCAAGCTGACGTTCGAGGGAAACCTCGAGATCGACAACGACGACCTGAAAGAGGGCATCGAGCTCAAGGAAGCCACGGTCCTGAGCCAACCGGCCATCCGGCGCAGCGTCCAGAAGATCCGCGATATGTACGCGGAGAAGGGCTACTTCCTCGCCGAGGCGGAATCGAGCGTCGTCCCGCTGCCGGACGGCGACGTGGAGGTGAAGTTCAAGGTCACCGAGCACGACCAGGTGAGCGTGCGGCGCGTGACCTTCATCGGCAACGAGAACATCTCGTCGGAGGAGCTCCGCGGCGTGATGTTCACGGGCAACTCCGGCTTCTTCCTGTTCGGCTCCGGGGGGCCCTTCCGTCAGGACGCCTTCGAGCGCGACGTCGCCGTGATCAGCGCCCTCTACTACGACCGCGGCTTTCTCACGGTGTCGATCGGCACGCCGCGCATCATGCTCACGCCGGATCGCAGCGGCATCGAGGTCTCCGTCACCATCGACGAGGGGCCGCGCTTCAAAATCCGCCAGCTCCGCGTCTACGAACGCGGCGCCGACGGCAAGGAAGTCGAGCCCATCGACGGGCGGCGCAACCTGCGGATGATGGTGCGCGCCAAGTCGGGCGATTGGTTCAACCGCGCCGAGCTGCTCGAGGATTTGCAGGCCGTCCGCACCCTGTACCGCGACCACGGCTACGCCAACGTCGACGCGACGCCGCAGACGAACCTCGACGCGCAGAGCCACGAAGTAGACGTGATCGTCCCGGTCGAGCGCGGGCCGCTCGTGCATTTCGAGCGTATCGAGGTGCGCGGCAACTCGAAGACCCGCGACAAGGTGATCCGGCGCGAGCTCGAGGTCGCCGAGGGCGACCAATTCCACGAAACCAAGCTCGAAAAGTCGCGCAAGCGCATCAACGCGCTCGGCTACTTCGAGCGCGTCGACGTCTCGACCGAGCAGGGCTCCGCGCCCGACAAGATGAACGTGTACATCGAGGTCGCCGAGCGACCGACGGGCACGTTCCAGGTCGGCGCCGGCTTCTCGAGCATCGAGAATTTCATCCTCACGGCGCAGATCCAGCAGGCGAACCTGTTCGGCAACGGCCAGTCCTTGTCCCTGCAGCTCCAGTGGAGCGGCATCCGTCAGCTCGCGAACATCAAGTTCTTCGAGCCGTACCTGCTCGACAGCTCGTTCAGCGCGAGCATCGACCTCTACAGCCAGCTCCGCCAGTATCAGGACTTCTCGCAGTCGAGCACGGGTGGCGCGCTCACCCTCGGCTACCCGCTGATCGAGCCGTTGCTCTACGCGTACATGACGTACACGCTCGAGAACGATCAGGTCTCGACGCAGCAGCAGACGACGCTGCTCGGCACCTCGAGCCGCGTCAGCGTGTTCCGGAGCCTCCCGCTCGCGAATCTCTTCAACGACGGCGTCACCTCGAGCATCCGCCCGAGCCTCACCTTCGACACGCGCGACAACCGCCTGTTCCCGACCTCCGGCATCTACCTCACGGCGTCGTCGGAGCTCGCCGCCTCCGCGCTCGGGTCGCAGAACGAATTTTTGCGCAATCGCGTGACGGGCCGCTTCTACTACCCGCTCGGCAAGGGCTTCGTTTTGAAGCTCAACACCGAGTTCGGCGTCGTGACGAGCCCCTCGAACGAGGGCGTGCCGATCTTCGCGCGCTTCTTTTTGGGCGGCATCTTCGACGTGCGCGGCTTCCTCTACCGGTCGATCGGACCGCGCGTCGGCCTGACTGCGTCCACCGATCCGAACAGCCCACCGATCGTCAACGGCGCGAACATCGGCGGCAACGTCCAGTACTACCAGAACCTCGAGTTCGAGATGCCGATCGTCGACGCCGTCGGCCTCCGCGGCGTCATCTTCACGGACGCCGGCAACGCGTGGAACCTCGAGACCAACTACTGCAAATCGAGCGAAGCGATCCGCTACGCGGCGATCAAGCCGTGCTTCGACGGCATCGAGAGCCTCGCGACGCTACGCACGTCGTGGGGCTTCGGCTTCCGCTGGTTCAGTCCTTTGGGACCACTCAGGTTCGAGTGGGGCTTCCCGTTCAAGCCGTTGCCGTATGAGCAGGCTAGTGTTTTCGAGTTCACCATAGGAAACTTCTTCTAAGTTTCGCCGAGACGTGTGCGCTTGGAATGATGGTTGGGTTTTTGGGCCCGGCCTTCGGGCGACCTGAACGCTTTTTCGGAGGGAGACTTGTGAGCTTCTTCGGAGCGCACGGGCCATTTTGGCTGTTTTTCCAGGAACTTTTCCTCTGCGGAAAACTCGCTAGACTCTCGAGAGTCCTTCCCTATGCCCGATTCCGAGCGTGATTCGCCGCCGACGACGCCGCCGCAGGGGTTGCGGTCGGTTCAGGTGCCGGAGCCGGTGAGCGGGCTTCGCGAGGAGCACGCCGGGCCCGAGAGCATCAACGATACGGATATCTCGATCACGGCGACGAGCGGCATCAATCCGGACACGCTCATGTCGCTGCCGAAGCCGCTTCCGCACGACGAGCTCCCGTTCGAAATCCGCATCCGACAGCTCGAGGACCGCGTCGAAACGCTCGAGACGCGCCTCGATCAGGCGCAGCGCGGGTCGATCGGAGGGGGCGCTCAGCGCGCCACACCCTGGTGGTTTTGGCTGTTGTTCCTGATGGGCCTCGCCGTCACTTGGCGCCTCCTGGGAATGCTCCGCTAACCATTTGATATACTTGACTATTTAGGGACCGCTCGAGGGGTCGAAATGCCCCCGAGTGCAGGTTGAGGCAGGGGTGGGTCTGCGGTACGCCGTGGGTTCTCGTGGCGCGCTTTCGATGCGCCCGCACGAGCCCCCAGCATGGCTAACGAAGCAGAGCCCCCGGCGCCCCCGCCCCACCCCCAAGAGCAGCCCGTCAGCATCCAAGACGAGATGCGCACGTCGTATCTCGACTACGCGATGAGCGTCATCGTCGGGCGCGCGATCCCCGACGTACGCGACGGCTTGAAGCCCGTCCACCGTCGCATCCTGTACGCGATGCGCGGGCTGAATCTGACGCCCGCCACCTCGTACCGGAAGTGCGCTCTCGTCGTCGGCGAGGTGCTCGGTAGCTTCCACCCGCATGGCGACGCGAGCGTGTACGACGCGCTCGTGCGCATGGCTCAGCCGTTCAGCATGCGGCACATGGTCATCGACGGGCAAGGCAACTTCGGCTCGGTCGACGGCGACCCGCCTGCTGCGTATCGCTACACCGAGTGCCGGCTCGCGCGCATCGCGATGGAGCTGCTCGCCGATATCGAGCGCGGAACGGTCGATTTTCAGCCGAATTTCGACGGTTCGCGCGACGAGCCGATCGTCCTGCCCGCGCGCTTTCCGAACCTGCTCGTGAACGGCAGCGGCGGTATCGCCGTCGGCATGGCGACGAACATCCCGCCGCACAACCTGAACGAGGTGATCGACGCGACGATCCTGCTCGTCAACAAGCCCGATGCGACCGTAGACGAGCTGATGCAGCACATCAAAGGGCCCGACTTCCCGACGGCGGCCCAGATCTACGGGCGCGCGGGCATCTACCAGGCGTACAAGACCGGACGCGGCTCGATCATGATGCGCTCGCGCACCACGGTCGAGAAGGTGCAGGGCAGCCAAGACCGCGAGCAGATCGTCGTCACCGAGCTTCCGTATCAGGTGAACAAGGCGCGCTTGCACGCCAAGATCGGCGAGCTGATGCGCGACAAACGCATCGAAGGCATCAAGGAGGCGCGTGACGAGAGCGACCGCGAGGGCATGCGCCTCGTGATCGAGCTCAAGAAGGACGTATTTCCGCAGGTCGTGTTGAACCAGCTCTTCCGCCTCACGGACATGCAGAGCTCGTTCGGAATCATCAACCTGTCGATCGTCGACGGGCGTCCGGCCGTGCTCGACCTCAAGCAGACGCTCGAATACTTCGTCGGTCACCGGCGCGAGGTCGTGAGCCGGCGCACGCGCTTCGAGCTCACCGAGGCGGAAGGCAAGCGCGAGATCGTCGAAGGCCTCGGTATGGCGACCACCGAGATCGATCTGGTGGTGAAGACGATTCGTGAGTCGAAGGATCCGGACGAGGCGAAGGTCCGCCTGATGGAGCTGCCGCTCAAGGGCCTCGAGGCGTTCGTGCGGCGCGCCGGACGGCCCGAGGCGGAGATCCAGGCTGCCCTGCAGCAGAAGGACTACCGGCTGAGCGAGCGCCAGGCGAAGGTGATCCTCGAAATGCGCCTCGCCCGCTTGACGGGCCTCGAGCGCGAGAAGCTCGCGGCGGAGTACGGCGAGCTCTGCACGGAGATCGCGCGTTTGCAGGCGATTTTGGCCGACGAGAAGCTCTTGCTCGCGCTCATCGTGAAGGAGCTCGAGGAGGTCAAGGAGAAGCACGGCGAGCCGCGCCGCACCGAGATCGTCGAGGACGAGGCCGAGATCCAGGTGGAGGACCTGATCCAAGAAGAGGACATGGTCGTCACCATCTCGCACGAGGGGTACATCAAGCGCACCGCCGTCTCCGACTACAAGGCGCAGAAGCGCGGCGGCAAGGGCAACCGCGGCATGGAGGCGCGCGACGACGACTTCGTGAACCAGCTGTTCATCGCGTCGACGCACAGCTTCGTCTTCTTCTTCTCGAACCGCGGCAAAGTCTATGTGAAGAAGATTTACGAGATCCCGCAAGCGGCGCGCAACGCCAAGGGTCGCGCGATCGTCAACTTCATCGAGTTCGACGAGGGCGAGAAGATCGCCGCCATCACCCCCGTAACGGGCTTCACCGCGGGCCTGTTCGTGACCACGCTCACGCGCGGCGGTCAGATCAAGAAGACCGAGGTCACCGAGTACGAGAATTACCGGGACAAAGGCATCATCGGCGTCAAGATCGCGGACGACGACCAGCTCCTCACCGCTACCGTCACGGACGGGAACCAAGAGTTTTTGATCGCCACCAAGCAGGGCCAGTCGATTCGCTTCCACGAGCAGCAAGTGCGCCCGATGGGCAGGCCTGCCGGCGGCGTGAAGGCGATCGAGCTCGAGTCCGGTGACGAAGTAGTCGGGCTCGCCCGCACCGAACCGGAGCGCACCTGGGTGCTAGCGGTGTGCGAGCGCGGCTACGGCAAGCGCACCGCGCTCGAGGAGTTCCGCGCCCAGAACCGCGGCGGCAAAGGCATCATTCTGATCGATTGCAGCGATCGCAACGGCCCGGTCGTCGGCATCGCGCTCGTGAAGCCCGAGGACGAGATCATGCTCATCACCGATCGTGGGCAGACGATCCGCACGTCCGTGGACGGCGTCCGCGAGACGGGACGCAACGCCCAGGGCGTCAAGCTCATGAGCATCGACGACGAGGAGCGTGTCGTCGCCTTCGAGCCGATCGGCGAGAGCCGTGCGGGCGCGGTGCTCGACGGCGGCTCGATTCCGCCCGAGGCGATCGGCGAGGAAAACGGCGAAACGGAAGCGGTCGAAGGCGAAGCGGACGGCTCGAACGGGGCGAGCGGCGATGGCGAGCCGGAAGCCAACTAAAGCCAAAAGGAAGCCGGCTGCGGCCGCGGCTCCGATGAAGGCCGCCGCGGCTCCGAAAAAGGCCGCAGCGGCTCCGAAGAAGGCGGCGGCCGCGCCCGCCAAGCCACGCCCGGCCGGGAAGACCAAGGTTTCACCCGACGAGGCCCGCGCCGTATTCGGAGTGCTCCGGAAGCACCACGCCGACGCCCACTGCGAGCTCACGCACCGGTCGCCGTTCGAGCTCATCGTCGCGACGGTGCTTTCGGCGCAGAGCACGGACGTGATGGTGAACCAAGTGACGCCGAAGCTCTTCGAGCGCTGGCCCACGCCCGAGAAGCTCGCGCGCGCGAACCCGGCCGAGGTCGAGAAGGCGATCGGACGACTCGGCTTCTTCAGGCAGAAGACCAAGTCGATCATGGGGCTCTCGCAGCGCCTGGTCGAAGAGCACGGCGGTGAGGTGCCGAAGACGCTCGCCGAGCTCGTGAAGCTCCCCGGCGTCGGACGCAAGACCGCCAACGTCGTGCTCGGCGTCGCGTTCGGTACGCCGGAAGGCGTCGTGGTCGACACGCACGTTCAGCGCCTCTCGCAGCGCCTCGGCTGGACGCGACAGAGCGAGCCGCCGGAAATCGAGCAGGATCTGATGCGGACGTTCCCGCGCGACGACTGGGACGCGCTCGGGCACGTGCTCATCTTTCACGGTCGCCGCATCTGCACGGCGCTCCGGCCCGCATGCGCTGCCTGTCCCGTTTCGGGGCCTTGCCCCTCCGCGTTCCGCGCCGAAAAGGTCGGTCGAAAACCGCTTCGGCTGCGCTTTGCGACACGCGCCGCGAAGCGGGCGTAGTGCCCGCCGCTCCGGCCGTTACGAAGTGCGCTCAGCCGCGCGTGGGGCGGGAGCCCGCCATCAGCTGCTCGACGGTGCGCGTCGTCATGCGGCCCTCGCGCACCTCGGGCAGGTCGAGCAAGCGCTTGTGCAGGTCGATGTTGGTCCGGATGCCGCCGATGATGAACTCGTCGAGCGCGCGGCGCATGCGGCGGAGCGCGTGCTCGCGCGTCGGAGCGTGCGCAATCACCTTGGCGAGCAACGAGTCGTAGTTGGGCGGCACGTTCCAGCCGCCGAACACGCCGGAATCGACGCGGATGCCGATACCGCCCGGAGGGTGGTACTCGGTGATGCGACCCGGCCACGGCGCGAACGTCACCGGATCCTCGGCCTGGATGCGGCACTCGATCGCGGCGCCGCGGAAGCGCCAGGGGCGCGTATCCGGGATCTCGAGCTTTTCGCCCGCCGCAGCACGGATCTGCTCGACGACGAGGTCGATGCCGGTCGTCATCTCCGTCACGGGATGCTCCACCTGTACGCGGGTGTTCATCTCCATGAAGTAGAGCTTGCCGTCGTCGTCCATCAGGAACTCGAGCGTCCCGAGCGACGTGTAGCCCGTCTCCTTGATGGCGGTGCGAATCCGACCCGACATCTCGTCGCGGAGCTCGTCCGTGACGTTCGGGCTCGGCGCTTCCTCGATGAGCTTCTGGTTGCGGCGCTGGAGCGAGCATTCGCGCTCGCCGAGCGTCCACACCTGACCATGCATGTCGGCGAGCGCCTGGAACTCGATGTGGCGCGGCCGCTCGATGAACTTCTCGAGGTAAAGCTCGGGGTTCTTGAAGGCGTTCATCGCCTCGGCCGTGGCGGACTCGAAGGCGCGCCGCACCTCCTCCACCGTGCGAACGACGCGCATGCCGCGGCCGCCACCGCCGCCGCGCGCCTTGATCATGACCGGAAAGCCGACGCGCGTGGCCTCGGATTCGGCGTGATCGGCGTCGCGCAGCGCCTCGCTGCCGACGAGCAGCGGCAACCCGAAGCGACGCGCCGTCTCGCGCGCGCGGAGCTTGTCGCCCCACTGCGCCATCACGTCCGACCTCGGACCGATGAACGCGAGCTTGCAGCCCTCGACGACGCGCGCAAACTCGACGCTCTCCGAGAGGAACCCGTAGCCCGGGTGAATCGCGTCGGCTGCCGTGATCTCCGCCGCGCTGATCAACGCCGGAATGTTGAGGTAGCTCTGCGCCGAAGGCGCCGGGCCGATGCACACCGCTTCGTCGGCGAAACGCACGTGAAGGGCGCCGTTATCGGCCTCGGAGTGCACGGCGACGGTAGCGATGCCGAGCTCGCGGCACGCACGAATGACGCGGATGGCGATCTCGCCCCGGTTCGCGATCAGGACCTTTTTAAACATCGAGGCTACGGAGCCTTGCGGATCATGAACAGCTTTTGACCGTATTCCACGCTCTTGCCGTTCTCGACGAGCACCTCGACCACCGTGCCGGCGTGCTCGCACTCGATCTCGTTCATGAGCTTCATCGCTTCGACGATGCAGAGCGTCTGGCCCTTCTTCACGGTGCTGCCGACCTCCACGAAGTTCGCGGACTCGGGCGACGCAGCGCGGTAGAAGGTGCCGACGAACGGCGAGGTCACGGCGACGAGCGCGGGGTCCGACGCCGCCGCGGGCGCGGACTTGGTCTCCACGAGCGCCGCGCCGACGGATGCCGCAGCGCGCGCGACGGGTGCCACGGCCACCGTTCCACGCGGGAGCGCGATCTTGAGGCGGATCTTGTCGTCTTCGTACTCGAATTCGGACGCCCCGCCGGCTTCCAGCGTGCGCAGGAGAGACTCGAGCTGTGTGAGGGTGAGCTGCATGAGGATTTCAGAAAAGGTCCGCCGCCGAGTAGGCCTTAGCGGAGTCGGTCTAGGTGGCGAGCTCTTGCGCTAACTTGGGCGCGAGCACGCGCAACAGGAATCTGCTTTTGCCGAGGTTGCCCTCGGGCTCCATCGCGACCGCGACGAAGTAGCTCTGATTGATGACCCGGATCAAGGTCGTCATTTTGTCGCTGCGAAAAGCGACCTCGCTCGTCTGGCCGGCCTCGAGCATCTCGCTGGCCCGCTGGATGGCCTTCACGAGCACGCTCACCTCGGCCCCGACGACCTCGATGTCGAAGGACGCACCCGGGCGGGTGAAACTTTCGAGGGGGATACCCTCGAAATCCATCAAAAGTCCCGCAATCCCGCCCTCGGTACCTTCGACGACGCCCTGCAGGGCCTCCTTGAACATCGCCCCAGAGTAGCCGGTTTTGGGGCCTTTCGTGAATTATCTCCGCGAATCGGGCGCGTTCTCGCGCTGATCCGCCCAAAAAGGCCCGGCCAGAAGGCCGGTGATCTGGCTGCCGCGCCGAGGCTCTTGCCGCCGCGCGATGGCTGGGCGATGGCCTGTCCTTGGGGGCCGTCCGTGCGCTCCTTGACCCGGCTCTTGCCGAGCGGGTACCTTCCCGCTCCCGCCCGGCTTTTCGGGCGCGAAATTGCTTCGAGGAAGCGTAGCGAATGCGCGCGCGCGCAGGGGATCCGCCCCGCACCATGACCCAGAAGATCCTCGCCGGACGCGCCGAGGATCCCAGCCTATCGAGCGACCTTCTTCGCGTGAAGATCGACCAGGTCGTGCTCTCGCGTGAGCCGGAGCGCGCCCTGAGCGAGGCGCTACTCGCGGGCAGTCGCAAGTTCGCCGTCGAGGTGGCTGTCGCCTACGACGCGCGCTGCGTCACGCGCGTCGGTGAGACCACGAGCCCGAGCGGCCAACGCGCCTACCGCGATGCGCTTGGCCTGGGTTTGCTCCTGGCCCGACCCGGCATCGGCTTCCCGGCCGCCGTTCACCTCGAGCGCTTCGGCAGCCCCGCCCGGCTCGCCGTCACGGATGACCCGCGCCTCGCCTCCGTGGGCGGCGCCGGCATGCTCGCGCTCCTCGCCCCGCCCGCACAGCTCGCAGAGGCGCTCGCAACGGGAACCGTCTGCGTGCGCCGTCCGCGCAGCATCCAGGTGCTGCTCTCAGGCCGGGTCCGCCCGTTCGTCTGTGTGCGCGACGTGGGGCTCGAGCTTCTGCGCCGCGGCCTGCGCGAAGCCGTGCACCGGGTCGACGCCGAGCACGGCGCACCGGTGGTCATCGAGTTCGCGGGCCCGAGCGCGCGGCTCCTGTCGGTCGCCGAGCGCGCCGTGCTCTCCGCCATGGCGCCGCAGCTCGGTGCCGCCGCGGCCGTATTCGTGAGCGACGAGAAGACGGAGGTGTACCTCCGCGACCAGCGCCGCTCGAAGGCGCACCGCGGACTCTCGCCGGATCCGGGCGCGCCGTGCGAGGACGCGATCAGCGTCGACCTCTCGGCCGTGGATCCCCTCGTGCTCGACGAGGAGGGCGTCGTGCGCCAAGTGCGCGAGCTCGCGGGCAGCCCCGTGACGCAGGTGGTGCTGGGCGGCGACTCGGGCGCATCGCTCCGCGATCTGCTCGCGGCCGCCGCGCTGCTCAAGAGCAAGCGCGTGCCGCCGCGGCTCGACTTCCTCGTCGCTCCGTCGTCGCGCCAGACGCTCGAGGTCCTCGCGCAGTCGGGTGCGCTCGTCGATC
>DATMCL010000543.1:0-11199 GCA_035558375.1 Polyangiaceae bacterium
GACGTATCCACGTCGATGCAAGCCCCATTGCACGCGAGCAGGCCGCCGGAGCAGGAACCGCCGCAGGTGCCGCGATCGCAGACCTGTGCCGACGCGCACGCCGTATCGCACCCGCCGCAATGGTCGGGATCGCTCGTCGTGTCCACGCAGACGCCGTCGCAGTCGTCGTAGTCCGCGTCGCAGATGTGCGCGCAGGTGCCGTCCTCGCAGAGCGGGGAGCCGTTGTCCGGCATCGGACAGGCGCGGCCACAGGCGCCGCAGCTTGCCGCATCGCTCGTGAGGTCGACGCAGGTTTCGCCGCAGGGGGCGAACCCGTCGGCGCAGGCGAGCTTGCAGCTGCTGTTCACGCAGGCCGGGACACCGTTCTCGGGCGCCGTACAGGCCGCGCCGCAGCCACCACAGTGGTTTGCGTTGGTCTCGAGCGACACGCACACGCCGTCGCACTCGATCTCGTAGGCGCGGCACCCGGCCGGGACGCTGCCCGCCTTGACGCACACGTTCGTCGCCGTGTCGCACACGTAGCCGTCGACGCACTCGCCCTTCGCGCCGCACGCCTTGCCGTCCAGATTGTCGGAAAGGTCACCCTCGCAGCCGAGCGCGACGAGTAGCACTCCGACGAGGAGGAGGAGGGCGCGACTCAAAACGACCCCGCGAGCGAGCCGGTGAAGCCGCCCGGCGCCGGGGCGATGCCGAGCCGAGCGGTCTTCTTGTTCGGGGAGCCGTTGCCGAGCTCGATCGCCAAGAGGACACCGCCCGTGACGACGAGCGCACCGCCCACGCCAAGGAACACGCGCGCCGTGGTTCGCTGGCTCACCATCGTGTCGTAGTGGTCTTTGTACTCGACCTGCGTCTTCGCGTCCTTCGCCGAGCTTTCCGAGCTCGAGCGCATGAGCTCGAAGGTGAGGGCGCCCGCGAGCGCTGCGGCACCGGCACCGAGCGTGACATACGGCCAAATGCCGAGGCCGTGGCTCTCGGCAGGCGGCGGTGCCGTCGGGGGCGGTGCGGTCGCCGCTGCGGGCGCTGCCGCGGGTGCTGCCTGAGCGGCCTCCGGCGCCGGTGCGAGCTCGAGCACCACGTCGAGCGCGTGGTCGGCGGGGATCTCGATGTCGCGCTCCGTGTCCGCGTACCCGCGCAGTATCAGGGCGAGGTGGTGCTGCCCGGGGGGCACGTCGAGTGTGGCGGGCGTGACGCCGACGGGTGCTCCATCGAGCGCGACGGTCGCACCCGTCGGGGTGGAGAGCACCGTCATCTGCTGCACGCCTTTGGCTTTGAGGCGCTCCTCGAAGCGCTTCACGAGCGCGCCTACGTCGTTTGCGTTCTGCGCGTTCGGGGTCCGCCGCAGGTAGTCGCGGTAGAAACGCAGCGCGCCGGAATCGTCGCCGAGCTTCTCGTAGGCGCGGGCGATGTTGAAGGAGAGGGGCGAGCTCGGGGCGAGCTTGTCCGCGGCGAGGAACAGGTCGACGGCGTCCTTGTAACGGCCAGCCGTGTAGGCGGCGACGCCGGCTTCGTAGCGAGCCTTGGCTTCCGAGCGCTGCTGCTCGTTGGGCGCGGAGGGATCCGCCGCCTCCTCCGCGCGTGCCGGCTCGACGCTAGCGATCAGCGCCAAAAAGATGCCTAGCCCCAGCACCCCGTGTGAGGTCATGAGTTTCCTCGACAAGGGTAGGGAAAGTAGGCCCGCATCGAGCGGAGCTCAATGACGGCCCTCGAAGAGCCTGAATTAAGCCCCGGTCACACTCCGAATTGACAGGAGGGGCGGTCTTCGGAGAGCAATGGGCTTCTTGGCCGGAGTGGGTATGCGTTCGAATCGAGCTCGGTGGTCGGGTGGGGTTTGCTTCGTGCTTGCTGCGGGCGTGGCCCTCTGCGGTTGCTCGGCGGAGACCCGCTCGTCGCCGTCCGAAAAGCGACTCGGCGTGGCCGGGCCGCAGGAATCGCCGCCCGATCAGGCGACCGTGCCGCTCGCCGGAAACGGTAACGATCCGCTGCCGGCGACGGCCAGGGCGCAGATCGAAGCGCTCATGGAGGAGAAGCGCTCGCGGACTCCGGCTCAGCTGAAGCTCGATAGCGGCCTCTTGCTCGAGATGAAGCGGCGCGCGGGCGATCCGTTATTTGCAGCGCTGCCCGCTTTCCGCACGGGGGTCGAGCACGTGCGCCCGGATGTCGTCGCGGTGAACGTGTCCGGCGAGATCTCTCCGGGTCTCCTCGCGCGCATTCGGGCGCTCGGTGGGCGGGTGGCGTCGAGCTTCCCGGCGCGGCACACCGCGGGCGCGGAGCTACCGCTCGACGCGCTCGAGGCCCTCGCGGGCGATCCACGGGTCCGCTCGATTCAGCGCCCGCTGCGCCCCATCGTGAACAAGGTCGATACGTCCGAGGGTGACGTCGCACACCGAGCGGCCGTGGCCCGCACGACCCGCGGTCTGACCGGCAACGGCGTGAAGGTCGGCGTCATCTCGAACGGCGTAAAAACGCTGGCTGCCCGCGTCACGAGCGGCGACTTACCGTCGGGCATCACGGTGCTCTCCGGCAGCCCGAATGCGAACGACGACGAAGGCACCGCCATGCTCGAGATCGTCCACGATCTGGCGCCGAACGCCCAGCTCCTCTTCGCCACGGCCGTCGCCGCGACCAATGGCGAGAATGTCTTCGCTGCCAACATTCGTGCCCTGCGCGACCAGGGTGCGAAGGTCATCGTCGATGACGTTTACTATCCGAGCGAATCGACTTTTCAGGACGACGTGATCGCCCAAGCGGTGGAGGAGGTTACGGCGAGCGGCGTCGTGTACCTCTCCTCGGCGGGCAACGGCGGCAACCTCACACACGCCCGCTCGAGCGTCTGGGAGGGCGACTTCGTGCAATCGAGCAGCACCCTCGCCGTCGTGAACGGAGCCGAAGGGCAAACCACGCCGCTTCACGACTTCGCGGCAGGGCAGTACTGGAACCCCCTCGTCACCGATCCGGCGACGTACATCACCCTGGAGTGGGCCGATCCGGGGACCGCGTCCAACAACGACTACGACCTTTTCGTGCTCGACTCCACCTTCGCGAACGTCGTGGACGCGGGCACCAACCCGCAGAGCGGCAGCCAGCAGCCGCTCGAGTTCATCAACAGCACTTCGGTCGACCACTCGGGAGATCGCCTCGTCGTCGCTCGGTTCAGCGGTGCGAGCCGATTCCTGCGGGTGAACGCGAACGTCGGCGCGCGGCTCGGCATCGGAACGGTGGGACAAATCTCCGGCCACGCTGCGGCTACGGGCGCGCTCGGCGTGGCCGCGGTGAGCGTGCTGACGGCGGGCGGGGGCCCGTTCCTCGGCGGGGTCAATAACCCCGTGGAGCTCTTCAGCGCCGACGGTCCGCGTCGCGTGTTCTTCAACGCCAACAGCACGCCGATCACGCCCGGTAACTTCACGGCGACGGGTGGCGCGCTGCGCAGCAAGCCCGACATCGCCGCCGCCGACGGCGTCTCGACGTCGACGCCTGGTTTCAAGCCGTTCTATGGCACCTCGGCCGCGGCGCCTCACGCGGCGGCGATCGCCGCGCTGCTCATCGAGCAGCACCCGAGCTACAGCGTCGCCCAGGTCAAGGCCGTCTTGACGGGAACCGCGCTCGACATCGAGGGTATCGGGTTCGATCGCGACTCGGGCTACGGCCTCGTCATGGCGGATCGCGTGACCGCCCCGTGTGCCGGCGCCGCTGACGGAACGGAATGCAGCGACGGCAACGCTTGCACGACCAACGACCAGTGCAACGCAGGCACCTGCGTGGGCGGTGCCGCCCCGAGCTGCAACGACGACAATGCTTGCACGAACGACAGCTGCGACACGGAAGACGGGTGCGTTCACACGAACAACACGGCCTCGTGCAGCGACGGGGACGCCTGCACGCTCGGTGACGTCTGCTCCGGCGGCAGCTGCGAACCGGGCTCGCCGAAGACCTGCTCCGCGAGCGACGCCTGCCACGTCGCGGGCTCGTGCCTGTCGGGAGGCACCTGTACGAATCCGAACGCTCCCAACGGCACGCCGTGCACCAACGGCCAATGCCAGAGCGGGGTGTGCACCGTCGTGGGCACGGGCGGCACCGGAGGCACCGGAGGAAGCACGGGCGGCACCGGAGGCACCGGAGGAAGCGCGGGCGGCACCGGAGGCACCGGTGGAACCGGCGGCGGCACCGGCGGAACGGGCGTCACGCCTGGCGCGAGCGGCGAGTCGGGTGCGAGCGCTGGCGGTGACGCCGGGGACGAAAGCGGCGGCATCGGTGGTAGCGCTCACGGCGGCGGCACGACGGGCACGGGCGGCAGCTCCGATGGCGGCGAGTCCGGCTCGCCCACAGGCGGCGAGGAGAACGGTGGTGCGGACGGCGTCGGCGGCGAGCCCACGGCGATGGGCGGCCTGAGCGGCATGTCCGGTCGGAGCGGCGCCGGCACGGGCGGATTGGTGAGTCTCGCTGGCGGCGCTGGTGCCGCGGGTCGCTCCACGGGTGGCGCTTCCGGCACGACGACGGCGGCCCACGACTCGTCGGCTCCGCACAAGAGCGGCTGCGGCTGCTCCGTGCCGGGCGGTCAGCGTGGCGAGCGCTTTGCAACCCTCGCCGCGCTCATCGCCTTCGGCCTCGTGAGCCGCCGCCGCCGAACTTGATCACCACAAAACTGCGACGCCGAATCGCTTTCGCGATCCGGCGTCGTGACTCGCTGGGCTTGGCCCCAGCGCTCGGCGGTTTAGCTGCAGCCCATCGAGTTGCCGCAGTTCAGGCACTTGTAGCAAGCGCCGTTGCGCACCGTGATGTGACCGCACGAGTCGCACACCGGTGCGTCGCCCATCATCTCCTCGAGCTGCGCGTCGAGCGCGCCGTGCGCTTCGGAAGCCGGCGCTTCGCTGCTCACCGGCATCAGCGAGGCGGGCGGCGGCAAGAGCGAGGCGGCCGGGCGTTCCTCCGCGATCAGCCGCGGCACGGTCGGATCCTCGATGGCGAGCGGCGCTTCCGCCGGCTTCACCTGAGCGAAGTCGTAGCGCTTGAGGTATTCGACCCCGAGCACGCGGAAGATGTAATCGACGATCGAGGTCGAGAACTTGATGTTGTCGTGACCCGAGACGACGCCGTGCGGCTCGAAGCGGGTGAACGTGAACTGCTCGACGAACGTCTCGAGCGGCACGCCGTACTGCAGGCCGACCGACACCGCCATCGCGAAGCAGTTCATGAGCGAGCGGAAGGCCGCGCCCTCCTTGTGCATGTCGATGAAGATCTCGCCGAGCGAGTGATCCTCGTACTCACCAGTGCGGAGGAACACCTTGTGGCCGCCGACGTACGCTTCCTGCGTGAAGCCAGAGCGCTTCTTCGGCAGGCGCACGCGGTGACCCTCCGGGCGGCGCAGCGTCGCCGGGGTCGAAACCACCGCCACCGCTGCGGACACGGGCGAGCTCGTTTCCTCGTCCTTGCGCTCCTTGCTCGTGGTGTTGAGCGGCTGCGACGCCTTGCACCCGTCGCGGTAGAGCGCGACCGCCTTGAGGCCGAGCTTCCAGCCCTCCTCGTAAATCTCGCGCACGTCGTCGACGGTGGCGTCGTTCGGGAGGTTCACGGTCTTGCTGATGGCGCCGGATAGGAACGGCTGAGCCGCCGCCATCATCTTCACGTGCGCCATGGGCGGCAGGAAGCGCTGGCCGGTCTTGCCGCAGCGGTTCGCGCAATCGAACACGGCGTAGTGCTCCTGACGTAGGCCGGGTGCGCCCTCGATCGTCATGCGCCCGACGATCACGTCGTTCGCTTGCTCGATCTCGGCCTCCGTGAAGCCCAGGTGCTTGAGCAGGCTGAAGCCCGGGATGCTCATCTTCTCGGCCGTCACGCCGAGGCGCTCGTAGGTCTCCTTACCGAGGACCCAGGGTGCAAAGGCGAGGTTGAGCTCGAAAACGCCCGGGAGCGCCGCTTCGACCTTCGTGAGGTCGTCGTCGTCGAGGCCCTTCTGCTTGAGGGCCGCCCGGCTGACGCCCGGTGCGCCGAGCGTCGTGTTGGTGCCCGAGACGTAGGCTACGATCTCGCTCACCTGAGCCTCGGTGTAGCGGAGACGGCGGAGCGCCTCCGGCACCGACTGGTTTACGATCTTGAAGTAGCCGCCGCCGGCGAGCTTCTTGAACTTCACGAGCGCGAAGTCAGGCTCGATGCCCGTCGTGTCGCAATCCATCAAGAGGCCGATCGTGCCCGTTGGCGCGAGCACCGTCGCTTGCGCGTTGCGGTAGCCATACTGCTGGCCCTGACGCACGACGTCGTCCCAGTCCTCGCACGCGGCGCGCCAGAGGTTCTCCGGGCAATCGTCGCGGTTGATGGCGTAGGCCGCTTCCTGGTGCATGCGCATCACGCGCAGCATCGGCTCGCGGTTCTTGGCGAAGCCGGGGAAGGGGCTCTTGCTCGCGGCCATCCTAGCGCTGACCACGTAGGCGTGGCCGCACAGGATCGCCGTGAGGGCGCCCGCGATCGAGCGTCCCTTGTCCGAGTCGTACGGGATGCCTTGCAGCATTAGCATCGTGCCGAGGTTCGCGTAGCCAAGCCCGAGCGGGCGGTAGTCGTGGCTGTTCTGCGCGATCGGCTGCGTCGGGTAGCTCGAGAGGTCGACCAGGATCTCCTGCGCGATGAAGAAGATCTCGATCGCGTGCCGGTAGCCCTCGACGTCGAAGCTGCCGTCCTCACGCAAAAACTTCGTGAGGTTCAAGGACGACAGATTGCAGGCCGTGTCGTCGAGGAACATGTACTCGGAGCACGGGTTCGACGCGTTGATCGGGCCGCTGTTCGCGCAGGTGTGCCAGCGGTTGATGGTGGAGTCGTACTGGACGCCGGGGTCCGCGCAGCTCCAGGCCGACTCCGCGATCATCGTCCAGAGGTCCTGGGCCTCGTAGGTGTCCACGACCTCGCCCGTCGTGCGCATGGTCGTCTGCCACTTACCGTTCGAGAGCGCCGCCTTCATGAACTTGTCGTTCACGCGCACGGAGTTGTTGGAGTTTTGGCCGCTGACCGTGTGGTAGGCGTCGCCGTTGAAGTCGCTGTCGTAGCCCGCGGCGATCAGCGCGCGCGCCTTCCTCTCCTCGCGCACCTTCCACTGGATGAAGTCCGCGATCTCCGGGTGGTCCATGTCGAGGCAGACCATCTTCGCGGCGCGCCGTGTGGTGCCGCCGCTCTTGGTCGCGCCCGCGGCGCGGTCGAGGACCTCGAGGAAGCTCATCAGACCGCTCGAGGTGCCGCCGCCCGAAAGCTTCTCTTGGCGGCCGCGCACCGAGCTGAAGTTCGAGCCGGTGCCGGAGCCGTACTTGAAGAGCCGCGCCTCGGACTTCACGAGGTCGTAGATCGACATCAGGTCGTCGTTGACGGCCTGGATGAAGCACGCCGAGCACTGCGGGCGCGAGTACGCGTTCTCCGTCATCGTGACGGTATCGGTGTCGGGCTGCCAGGCCCAATTGCCGCCCGAGCCCGTGATCTCGTACTCGTGGAAGAGGCCGCAGTTGAACCAGACCGGCGAGTTGAAGGCGCCGTACTGGTTCGTCATCATGAAAATGAGCTCGGCCTCGAAGGTATCGGCATCCTTCTTGGTGGCGAAATAGCCGCCGAAATCCTCACCCGCGGCGCGGATCGTGTGCGCGATGCGGTAGACGACCTGGCGCACGCTCGTCTCGCCCTGGGCCTTGTCGCCGTGCAGGCCGGCCTTGCGGAAGTACTTCGAGACGACGATGTCGGTCGCGAGCTGCGACCAGTCGGACGGGATCTCCGCGCCGTCCATCTTGAAGACGACGGAGCCGTCGGGGTTCGTGATCACGCTCTGGCGGCGTTCCCACACGACCGCTGCGTCGGCAGCGGCGCCGGCCTGGGTGTAGCGACGCTCGAGCGACAGCCCTTTACGTTTGCGCGCTCCCTGAGCCTTCGCCGCCGAGGAGGTCGGGGGCTCGGATTCCATCCTGCTCTCCTTCACGCCGATCTTTTCCTGACCCACGATTGTCGATTGCGCCATTGGTTCCGTGCCTCCTCGCTCTTTCCGAATCGCTTTTTCCGCTGCGCCCGGGTCTGCCGAGACGCAAAAAAATCCCCACCGCTTCCGACCGTGTCGCTCGATGCCACATCGAACGGCGCCGGCCGGCGCGTTCCTCGATCACTTTCGGATCGCCGAAACTCAGCGAGCCTTTTTGTCCGTGTACCTGCCGATAGGAGCCGCGCCCCAGCGCGACCTCCACCCGCGAGCTCTGATGCCTTCTGACTTGTCCTCGCCTCGAAGGCCCTGGGCGGGCGGGAGAGGCGATCGGGCTTCTTCTGAACCCTGGACTTCCGTAACCTACTGACTTTCCGAACAGCGCACGGCCGCTCGAAGTGAGTTCGCACACATACCCCAAGGAATTGGGGAACGACAAGGAAAAAACCCAACCAGTTGTGCCTACATTGTCTCCAATTAGATAAGTGCGCGACCGAGCTCGGCTTTAAACCACTGAACATTTCGACAACGGCTGCCACACAATCAGCTCACAGCTTGTTCAGGTCCATCCACCGCGGATCCACCGCGTGTCCACCGGTTCTCCCGACCTCGCACCGGCCGGCGTGACGGCCCTTGCGACTGCCCCGAGGCATTCCACGAGTCGTCCACAGCGCACTCTGCGGCCTCAGCGCTGAAGCGCGCACTGTCCGCGATTTTTCCCCAGTTTGCGCACGCCCGAGGGGCGTCGCAAGCGGCGGCTACTCGTGCGGGAGGGTCTTTTGGATGGTGAAGGCGTGCTCGGGGTCGAGGACTTCGACGGGGCCGAACTTTGTGAGCGACTTCGCGATCGCTTGCGCGTCGCCGGCGACGACGACCACGAGCGAGCCCTGGCGGTAGGCGTGCGATGCCGTGCGCGCGACCGCCTCGACGTCGAGGCTCCGGACGGCTTTGCGGTAGTCGTCGTACGTTTCGTCGGGAAGCCCCAGCACGAGCAAGCGGCTCGTGAGATCGGCGATGGCGCCCGCCGACTCCATCTTGAAGGCGAAGCTATCCGACAGGAACCGCGCGGCGAGGTCGAGCTCTTCGTTCGCGGGGGCGCTCGTGCTCATGCGATCGTAGTGCTCGAGCAGCGCCGCGACGGCCTCGGCCGTGCGCGCGGTTTGCGTGCCGGCGGAGAGCACCATCGGCATCGGCCCGCGCGCGGGCTCCTCGACCCAAGAGCTCGTGCTGTAGGCGAGCGAGCGCTTCTCGCGGACGTCGAGAAATAGCCGCCCCGACATGCCGCCGCCGAGGATCTGGTTCGCTACCATGAGCGACGGATACTCCTCGCTGCGGCGCTCGGGGCCGAGCGCGCCGACGAAGACCTGGCTCTGCGCGCTCGCGGGGCGATCGACGACGATGATCTTTCTGCCGTTCGGGCCGCGCGGGTCGCTGAAGCTCGGGGGTGCCGCCTTCGTGCCGCGGAAGCCCTTGAACGCGCGTTCGGCGGCCTTCTCCACCTGGTCGGGCTCGATGTCGCCCGTGACCACGAGCACCGTGTTGTCGGGCGTGAAGTGGTCCTTGTACCAGCGCTTCACGTCGGTGAGCTTGAGCGCGCTCATCTCCTCGGGGAGGGCATCGTAGTGCGCATACGGGTGGATGGAGACCGGGAGCTCGTAGAGCTCGCGGTAGAGCACCATCGATGCGAGCCAGCCGGGGCTCGTGCGCGCGCGATCCTTGACGCGATCGATCTCGCGCTGCTTGAGCTTGTCGAACTCGGCCGGTGCGAAGCGCGGCTGCTCCGCGACGGCAGCGAGGATGTCGAGCGCCTCGTCGAGGGAGCCCGTGGTGACGCCGAGCCCGATGCGCGTGGCATCGCGATCGGTCGAAACGGAGAGCCGCGCGCCGAGCGCCTCGGTGCGCTCAGCGAGCTCCTTGCTCGAGTAGCGGCCCGCGCCGCCGTCCTTCAAGAGCTTGCCTGTCACCGACGCGAGCCCCGGCAGCGCGCCGTCGCTCCCGAGTCCCGAGAGGACCAGAAGCCTGAGCTCGATCACGGGGAATCCGCGGCGCGGCACGATCGCGAGGCCCATCCCGCTCTTGAGCTGGCGGTGCACGATCGCGGGGAACGGCGTGGTCGGGCGGATGCCGGACGTCGGTGGCTCGGCGAGGGGATCGGCGGGCACGGGGGCCGGTGCGGGCGCGGGTACGGTCGCCGGAGCGGGTTTCGGTGCGGCGGCAGGCGGCGGGGAGCCGCAGGCGGCGAGAGCGGTAGCGAGGGCGAAGGTGACGAAGCGGCTCATGGCGTGGTCCTCGGCTTGGGCGTGACTTCGACGACGACGCGGCGCTCGTCGGTGAGGTAGCGCTGGGCGACCTCCTGCATCTGCTTGGCAGTGACGGCTTCGTAGTGCTCGAGCTCGCGCGCGATGTTGCGCGCATCGCCCCAGTAGAGCTCGTATTCGCCGAGCTCGACGGCGCGGCTCAGCGTGGACTCGAGCCCGAACACGAAGCTCGAGCGGAGGCGCTGCTTCAGGCGCTCGAGCTCGGCCGCGCTCGGGGGGGTCTTCTTGATGCGCTCGAGCTCGCGGTCGAGCGCCTTTTCCACGGTCTTCACGTCCGAGTGCTCGGCCACGACCGCCTGCACGCCGAACTGGTCGGGCCCCACGAAATCCCGCGTCCAGGCGCGGGCCTCGAGCGCGACGGCGCGGCTTCGCACGAGCTCCTGATACAGCCGCGCGCTGTCGCCGTCGCCGAGCAGCATGGCGACGAGCTCGAGCGCGTAGTGCTCGCTCGAGTGGTTCGGCGGGATGAGCCACGCGTAGTAGACGCCCGGCGTCTTCGCGTTCGAATCCTCGACCGTCTCGCGCGCGGCGACGGCTTTCGGCAGCTCGCTCGGTAGCGCGAACGGCTCCACGTTGCGCTTCGGGATCGGCCCGAAGTAACGCTCGACGAGATCGAGCGTCGGGTCGACCTCGAAGTTGCCGGCGATGGTGAGGACCGCCGCGTTTGGTGCGTAGCGGTGCTCGTAGAAATCCTGAACCCACGAGAGCTCGGCGCGGTCGAGGTCCTCCATCTTGCCGATCGTCGGGTTCGCGTAGGGCGGATAGCTCTGGAACACGAGCTCCCCGAGGCGGATCGACGCGAGCGCGTAGGGCGCGTTCGCGATGCGCATGCGGTACTCCTCTTTGACGACCGCGCGCTGATTCTCGAAGTTTTCCGCGGAAAACTTCGAGAATCAGCGCGCGGTCGTCAAAGAGGAGTACCGCATGCGCATCGCGAACGCGCCCTAC
>DATMCL010000544.1:0-9414 GCA_035558375.1 Polyangiaceae bacterium
TCGACAGCGAGCTGCGCATCGCGCTCTTCCCCGCGCCTGAAGCCCTGCCCCTGTACCACACGGCGTTCGCCCACTAAGACGCGCCCCCTCGTTTGTCGAGTGGTCGCCGGAACGGGCGGCCTTCGTTAAGAAATGCGCACCCGCACGCGCATCCGTGCAGAAATTGCGGTACCAGAGGCGGCAGGTCGGTTCTCGGGGAGCCGCTGCCGATTTCATCTTGCCTCCCTCCTCGCAATGGTTTTTCGTCCGGGGCGGATTGGTGCAAGCAATCCATTTCCTCGGGAGCAGTCGAGCGCCATGAGGCTGCGCTACGCCGCCGATCTGCGCTCGCTGGCTTTCATCGCCAGCTACTTCGCGCTCGTCGTGATCCAGTGGGTCATGGCTCCGAAGGCGCTTTGGCTCGCGCTGCCGCTCCTTGCGGGCACGTGCGTGATGTCGTTCCTGTGCGCGGTCATCACGCACAACTCGATTCACTCGCCGATGTTTCACAACAAGTCGGCGAACCGGATCGCGCAGGTGATCTTGTCGCTCTCCTACGGCTCTGCCGTGAGCGCGTTCGTCTCCGGGCACAACCTGAGCCACCACAAGCACGTGCAGTCCCCCCGGGACGTGATGCGCACGACCAAGGTCCGCCACCGCTCGAACCTGCTCAATATCCTCGAATTCGTGGTCGTCGTCGGCATCGCCATCGCGAAGAACGACGTCTTGTACGCGAAGGCCATGCGCGGCACCCATCGCGCTTGGTTCCGCCAGTATCGCATCGAGAACGCCGCCGTGTGGCTCGTGACGATCGGCCTCTTCGTGCTCGATTGGCAGAAGGGTCTCGTCTACTGGCTCGTGCCCCACCTGTACGCGGCGTGGGGCATCATCAGCATGAACTACTTGCAGCACGACGGCTGCGACGTCGAGCACCCCTACAACCACTCGCGAAACTTCGTCAGCAAGCTCGTGAACTGGTGGACGTTCAACAACGGCTACCACGGGCTACATCACGACCAACCGGGGCTCCACTGGAGCCTGCTGCCCGCGGAGCACGCGCGACTGTATTCTCCTTTCATCGCCCCGGAGCTGGAGCAGAAGTCGCTGTTCCTCTACCTCCTGCGGACGTTCATCTGGCCCGGCCGGCGCGTGACCTTCGACGGAAAGCCGGTCGTGCTGCCGCCGCCCGTGCCGGACGAGAGCTGGATCCCCCGGCCCGAAGAGACGCCGGGCGATCTCGGCGCGATGACCGTCGGGTAGGCACACGGCCGAGCACGTACTAGCGTTCCGGCGCCATGCGTCGTTTCGCCGAGATCTTGCTCGTAGGTTCGTTCATCAGTCTCGTCCCGGCTTGCGGAGGGACCACGCCTCAAGCGGCGTCTGCCGAGAGCCCGAGCATGAGCCCTGCCGAAGCGCGCCAGTTCATCGCGGGCGTGCAGCAGGAGCGCGGTGTGACGCCCGACACGACGCCCGTCACGAGCGTCGACCAGCTGCTCGACATCCTCACCGCGGACGATATCAACCGCTTCGACGAGGCGAACCGCCTCGTCGCGGGCAAGCCCGGCATCGACGCGATGAGCCTGAACGCAACGATCGAGCTCTGCTGGTCCGATTCGCTCAACACCGTCGCGCTCATCGTCGAGGAGCTGCGCAAGCGAGACGCCGTCGAGGTCCAGCGGCTCACGCAGCAGCGTGACGCCGGTCGCGAGTTCACCGACCAGGACAAGAAAGACCTCGAGCGTGCGGAGCAGGCGGTCGCCTTCGACGTGAAGACGCGCGCCGCGCTCGAGGTGCTCGCGAAGGATCATCTCGGCGCCGGCGGCGCCATCGTGCACGAGGAGCTCCGGCAATTCCCGTCTGACGCGCGCACCTACCGCGTCGCCGCCTTCTACTACCTCCTCACGGCCGATTGGCAGCACTTCGACACCTCGATGCAATGGCTCAAGGACAGCGAGGCGACGGACTCGGGCCTTCAGTACTTGCGCGGCCTCGAAGCGCTCCTGCGCTACGCCATCAAGAAGGAAGCAAGCGCCTTCCTCCGTAAGTCCTTGGAGCTCAACGCGAAACAAGTTCGCGCCCAAGCGAAGCTCGTGCTGACCGAAGAAGGCATCGAACCGATTCACGCCGAGCTCGAGAAGCTCCGCGCGGTCTCGCCTCGCCACCCTGTCGTGACGATCGCGGGCCCCTCGATCACGTCGGCCTACGAGATGGCGACCGCGTTCTCCAAGGCGCGCGTGACGCGCCCCGCTGCGGCCGCTCCGCCCGCGAGTCCCGGAGCGGGGGCGCCGGCGACCCAGGGGCCGGCGCCCGTGTCCCCCGTGCCGGCACCCGCGGCCCCCTCGGCGCCGCCCGCCCACTGATAGAGTCGCCCGATGCGCGCTGACTGGCGCACGGTGCGTGCTTTCGGCATCACGCTCGTCTTGGCGCTCGGCTTCGTCGCCGGCTGGCCGAATCGCATCGCGAAGCTCGTCGCGCCCTGGCCGAAGCCGCTCGCCGAGCTGGCGCTGAAATTGCCGGCGCTGAAGGAGAGCATCCTCGCTCCGTTCGCGCCGGTCGCGGGGCGACTCGGCATCTACTCCGAGGACTGGCCGCTCTTCGCCGGCACGGGCGGCAGGCGCTACCGCCTCTGGCTCGAGGCGCGGGGCAGGGGCGGGCGCGGCTTCACGCTGCTCTATCGGGCGCACGACCCCGATCATCGCTACTTCGCGGGTGCGCTCGAGTACCGCCGCATCCTCAACATCTACAACCCGCACCACGACTGGATCTCCGACGCCTACCCGGATTTTACGACCGCGCTCGCGCGACGGATCTTTCGCGAGCAACGCCGCTTCCAAGAAGTGCGCCTGCGGCTGGAAGAGGTCACTATCTTGTCCGAGGGGCGAGGCTATGCGCCGACCGGGCGCTTCGCGTACGAGCGTCTCGTCCGGCGCGCGGAGCTCGAGCGGTGATCGAACGTTGGGTGGCATTCTGGGATCGCCGCGAGGCGCCGCACACGCTTTCGCTCGTGCGGATCTTGGTGGGTGTCGCGCTGTTCGCCGATCTCGTGCAGGCGGCGATTTTCGACGTGATTCCACTCGTATGGGGCCCGCCCCCGCTCGGGAGCGGCTACGGCCAGGCCGCCGATCCGGCGCCGCTCGTCGTGCGCGTGCTCGGCGCGTCGGCGGGCACCGGCACGCTGCTGTGGGCGCTCGCGGTCGTGTCGTGCGCGCTCTTCACGCTCGGCGTCTTCTACCGCATCACGAGCTGGGTGCTGGTCTTCGCGATGGTCGAGCTCGCGGGCTGCCAGCCAGTGGGTGACAGCATCGATTCGCTGTTTCGCATCCTCATGCCCGTGCTCGCGGCGTCCGGTGCGGGCGCCGTGTGGTCCGTCGATGCGTGGTTCCGCCAGCGTCGCGGCAAGCCTGGGCTCGAGAGCGTGCCGGCCTGGCCGCGCTACCTCTTGGTCGTGCAGCTTTTGTGGGTCTACGTCTCGGCCGGGTACCAGCGCGATGCGAAGACGTGGGGACCGCGCGGCGGGTTTGCTGCGATCGGCAACGTGCTCGGCGATCCGCATTTTGCGCGCTTCGAGCCCGGTTCCTTCGCGTTTCTCTATCCGTTCACGTGCGTCGGTACGCTGCTCACGATGGTGTTCGAGCTCTCGGCGCCGCTCTACCTCGTGTGGCTGTGGCTCGAGCTCAATCCGGGGCGCGGCGGCCGTTTCGGCAACGTCGTGCGGCGCGCGCGGATCCGTTGGATCTGGCTCGCCACGGGGGTCGCGCTGCACTCCGGGATCGCGCTCAGCATGAAGATTGGCCTCTTCCCGTTCGGGATCCTCGCGCTCTATCCTGCTTTCGTTCGCCCGCCGGAGCTCCTCGCGGCGCTCGCGTGGGCGCGTTCGAGGCTCGAGCAGCGCCTGCGCTGGCGTGCGGCGTAGAGGCGCCCGCCTAGAGTGAGAGACTGAGACCGAGCGACAGCGCCTGCTCGCCGAGCGGGATGGCTTCGGCGAGCACCGCGAGGCGCCGAGCGATGCCGACGCCTAGCCCGATGCCCACCTGGTAGTGGTGGATGTCGGTGCCCGTCACGGACTCGCCGCGGTAACGCCAGAAGACGGGACCGCCGAAGACGCGCCCCACGACGTAAGGATGCAGGACCTCGACGAGGTTCAGCCCGAGCTCGCCCCCGAGCCGGAGGTCGTAGGCGGAGTAGGGGACGCTCGCTTCGCCATCGTGCCGCGTGCGGCTCCAGACCGCCGACACCTGCGACGTGAAGTGCGCGAAATAGAGCGGCTCGTCGAGCACTCGAAACGCGACGCCGGCCACCGCCGCGGGCCCCGGCGAGAAATCGTAGGTCGTGGCGCCCGCTTCGAGCGACCCTCCGAGTGCCGCTCCGGCGCCGGCTTCGAGCCCGAGGCTCTTCGTCGGAAGGTAGGCGACCTCGCCGAGCACGAGTCCCCGCGTCTGCTCGGCGCGCAACGAGCCGTCGAAGCGAAGCGCCGTGCGCGTGAGCACTCCCGCGGCGCCGATCGCAAAGCGCCGCCGCTCGGCTTCTTGGTGCTCGGCGAGCGAGCACGACGCGACGCCCGTCGCCGAAACGCCGCACGCGCGCGCCCGTCCGAGCGGGTAGGTGAGGGAGAAGGCGAAAGCCGCGAAGCTTGCGCTCAGAACAGCATGCCGAAGAGACGTTTCAGGAGCTCCTCGAGGGGCATGATCGTCAGGGTTAGCGGCAAGAGCGGTAGCACCGTAGCGACGCCCAGGCGAACGACGGCCTCTTTCGACACCAAGAAGCTGCTCATCGTGCGTACCACCTCGACGCTGTTCGCGAGGTCGGCGAGGGACTGAATGTCTGCGGAGCCGATGAGCGCCTCGCCCTCCGGCGCGCCGCCGCGCAACCACTTGGCCTCGAACTCGCGCCCGTAGCGCTCGGCGAGGTCGCCGTACTCGAGCAACCCGCGCCGGCGTGCGGCGGCGAGCTGCGGCCCGAACACGAGCAGCGGCGCAAAGACGAGCAGCATCACGAACACCACGGTCGAGGCGACCTCGAGCCGGAAGTCGCGGAAGTTCGCGCCGGCGTAGAAGATGCGATTGGCGAACGTGCCCGCGAGCAGCGCGCCATGGGCGGCGGCGAGCGGCGTGAACGCGTGCACGAGCCCGCCGAGGAAACCGAGCCCGCCGACTCGATCGGGGTGCGTCGGCACGAGCGACAGCGTGAGGCTCCGCACTTGAAACAGGAAGCGTGCCCAGATGAAGACCCGGAAATACCAGCGGCAGAGCAGAAACTGGAAGATCGGCAGGCTCACGTAGCCGTACCAAAAGCCCGCGATCGATAGCTCTGCCCCTTGGGCGGTTGGGGTCGAGTACCAAGTCGCGACGTTGAGCGCGATGAAATCGCGCCAGATGATCTGAATGCCGACGAGGTAAACGAACGCGAGGAGCCCGAGCTCCGCCACGATGGAGTTACGGAGCTTGAACGCACCGGCGACCATCGCCTCGAAGCGAGGGAGCTCGTTCGCCGGGACGATGCCGCGCGCGCGAAAAGTGCGAATCACGGGACGCATGCGCTGATGCACGACGAGCTCCGCAATGATGAGCAACGGCAACGCCGCGAGGAAGCGGACGTGGAGCTCGTAATCCTTGAGGAACGGGACGGCGATGCCTCCGCCGAGCGCGTGGCGTTCGAGCAACGAGAGCAGGAGCAGCGGCAACCACGTGAAGAGCGAGATGATGACGACACGTCGCCGCACGAGCGTCAGCGCGTCGCCGGACAGATGGGCCCGGCGCAGCACCTGAAACAGCGGGCCGCCAAGCACGAGCGAGAAGTCTTCGGCTGAGCTACCCGACGCGTCCCCAGAGGTTTGTGACACGGTGGGGATCGACATGTACTAGAGAATCGCCCCTTCGCGAAGCCTGCCGCGCCGCGTCTCAGTCCTTCGTTCCGCGTGTCGCGGCGATCTCGGCCCGTCGCGCCCGGATGAGCTTCTTCACGAGCGCGGCCGGCAGCGGGTGCTTCTTGGTGTCGAAGTGCAGGGCACCCTTGGTCTTGGAGAAGTCGGCGACCTCGTCCGCGAGCGCGGTGAGCGTCTGGCCGCTGAACGGAAAGTAGGAGAACCCTTTGCGCGTGGCGGCGAACCCCGCGAAGACCTTCCCGTCGAGCCGAAATGCCGGCATCCCGTAGCTGATGCACTCCTCTGCCTTCGGCACGATCGACAAGATCGTTCGGCGGAGCTTCTCGAGCGGGGCGCGCCGCTCGGCAGCGAGCGTCGAGAGGTAGGCGTCGATCGTCTTCGCTTTGCGCATGGGCGGAGCCTCGCTCCGCCGCCGGCAGGGCGCAACGACGTGCGCGCCTCGCCGCTCAGCGAGCGGCAACGGGCGGAGCGAGCGCCGCCCGTCCGCGCTCGGCACGTTCCTTCGCGGTGCGCCGGTCGAGCCCGAGGCGGCGGCCCGTCTCGACGTAGCTCCCTGTTTCCCCGTAGACGAGCGCGCAGTAGCGATCGAGCAAAGCGTCGCCGCCGAGCCCGCTTCCGAGCAGTGCCTGATCGAGCGCGCTCGGGGTCGCCTTGCGCTCGGCCGGGCGATAGCGCCGCCGGACGAGCACGTTGCGCACGCACTGCTCGAGCTCGCGGACGTTGCCCGGCCACGGATAGCCCGCGCCGAGCTCGTTCTCCACGCAGTGGAGCACGTCTTTCGTCAGCGCCGGCGCGTGTTCGGGACCCGCGATGCGCTCGCTCAGCACGCCGACGAGGATCCCGAGCTCGCGCGGATCGGCCGCCAAGCGCTCGCGCAGGCTCGGCGTTTGGATGCGGTCCGCGCACAGCCGATAGTAGAGATCCTCGCGAAACCAGCCGCTCACGAGCCCCTCGTCGAGGTCCCGGTGCGTGGCCGCCACGATTTTCCCGAGAAAGAGCCGCGGCTTCGTCTCGCCCAGGCGCTGGAACTCACGCGTCTGCAGCACGCGCAAAAACTTCACCTGCAGATCGGTCGAGAGCTCGCCAATCTCGTCGAGGAACACGCTGCCGTCCGGACCGCACTGCTCGAGCCAGCCGCGATGGTCCTCGAGCGCGCCCGTGAACGCACCGCGGCGGTGGCCGAAGAGCTCCGACTCCACGACGCCCTTCGACAGCGTCGAGACGTTGAGGGCGTGGTACTGGCTCGCGAACGCCTCGACGAAGCGCTGCTTGCCCTCGTCGAAGGCGAGGTAGCGCGAGTAGCCGATGGCCTGCGCGACCAGATCCTTGCCGGTGCCGGACGGCCCGACAATGAGCGTCGGAATGTCGGCCATGTGCCGGAACACGCTGGCCTGGTAGCGCCGGAGATCGTGGGTGAAGACGGACTGCCAGGTCTCCGCGCGGAGCCTTGCCACGGGCTCCGAAACACCCAGCAAGTAGCGGAAGATGAAGTGAAACGCGCGCCGGATCTGAAAGAAGAAGGCGAGGGCGCCCGCCGCGTCGAGCCCCGAAGGTCTCGGGAGCCCGGGCTCCACGAGCAGTCGCTCGAAGTCGGAACGAAAGGACGCGTAGAACCCGACTTTCTTGTCCGCCGCGGACTCGTCGGTCGCGAGCTCGAACAGGTTGAGCTCGTAGCGCGCGAAGAGCGCGTAGAGGCAGAGATCCTCGTAGAGCGCGAGGTCGCCCGGCGTGAGCTCGCCCTTCTGACGGTCGAGCCGCTGGCGCAGGCCGAGAGCGTGCTGCCAGCTCAGGTCGCGCAGGCGGATCACGTTCGGGCGCTCCGGATGAAACGGGCGCTCGTGGCCGTGCGCGCCGTCCGGTGACCACACGCCGCCCGAGTCGGTGAACTCTTCGAGCAAGGCGAGCCGCTCGCTCGTCATGCGCTCGGGCGAGAACGGATTTTCGTACGCGACACGCGCGACGCCCGTCGCGAAGCGTCGTTCCTCTGGCCGGAAAAACATGTGCAAATAGTGTACTCATGGAGTACGGTAATTGCACTTTCTGGATTAGCGAAATCAGTATAAATCTAGTAATATTCAATGGTTATGAGTCACGTGTGACGCGGCGCGGCGTTTGCTGAAGAGGAGCCTCGCAAGCCCCCGCCGTGGGGGCTCGAGGAGTGAATTCAGTGATGGTGCGTTGGAAACGATTCACGAGCGGGTTCCTGTCGAGCATCGACGGGTTCATCGCCCAGGTCGAAAATCACGAGGCGCAGGCGACGAGCGCGCTCCGCGAGCTCGAGCAAGGGGTCGGGCGAGCCAAGGTGCAGCTCGCGCGCGTCGGACGCGACGGTGCCGCGCTCCGGCAGTCGTTCAGCGAGGAGCAGGAAGCGGCCGTGCGCTGGCGGGAGCGGGCCAAGCGCGAGAGCAACGAAACGCGCGCGCTCGAGTGCTTGCGGCGCGCCAAGCGCAGCGAAACCCGCAGCCTCGAGCTCAACGGTCAGGTGGTCGAGCACGATCGCATCGAGCAGCAGCTCAAGCGCGACGTGCAGACGCTCGAAACGAAGCTCGTGGAGCTCCGCCAGCAGCGCAACACCATGCGCACGCGCCAATCTCGCGCCGAGGCGCTCGTCATCGTGCAGGGTAGCGGCAGCGTCAACAGCGGCGAAATTGGCGATATTTTCGAGCGCTGGGAGGAGCACGTCGCCGAGAGCGAGGTCGCGAGCGGCTGCATCACGGTGACGACGGACTCGCTCGAAGAGGAGCTCACGAGCGCCGAGGAAGAAGCGGCGCTCAAGCTCGAGCTCGAGGCGCTGCGCCGCGAGTCCGAGGAGGTGGCGTCGTGACCCCACGTGAAACCGCGTTCGACTCGGAGGCGCTCGCGCGAGCGCTGCGGGTCGCGGGCGCGCTCCTGGTCGTGGCCTCCGCCTCGACCTTCATGCTCCAGCACTGGCAGGTCGGAAACGACCTCACGCGTTACGCGATGCTCGTCGGCCAGTCGCTGCTGCTCGCCCTGGCGGCGTACTTCGTGGGGCTCACCGTGCGCGAGGGGCGCTCCGCCCGCACGTTCATCGGGCTCTTGCTCGCGACGGTGCCCGTGAGCTTCGCGGTGCTCGGCGGGCTCGTGTACTCGCAGTTCCACCTCGAGCCGCTCGGACTCTTGCCGCACTACGCGAGCTGGATCGCGCCCACCCGGCTTTCGGCGGTTCTCGCCGTGGTCGGGACGCTCATCGTGCTCGTCCCGCTCTCGGCGGTGTCCTTCGTCACGCTCGCCCGCAAGGAGGCGAAAGCGCTGACGCTCGCATTCGCGGCAGCGAATCTCCTCGTGCTCGTGCCCGTGCGCACGCCCGTGTTTGCAGGACTCCTGGCCGGCGCGGCGATCGTCGGACTCCTCGCGCTCGAGGTCGCGCGCTTCGCAAAGGCGCCACGGCTCGACACCTTCGAGGGGCGGCTGGCTCGAGCGATGCCGTTCGTGCCGCCGCTCATCATGCTCGGGCGCGTGGTGCACCTGTATCACGCCGGTGCGACCTTCCGCGGCATCGTGGTGCTCACGTGCGCGGCGAGCATGTTGATCTT
>DATMCL010000545.1:0-5586 GCA_035558375.1 Polyangiaceae bacterium
CGAGCCGAACGGTGGGAAAAACATGCTGACTGCGCAGCGGGGCAAGCCGCGCGCGGAGCGTGACATGGACTGGCTCGGCCGCGCGGTGGCGCGGACGAGCCACGTGAGGCGTGTTCCCGCGCTCCGCACGCTTGCGGCCCGCGCCCCTTCGCGCGCCACCCCACGTGAAAGGAAACGCGAGTGGAAGCTGCTGTTCGCCCCGACCATAGGTGCGTCGCCGCTGTCCCCGCTGCGTCATCTTGAAGCTAGACATAGGGCTTGGAACAACGCCGTCAATGGTTGTCGACCCTACTCGCTCTGACGAAATGCGCGTTGCCTCGTTCCGCGTCTCATCTTGAATCTAGCCATGGTGCTTGGGCGGCATCGTCGGGCGACGATGCCGCTGTGCGCGCCGAGGAGATGTGCGCTGGCGCCTGCTCGGCGGGCTTGTCTTGAACCTAGCCATGGTGCTTGGAGCGGCTTCCGTCTGGCGACGATGCCGCTGTGCGCGCCGAGGAGATGTGCACTGTCGCCTTTTCGGCGGCCTTGTCTTGAATCTAGCTATGGTGCTCGAGCGGCATCGTCTGGCGACGATGTGCGGTGGCGCCTTGTCGGCGGCGTTGTCTTGAATCTAGCTATGGTGCTTGGAGCGGCATCGTCTGGCGACGATGTGCGCTGGCGCCTTGGCGGCGGGCCTGGCTTGAATCTAGCTATGGTGCTTGGGGCGGCATCGTCTGGCGACGATGACGGCGGGCCGCGTCTCCTCGACTCTAGCCGTGGTCCGGGGGGAGTGGATGAGCGGCTCGCGCCCGACGAGGGAGGCGCATTGGCGTCGTCGGCGTAGCCTCATCTTGAAGTTGGCTACGGTGCTGGGAGCGGCTTCGTCTGGCGACGTGCGACGGGCGTTCACGCCGTCGCCTCACCCTGAATGTGTGGCTACGGTGCTCTGGGGCGCGGCGTGTCGTGGCTTGCTTACACCCAAGCTCGCTTGGGTGGATGGAAACAAGAGAACCACCGGCAGACAGATCTGGGCGTAGACCAGTGAATTTTTGGGGCCTCGAGCGAAGCGGGCCCGAAAAATTCGCGATCGATCAGCACGGTCTTCGGTGTAGGTGCCTGAGGGCTGCGAAGGGGTGTTGAATGAGTTGTCGACTCGAGTCGACGTGCGGCGCAGGCTGAAAAGCATTGCCGGGGCGTTCGCGCGGCGGCGTGAGGAGGGTGAATCGACGTTCGGGCAGCGGCGAGGTCGTGGGGCTCGGCGCTGCAGCGAAACGATGTGCGACGCATGGCGCGCGAAGGGCTCCGCCTTTCGTTCGTCGGCGCATGCCGTCTGCTCCTCGGCGCCATCGGTGCGGCGACTTGGGTCGCTGGTCGGTAGGTGCCGTGGTCGCGCGCACGTGGAGCGTGGCCGCTCGCCGAAGGCGTCGCCGCGAGCGTGGTGCGATCGGGCGAGATGAAGCGAACATGCAGCGCTTTTTAGCCTGCGACGCGCCGTGACGAGCAGTGGCAACCACCCACATACGGAGTAGCGCGCCGGCGCTTTGCGTGGCGACGGGGGGCCGTCGTGCGCCGAGGCGCGGCTTGCGCCGGGTCCGCTGACGCGGTGCTTGGAGGGCCTTCGCCTGTGGGGGCGCGTTTGCGGGGGCTTCGAAATGAACAACGCGCGCTTCGATCGGAGATCGAAGCGCGCGTTGAGCGAGACGTTACTTCACGTCGTACGCTTCGACGGCGTTGTCGACGAAGCGGGGGACGAGGACGCGGTTGCGCTTGGTGTCGTAGCCGATGTCGGCGGGGCCTTTGACGCCGTGGATGACGGGCTCGAACGTGCCGCCGAGCTTGCCGCGGAAGACGGCGGCCGCTTGCCAGCTCGAGACGAGGAGGTTGTCGCCGACGCTGACCAAGCCGTCGAGGCCGCCCTTCGGGAGGTGGGTCACCTCTTGGAGCTCGCCCTCCGGGCCCAGGCTGAAGACGGTGTCGGCGTTGAGCGAGTTGACGATGATCTTCTTGTCGAGGACGAGAATGCCGTTCGGACCGTTGAGGTCCTTCGACTTGGCGAGGGGCTTGACCTTGCCGGCTTTGTCGATGACGTAGACGGCGTCGCCGCCGGCGGGCTCGAGGCCTTTGGCGCCTTCCTTCACGCCGGAGTCCGTGACGAAGATGCGGCCGTCGGCAGCGGCGGCCACGTCGTTCAAGAAGACCGAGTCCTTGATCGGGATGTCGCCCTTGGGCGCGCCCGTCTTGGCGTCGAATTTGCGAACGACGGTGATGTCGGAGACGTAGAGCACGCCCCCGGAGATGGCGCTGCCCTTCGGCGCGTCGAGCTTCACCTTGCCGGCGCCACCTTCGATGAACTTCGCCTTCGTGACTTTGCCGTCGCCCGAGATCTCCGTGATGTAGCCGTTGTTGTCGACGGTCGTGGGCGTGCCGTTGATATTCGAGACGAGGTAGCGATCGGCGGCCGCGTCGTAGAGCACGCTTTCCGGCGTCGCGATCCCTTCGGTCACCTTCCATACCGGCACGGACGCCGGTGGCTCGGGAGGCGCTGCGGGTACGGCGGCGGCGGCCGGCGCTGCACTTGCCGGTGCAGGCGGCGGCGCTGCGGGCTCAGCCGCGGGCGGCGGAGGGGGAGGGGGAGGCGCGGGCGCGGGCTCGGAGCCACCGCAACCGGCTGCAAAAGCGAGCAGAAACGGAACCGTATGGAGTGCGCTGCGAGTCGTCATGCGCCCCGAATTAGAGCCCGTTTCAGCGCGCGTCAACCCTCGAGAGCGGCTCTTGCTCGACTGTTGCAGAAAGCCACGCATGATTGTGGCGAGGAGGCGTAGAGTCGAGGGTGCGAATGTCGAGACTGCTGACGTTAGTGAGCATTTTCTTGGCATCCGTACTCGGTGCGGTTCGGGTGCAGGCGGCGGAGCCGAGCGGCGCATTTTCGCGCGCGTCGACCCGGCTCAGGACAGTGAGCCAGCCGCCCGCCGACGCGCCGAGCAAGCCGCTCGCCGAAGCAGCGCCGAGCGAGCCGCACGAAGAGACGGAGGAGGACCGCGATGCGCCGTATGCGCCGAGCCGAACGAAGTCGCACGGCAAGCGCTGGTACGGGTGGCAGACGCTGCTCGCGGATACGGGTTCGGTGACGTTCTTTTTCGCGACCGGGAAGAGCCTAGAAGCGTACGCGCTGCTTCCGTACGCCGCGCTCGGGCCGACGATTCACTTCGCGCACGGCAACGTCGGGATGGGCCTCGTGAGCTTCGGGTCGCGCGTGTTCTTGCCCCTCGGTGGCGCGCTCACGGGCATGGCGCTCGGAAGCGCGAGCGGCGGCTGCGGGGACGAGCTCGAGTGTGTGAGCGGCGCCGCGCTCGGTTTCGTGGTCGGAATGGCCGGTGCGATCGCCATCGATGCCTCCCTGCTCGCGTACGACGACGGCAAGCGGTCCGCTCCGGCGTCGCGCGCGACGCTCCGTCTCGCGCCGTCCGTTGCCTACGACGGTAAGAGAGGGACCATCGGGCTCGTCGGGCACTTCTAGTTGAGGCGCGGCCCGCGGGGCGAGTACTCTCGCGGTCTTTCGAAATGCCGAAGGATCCTTCCCGATACCCCGTGCGTTCCGGAGCCCGGCGTTGACGTTGCGCGTGGGCGTGCTCGGCGTTGGCGAGCGAGGGGGTGCGTACGCGCGGGCTCTCGCCGGGGGTGGCGTGGCGCGGGCGCGCCTTTCGGCCGTAGCGGACATTGCGCCGGGGGCGTTGCTCGGGTTTCCCGGCGTGCAGCAATTTGCGGACGACGTGAGCCTGCTCGCGGCGCGTTCGCTCGACGCGCTGGTCATCGCTACGCCGCCGGCGGTGCATGCGCAGGCGACTCGCCTGGCGCTCGATGCTGGCTTGCATGTCCTCACCGAAAAGCCGCTCGCGTCGCGTCATGCCGACGGGCGGCGTTTGCTCGCGGAGATCGAGCGCGCCGAGCGGCGCGGGTGTGTGGTCGCGACGGCGTTTCCGCTGCGCGCCGACGCCCGGTACCTCGAGCTCGGCCGGCTCCTCGAGCGACGCGAGCTCGGCCGCCTCCAGCGCGTGTGCTGGACGGTCACGGACTGCTTTCGAACCGACGCCTATTACCGAGCGAGCCAGTGGCGCGGCACGCGTGAGGGGGAGGCAGGCGGCGTGCTGCTCAATCAGGCGCTCCATCAGCTCGATCTCTGGCAGCGTCTGTTCGGCATGCCGGTGCGCGTGCAGGGGCACTGCGCATTCGGGCTCTTTCATGCGATCGAGGTCGAGGATCAGGTCACGGCGTACCTCGAGCACGACGACGGCATGACGGGCGTCTTCGTCGCCAGTACGAGCGAGCCCCTCGGGGTGAACCGTCTCGAGATCCACGGCGCTCGTGGCCGCATCACGCTCGAAGGGCGCGAGCTCGTCGTGGAGCGCACGACCGCGCCGGCAGTGAGCTCACCCGCGGGCGCGCGCATCCGTGTGGCGAGCGACGTCGAGCGCCGCACGCTGCCGGTGGGCGGCCTCGACCCGACGGGGTTGCTCGAAGACTTCGTCGCAGCGATCCTCGATGGCACGCGCCTCGTGTCTCCCGCCGTCGACGGGCGCGCGCTCGAGCTCGCGCACGCCATCTTGCTCTCGAGTCGCGAGCGCCGTCCCGTCGAGCTCCCCGCCCTGCCCGTAGCAACTGCCGCAGCGCATCTCCTCGGCTGAGTCGAGCCGCCGCCGAGTAGTGGTGCTAGGCTGGGGCTCGTGACACGAGTTCCGTTCCGCAGCATTGTCGTGGGCGTTGCCGGTGCGTGGCTGACGACGCTCGGTGCGTGTGGTCGCACGGCACCCACCCTCGACGACACGTTCGGCTACGGCGATGACGACACCGCGCTGACGGGCGGTACCCGTGCGCGCGGAGGCTCGAGCGCGCGCGGCGGCTCGAGCACGGGCGGGTCGAGTCGCGGTGGCACGACGTCGAGCACGGGCGGTTCGGTCGACGGCGGCGGCGTCTCGGGCAAAGGCACGGGCGCCGCGCCCGCGGGCGGAACCGGCGGCGACGTCGATGACGGCGGTAGCTTCGGCGTGGGCGGCACCATCGGCCGCGGTGGGAGCGTTTCGGACGGTGGCACCGTCGCCGTGGGCGGCAGCTTCGCGGTGGGCGGCAGCGTCGGCATTGGCGGCACCACAGGTCGCGGCGGGTCCTCGGGGTCGACCAACGGCGGAACGACGTCGAACGGCGGAAGCGGCGCGCAGGGCGGTACCGGCGCTCAGGGCGGCACCGGCACGATGACGAGCATCAGCTGCGGCGACGAAGTCTGCGATCCGAGCGCGAGCGTCTGCTGCAGCCGGCGCTCGCAGCCGTCCTACTGCACCTACCCCGGCGCCGATTGCCCGGGCGCGACCCTCGCGTGCTCGGGGCCCGGACAGTGCGCCGCGGGAGAGGTTTGCTGCTACCACGCTCGCTCGAGTTACTGCACGACCGATTGCCCCGTGAGCGAGGGCCAGCCCGGCAACCCGCCGACGATCCGGCTCTGTGACTCGAGCGCCGACTGCGACCCGGACGAGACGTGCGTGCTCGCGCCGCGCGGCATCGCCTACTGCGGCGAGAACCTTTAGCCCGATCCGATAACGATCCCGGGGAACTCCG
>DATMCL010000546.1:0-12340 GCA_035558375.1 Polyangiaceae bacterium
GCAGCTCCCGTCCCCGCTTCGCCTCCCGCCTCCTCGCCGCCCATCGAGCTGCCGCCGACGCCCCCGCTCGTGCCGCCGTTGCCGCTCGTGCCGCCGTCGGTCCCGCCCGTCGTGCCGCCATGACCGCCGGTATCCGTGCCGCCGGGGCTCGTGGCGCCACCGGTTCCGCCCTCGGCTCCACCCTGCGGGTTGCCCCCTTCGTCACCGGTGCCGGCTTCGGCGCCCTGCGAGGTCCCGCCCTGGGGTGCATTGCCCACGCCGCTGCTTCCGCCCTGGCTCGCGCCGGCACCGCCGCTCCCCGACGATCCGCCGACGCCGCCCGTGTAATCGAGCGGGATAATGAGGGAGCAGCCGGCGGCGGATAACGCCAAGACCGCCCACACCGGACGCTTCATCCATGCATTGTAACGCGAGGAAGCACCAGGCGCGGGAGCCCTCCGATTCGGCAGGATTTTGCCTGGCGCGCGAGTCATCGTGTAAGCGTCGAACCTACAGTGTGTTCCAAGGTACGACATCTCGTTTCGGCGCTGTTTTTGGCCGCAACGGCGGCGTGGACGCTGCCGGCAGCCGCCTGGATCGAGCAGAACCCGAAAGGGCTGCTCTCGGTCGTCGAGGTCGAGGCTGACGGGCACGCGACCGTGAGCCATGAGCTGGTCCTCGAGGTGAGGGGAGGGCCGCTGAAGAGCCTCGAGCTCGGTACCTCCGATCAGGACGCCGAGATCCTGCCCGACGCGACCGTCACGCGCGCGGCCGGGGGTGTGCCCATCCCGCTCCTCGTCGAGCGTCACGCCGACGGATCACTCGGACTCGAGGTCGATCTACCGAAGGGCATCCGCGGTGGGACCTGGCTGTTCAAGGTTCGCTACCGGACGAACCTCGCGGCGCGCCTTCGGGCCCGAGCGGGGGCGGTCGAGATTGGTTGGGTCGGTCCTCGCCTCGATGCGGGCGTCGACGGGGTGCGCGCGATCTTCCGCCTCCCTCCGAGCGATACCGCGCCGCGCCTGCCCCCAGTCGACAAGGACGATCCCGATCCCGGCTTCGGCGTGATGGTCTCCTCGATGCACCATACGCCGCAAGCGGACGAGATCGAGCTCGTTCGCTCGCACGTCGCGCGCGGTGAGCCCGTGCTCTGGCGCGTCGAGACGAGCGCGCTCGCAGCGAGCGTCCCGAGCGCCGCGACTCCCGCCCCGAAAGACGCCGCGGTAAGCCCGAGCGCGCCGCTTTCGGCTCCCGCGCGCTCGCTGCGTTGGCCGCTGATTTCTGGCCTTTTCGGTGTCACGCTCGCGCTGCTCGCCTTCTTCAAGGAGCGCTCGCTCCGCGCGGGCGGCGCCGCTCCGCGCTCTCTCGTGCCGCTGCCGACCTGGGCGCGCCTGGCGCTCTCCGCGCTGGTGCTCGCTTCCGCGCTGCTCTTCGGAAACGAGCTCGAGGAGCCGACACTCGCCGCTTTTGCCGTGCTCGTCGCCATGCTGCTTGCCTCGCTGCGTGCTCCGCGTTTGGAGCGCGCGCCACGCGGTCCCGGGCGCTGGCTCTCGCTACGCGACGACGAGGCTTTTGCGCCGCGCCGTGAGCGACGGCCGGGAGCCTGGCTCGACTCGGGAAGCATCGCCGGGGTGCTGACGCTCGCGGTGTTGCTCGCGGTCTCTGCGGCGCAGTCGCTCGCCGAGCTCGCCCATTCGCCGCTTCGAGCCCTGCTCGTGGCGCTCGGCGGGGCTGCGCTCATGCCGGTGTTCTTCACCGGGCGTGCGAGCGATCTCGCCGGCGATCGCGTGGCGTTCTCGCGGCGTTTCATGCGCGATCTCACGCGCGCGCTGCGCGTGAGAGGGCGGGCCAAGGCCGTGGCCTGGGGGCGCGTGCCCGACGGCAGCGGCGAGCCCGACGAGCTTCGCGTGCTGATCCAGCCGAAAGACGGGCTTCCGGGCCTCGTCGCGCTCGAGACGGGACTCGACGCTCAGCGCGGCGTCGGCGGGGTCGTCGGGGTGCCGTTCGTGATCGTGCGCGCCAAAGAGGGCTCGAGAGCCCAAGGCGCGCTGCCGCGCGGCGCGATTTGGACGCGCGGTCGCAAGCCGGACGAGCGGGTCGCGATTCTGAGCCCGAAGCTTCCGACCGTCGCGCTCACGTGCGCGCTCGTGGAGCGATTGCTCGACGAGCTCACCGATCAGGCGCCGAAGAGCCGGCGCATGTCGTCGGGCATCCCCGCGTTCACGGCGAAGCTCGGCACCGTGCGATCGCCCGCCCACGCGACGTAGCTCGCGTGCAGGGCGTGGCGTGCGCCTGCGCCGGGCCACGCGGGGCCGTCGTAGAGCGCGTCGCCGACGAGCGGTGCGCCGAGCGACGCGAGGTGTGCGCGGATCTGGTGGCGAAAAGCGCGCGCCGCCTCGAGCTCGAGCAGGAGAAAGCGCGGCGTGCGCTCGAGCACGACGAAGCGCGTCGTGCTCGGCTTTGCGTACTCGCGCTCCGGCTCGGGCACGACCCGCACGCGGCCGCGGCGACTGGGATCGGGGCCGAGGGGTTGCTCGATGACGCCCTGATCGGGCAGCTCGCGCGCGGCCACGATGGCCAGGTAGCGCTTCGCGAGCCGGCCGCCCCGGAGCGCGCGCGTGAGCGTCCCGAACGCGGCTTCGGTGCGCGCTACCACGAGGAGGCCCGACGTCTCGGTATCCAGACGGTGCACGAGGCCCGGCTCGCGCAGCCGGTGGCCGATACCTGCGAGCTCGGGGTAGCGGGCCACCAGCGCGTTCACGAGCGTGCCGCGCTCGCCGGGACGCAGCGTCGCGCTCGGCTGCCCGGGGGGCTTGTGAACGACGAGCACGCTGCCCAGCTCGAGACGCACGTCGAGGTCGAGCTCGGGCTCGCCGACGGTCGGCTGCTCGTCGAGCGTGAGCTCGACGCTCGCTCCGGCGCGCACGGGGTCGGCGGCGCGGGCTCTCCGGCCGTCGACGCGCGCGCGGCCCTGCTCGCAGAGCTCCCGCGCGAGCTTTCGTCCGACGCCGGGGACGCCCTGCGCGAGGAGCTTGTCGAGCCGCGTTCCGCCGTCCGCGGCGTTCACCACGAAACGGTGGATGCGGCTCGTCAAAACGCTCCGACGACGCCGAGCGTCACCGTGCTTCCGCTCTTGCTCGGCGTGATGCCGCCGTACGGCAGGATGCTGAGCGCGCTGCGTTTTTCGGGCGCAGCCGGTGCGGACGAGGCCGTCGCGTACCAGCCGATGATGCCACCGGCGATCGTGCCTGCACCCGCGCTCGCGAGCCACAGCCGCGTGCGAGCCGGATCGGACTCGTCGACCAGGAGCAGCGGGCTCGCGAGCGCGGCGCCCGCCACCGCGCCGAGGCTCGCCGAGAGGTCGACGAGAAGCGCCCGCGACGGGGTGATCGTCACCTGCGTCGCCATCGCGCCGCCGAGCACCACGCCGATGCCGGTGCCGTAGCCGATCCCGCGCTTCAGCGATTCGCCGGTCGTGCCCTGGATCGCGGCGTCCGTCATGGCGCCGAGCAACGCGCCGAAGGCGCCGCCGGAATGCGCCAGCACGGCGCCGCCCTCGCTGATCGGGCGCGTCGCAACCGCGGTCGTCGCGAGCGCGAGCCCGGCGCCCGCGCCCACGAGGCCATAGAGGTGCACGTTGTCCTCTTTCACGCCGTAGCTCTGCGCCAGCAGGACGCCCGACGCGAGCGGCCACCACATCCCCGCCGACAGGTACCAGGCATCGCCGGTCGAGATGTTCCACTCGTCGGCCACGAGCAGCGACGCTCCGAGCCCGAGACCGGTGCCGAGCGCAACGAGCGGGTACACGAGGCGCGAGTCGGAGGAGCCGCTCGCGCGCTGAATCGCGAAGCCGAAATAGCCGCCCAAAACGGCGCCGTTGAGCGCGAGCACCGGCTTTCCCGTCGAGGGCGGTGCGTCCTCCTCCACGGTGCGCGGCGCCGCGGCGCCGGCAGGCAGCCGCGGACCTTTCGGCGCTCCCGCGTCGTAGAGATCGCGCAGCATGACCAGCGCCTTCACGTCGAGCGTTCCGAGCGCGGAGCTCGGGAACACCTCTTCGCGCACGAGCTCCACGCGTGACCCCGGCGCGACGGCCACGAGCCTCAGGTGCACACCGTCGGGCTCGGAGCTGAGGCGCGGCGCGAAAACCCACGCGCTCGGATCGAGCGAGGTGAGGCTGCGCTCCGGCACGGGACCGCCCACGGCGCGCAGCGGCAAAAGGCCGAGATCCTCGACCCCTTCGGCCATCGTTTGGTCTATTTGGGCGCCGAGCCGGCGCGTCCGCTCGTCAGGGCTCTGGCTCGCAGCCTGCCATTGCCCGGGAGCGACCTCCGCGCCCGTTGGAAGAATGCGCGCGCGTCCGCTCCCGGTAGCGAACGCGAGCGCGGGGACGGCGACGAACAGCGCGACGACCGCGAGCGCGATGGCCCAGCGTGCGCGGCAATGGACGAGCCTCAAAACCTGCGAAGCGGGTTTCGAGCCGAGCTCTAGAACATCACGGTTGCGCTGATCCAAGCGTCGAGCCCGTTCGCGTCGTCGACCTTGAAGCGCCGGCCCGGATCGTTGATCACCTTGCGGTAGTTCGGGTTCGGGATGCCCGTCGGCGAGTAGCCCTGCTCGGCGCTGCCCGTGCGGCACGGCCCCATCTGTCCAAGGTCGCCGCTGAAGTTCGGGTTGCAGGCCTGATCGAAGGTGATGAAGTGGCCCTGATACAGGGTGTACGCGCCGCCGACGTTGAACTTCACGTACTCACCGGCTTGGTACGTCGTCGAGATGCTGAAGGTGTACTCGCCGTGCTGCTGCACGTCGGTGAGGCCCGTGAAGTAGACCTTCTGTGAGGCCGGGTCGACGATTGAGGGATAGGTATTGGACGCCGCTCCGTTGTTCGCCTTGTATTCGGCGAACATGGGGGCGCGCAGCGACGGCGCGTCGCTCGAGCCGAGGGCGTCGAAGAGCTCGCTGTAGTCGCGGCCTTCGGAAACGTACGTGCCGGAGAAGCGCCCGTCGATCGTGAGCCTCTGGAACGCGTCGCGGATCTCCCACGGCATGACGGCGACGCCCATCGTCATGGTTCCGCGGAGCGGCGGGTGATTGACGAGCGAGCCCTTGAGATCCGTCTGGTTGTAGTCGCTGCTCTGGTTCGGGAACTCGAACAGCACGTCGAAGCCGCCGTACGGCTCGATGTATTTCACGCGCCGCGAGAGGTAGGTGTGGAACGCGAGTCCGGTCGTTCCGCGGCTCACCCCGGGGCTGCGTTCGCCGCTCGCGCCCTCGTCGAACTTAATCGTCGAGCCGTCCCCGGTATCGGACGTGGAGAACTGCCCCGCGTGACTGTCGCGGTTCGTGTCGTGCGGGTAGGCGCACTTGACCTGGCTGCCGTTGTTCGGCGGCGTCTGGTTCAGGTTCTGCGGGTTCGAGTTGCAGGCGTGCATCGGCTCGGAGACGTTCACCCGCACCTCGCCGCCGATGGTCCACGTGGGCTTGTTGGGGTTGCGCGCCTGGTTCATCAGGCCGAAGTCCAGGCCGAAGGCCAGGTACTCGATGCCGCTGCGCGTGGGCGCCTTGAACGGCATCATGAAGAGCTGCTCGCCCGGAGCGCCGACGAGGGTGTTGCTCTGCAGGCCGCCGCCGTTCTCGTTCAAGCTGCGGTCGTCCGAGAGGATGACCGGCATGCGGATGACGAGCGCGATGTCCTTGTAGAGGCCGATGTCCGCACGCGTGTTCAGTCGCGCGGTGTCCTGCTCGTACTTGGCGACGTTCATGTTCGACGGCGTAAATCCGCCGGTCGAGATCTGCGCCCCCGCCGTCTCGCGGTAGATCTTGGCGTTTTTCCAGGTGTGCTGGTAGCCGAGCGACAGGTGCAGGTCGAAGATGTCGTCGTCGTCGAACGCGTCGGCGATCTGGACGATCTCGGTCGGCTCGCGCATGACCGAGGGCTCCGTCACCTTGCGGGGCTCGTCGGCGCGGGCGCCGGGGGAGTGCAACGCCACAAGCGCTCCCCCCAGCGCGGCCGTCCAGGCAGCGCGCGGCAGGGGTGCCCGGCAGGTCAACGTTCGGAAGCCCATGGACTAGCCCGTCGTGCGGACGCTAGCGGCGCCCGGCGGAAACTGTCAACGAAACATCACTTTCCAGCGTCCGTTTCCGCGTTCGGAGCCCGGAGCAAGGCGTCCAGCTGGTCATCCAGCCGGCCCTCCTCGTTGCCCTCGAGCCGACCGGTTGCGGCGCGCGCTCGCGAGCAGGCGAGGCGCGCGGCCTTGCGCGCGTTCAAGAGTCCGACCGCCCACGCGCCCCGTTCGGGACCGGCGCTCGGCGCGGGCGCCGCGGTTTTCGTGCTGATCGCCGAGCGGGCCCCGCTACAGCGTTCGACGAGCTTCGCGGCGTCGACCTTGCCCGACAGGGTGAGCTTCCCCTTCGGTCCGCGCACGGGCGGGGTCTCGCCGCCGTCGGGGTGCTCGCCCTCCTCGTTCGCGCTGATCGCGGCAGCGCCCTGCTGCACCTCGAGGGTGAGCCCCGCTTCCCGCACGTCGAGGCGGAGGGCGGCGTCGGCGTAGTGAACGACCCCGAACGGCGTGCCGAGCTCGACTTCCGCGCCCGCGCGCGAGCCTGGTCCCGGCGTCGTGGAGACGACGCCGCGCGCCACGAGCACGGACTCGCTGCCGTCCGCACACGCGAGGAAGCGCCCCGGTCCGAGCAGGCTGAGCTCCCGCGTGGTCTCGCTGTGCTTGAGCTGCAGCTCCACGCCGTCGGCGAGCTCGAGCCAGATGCGGTCGTGGAGCAGGGTTCCGACGCCGGGTGTGCCCGCGGGGGCCGGTTTGCCGCGCAAACCGAGGACGCGGCACCCATGGATCGTCGGTGGCGGCTTCGGTGTGGACGGCGCGCGGGGGGCGGCGCTCGCACGGAGTGCCGCGCTCGCCGCCTTCGGGGCGGGCTTCACGGCTTCTGCGCGCCGGCAGCCGGCGATCGAGAGCAGCCCGGCGCCGAGCACGAGCGCGAAGAGCCCGCGCTCACCCATCTCAATTCGGTTCCGGCAGGATCAGCGTCTTGCGATCGCTGTCGTCCTCGTCCTCGAAGATCTCGCCGGTGATGTCCTCGGCGGCGAGCTCCTCCTTGGCCGCGCCGAGCTCGCGGCTCGTGTCCGCGAGGCGATCGGCGAGGACACCCAGGAACTGCCACAAGAGCTTCACGGCGAGCTGGTGCTCCTTGCGCAGGATCTCGAAGAACTCCGTGCGCCGGATCACCATGAGCTCGCTGTTGCCGTTGCTCACGACGGTCGCCGAGCGCGGCTGGCTCCGCACGAGCGCCATCTCGCCCACGTGATCGCCCGTCTGGAGCGTCGCGAGATCGGCGCCGTTGCGCGTGATTTTCAGGGTGCCGCTCAAGACGATGAAGAGCTCCTCCCCGGTCTCGCCCTCCTTCATCACGTGCTCGCCGTTCTGGAACGAAGCCACGTCCGTCACCTGCAGGACGCGCAGGATCTCGCGGTCGTTGAGCGGACGGAACAGCGGCATGCGGGCGAGCGTCTCGCGCTTGAGCTGCAGCTGCTTTGCGCGATTCGTGTCCCTGGCGGCCGCGTCGCCGACGGTCACGATCACGGACGTGATGTTGTCCTTGCCGCCCTGCTCGTTCGCCGCGTTGATGAGCGCCTTGGCCGCGGCGTCGGCGTCCTTGTTCGCGAGGTGCCGGCCGAGCGTCTCGAGATCCTCTTCGAAGTAACCGCAGAGGCCGTCGGAGCAGAGCAGGAAGCGATCGCCCTGCAGGAGGTCGAGCACGAGCGTGTCGGGCTCGACGTGCTCGTAGACGCCGACGGCGCGAGTGATCGCGTTCTTCTGCGCGATCTGCTCGACCTGCTCCTTGGTCATCTTCTTCTTCTTGACGAGCTCGTTCCGGACGGTGTGGTCCTCCGTGAGCTGCTCGAGCACGCCGTCGCGCAGAAGGTAGATGCGGCTGTCGCCGACGTAGATGATGAAGGCGGTATTGCCGATGACGAGCAGGGCAACGAGCGTGGTGCCCATGCCGCGCTTGTTCGTGTCCTTGGCCGCTTCGGCGTGGACGCGGCTCGAGGCCCGGTTCACCGCGAACTCGAGCATGTTCAGGATGTCGCGCTTGCTGACGCGCGCTCCCCCGGAGCCGCCGCCCAGGTAGTCCGTGAGGAGGTCCGCCTCGCGCTTGATCTCCTCGTGGAGGGTCCGGACGGTGAGGGCGCTCGCCACCTCGCCCGCGGCGTGCCCGCCCATGCCGTCGCACACCACGAATAGCCCGAGCTTCTTGTCGACGAGGAAGTTGTCCTCGTTATGCTCGCGCTGCCGCCCCACGTCGGTGAGCGCGGCGAATTGGATCTCCGGCGTCGTCATGCGAGCACTCGAGGATAGCCAAGGTGCGTCGCGCCGGATAGCCGTGCTTTCGCGCGCAATATTCGGGCGCGGGGCAGGCTTCGAGCGGGAACGTCGCTAGCTGCCGGCTGCGCCCGCCTGTCCGGATTCGCCCGCATTTCCGGTGCTGCTCGTGCCGCCGGTGCCAGCCGTCGGCGGTGAGCCGGCATCGCCCTGTCCCGGCTCGCCACTCGAGCCGCTCGAGCCGCCACCTTGGCCTTGATTGCCGCTGCCGGCTTGTCCCGTTCCCGCGCTACCGGAGGTCCCGCCGCCGCTGCCGCCTTGCGCTTGGCCGTCGCTGTAGCACTTCCAGCGCTGGTCGCGTCCCGAGCCTTCGCACAAGCAGGGCCCCGAGCTGCCCTCGCAATACGTTCCATTCGGGAGCGAGCAAGCCTGTCCGTCTTCGGGGGGCGACGAGAGGTCTTGGCACTGATCGACGAACACGGTGCCGCCCATGCTGCTACCGCCCATGCCGTTGCTCGAGCCGCCGCGCGCGCCGCGCCCGCCGTTCGAGGAGCCCGCCTGATTGCGACCGCCGCGCCCGCTGCCCGTGCCGGCGCCGCCGGCTTTCGCGCCGCCCGTGCCTTCGTCCTTCGAATCACCGCTGCAAGCCGTGGCACCTTGGCCGAGGCCGACGAGCAGCACCGACAAGCCCAAGAATCCGCTGGTCCGTTTCATGTCTCACCTGATTTCGCGGGCTCGCGAGAGCCTGTAGGATCGAAAGCCATCACCGCACTCCCACGCGCGGCTTGCAGCCGACGCGCACGTCGACGCGGCCCGCCTCGAAGCGAGCGCAGGTGCATGGGCAGACGAGGATGCTCGTCGGATCGGACACGTTGTCGTAGTACCAGCCGCCGTTCGCCGATTGTCCGCAACCCTGGACGTTCGGCACCGACGGGATCTCTTCCTCGACGTCCGTGCTCGCGGGGGCGTACGTCACCTGCACCTTCGAGTAATCGAGCTTCTCGTTCGCATTGGGAGCCGGCGGGAGGGCGTACTCGCAAGCGAGCTTCGAGTTGGCGACGTTCTCGAGCACGCTCGCGAACGACGACGCGAAATCGCCGTTTTCGACGATGAACGCCGAGTGAGTGCCGCCCGCGAGCGCGACGGCGTCGAGGTTGTACTTGGCGTCGAGGCCGATCACGTAGGTGCGGACGAACGGCGCGTTCAGGTGCGCTTGCTCCGCGATGCTCGCGAGCCCGGAGGGCGTCGCCGGTTCGCAGAGGGTCGGGTAGCCGTCGGTCACGAGCACGACGGCCGTGACGCGGCCGGGGTTGTCTTTCGCCCAGGCCGACGCGTGCTCGAGCGCGCCGGCGAGCGCGGGCCCCGAGGGAGTGAGCCCGCCCGGTGCGACGTTGTCCATCGCCGCGAGCAGATCCGGGCCAACCTCGTCGAGCGGCGCGATCTCGACCACGGGGGCCGCGTAGCGGCTCTGATCGCAATCGATGTCCGGATCGGCACCGGGCGTGATGCCAAAGAAGCCGATGCCTGCGCGGATATCGCCGTCGGCGCCGGACTCGACGAACGTTTCCACGGCTTTGTGCAGCGCCATCCAGCGCGTCATCTGCCCGCCGGGGACGAGCTCGTCCATCGAGATCGAGCGGTCCATCATGATGAAGAGGTCGATCGGTACCGACTCGGCTTCGTTCGAGACGCCGATGCAGGCGCCGTCGCTGCCGCCGCCTTCACCGGCCGACTCGAACGCGAGGCCCTCGCACGCGTCGGTCGGGTAGGCACCCGTTCCGCCGCTGCTCGTCGCGTTGCCGGTGCCGCCCTTCGCCGCGCTGTTTCCGGTTCCGCCGTTCGCCCCGTTGGTGCCGCCCGTCGTGCCGGTCGTTCCGCCGGTGCCGCCACTGCTGGTGCCGTTCGCGCTGCCCGAGCTACCGCCCTTGCTGGTGCCGTTGGCGCTGCCTCCGCTACCGCCTTTCGCGCTCCCGCCCGAGCCGTTGCCGACTGCGGCGTTGCCGCCGGCGCTCGCGAGGCTCGTGTCGGGGTCTTTCGAGCTGCAGCCGGCGCCGAGGGTGATGCCGGCTCCGAGCAGGGCGGTGAGAGGCAAGAACGAACGAGGGAAGCGCATGCGGTACCTGTCTCGGGGTTAGCGAACGGTGGGGCAGCCGAAGACCACGTCGACGCGCTCGGCGCCGGTTTTCTGCAGAGAATCGCAGGCCGGTCCGTGCACGATCACGGACGAGGGCGTGGGCTCTTGATCGAAGTCCCAGCCGGAGAGCGTGTCGTCCGTATTCCGGGGGATCACGGTGCAATCGATGGCGACGTTGACGAGGTTGAGCTTTGACGGTGCTTCCGGCAGCTCGATGTCGCAGGAGTGCACGAGCTGGGTCGTGATGGATTCGAACACGCTTGCGAGCCCTTCCACGCCTGCATCCGCCGAGACGGCGTAGTAGGCGTGTCCGCCGCTCGTGGCGGGAACCTGCCCGAGGTTCGCGAAGTCGTCGAGGTACATCGAGTACGCCTCCGTACCCGGGATGCCGACGACGAACGTCGAGATGCCGGCCGTCGTGAGCGCCTCGATCTGGCCGTTGACAGCTTCGTTGTCCAGACAGTGGAAGTGCGCGGTGGGGTCTTCGCAGCAATTGCCGTTGTCGCAACTGCCGTCGAGGTTCGTCGTGCAGTGGTTCTCGTCGCAGAAGAGCTTGTCGTTGCAGTTCGGGCCGCCGTCCGTCGCGAGCAGGACGTAGTTGTCGCCCTCGAGCGTCGCCCCCGCGCCGTTCGTGAAATACTCGAGCGCCGCAGCGAGCGCTGCGGCCGTGGGCGTCCCGCCGCCGGGCCCGGTTTGAGCAAGTGCCGCGTTGATCTGGTCGACGGCAACGGTGCCTGGTTGGATGCCGACGAGGACGCCCGCGTCCTCCGTCGGGAGCGCGCAGCAGTTGCCGGCGAGCTCGCAGCCGTCGAGCAGGATCGGCTGTGTCTCGGAGTACGGGTACAGGATGAGCCCGAGGTTCATCTGCGTCTTGACCTTGCCGAGCGCCGTGTCGAGCGCGCTTTTCATCGCCGACCATTTCTTCTGGTCGAAGCCATCCGGCTGGTCGTCCATGCTGCCCGACTTGTCGATGACGAGCATGATGTTCACGGTGCGGAGCTTCGCTTCGAGGTGCGTGCCGCCGCAGGTGCCGAGACCGGGCAGATCGCCACACTCCGGGATGCCGTCGCTACCTGCGCCTGCCGATGCCGCCGTGCCTGAATCGGTTCCGCCGGCGCTGGACCCGCCCGTTCCGCTTGCGCCGCCCGTTGCGCTCGCGCCGCCCGTTGCGCCGGTACCGCCGGTCAAAACGACCATCGTCGTGCCGCCCATGCTGCCGGCCGTCCCGCCGGATCCGACGTTATCCAGGCCTTTTCGGGGCTCTTTTCCAGAGCAGGCCGTGGCGCACGCGGCGCTCGCGCCCACTAAAACCACCAACGTCGATAGGGCTCGGAGGGTTCGCATGATCTCTACTCTCACGGGTGCCGGGCGACTGCTTATGGGCGCAGCGCGAAGGCTTTCTGAACGCATGAACGCGACGTTCGCGGAGCGCGCAGAGCGAGTGTAGCGTCGACGGAGCGACGTATCTACGATCGAACGCGCGCGACGCGCATTGCGTCATGCGTGCCCGGCAGCGTCCAGGACGCCAGCGCGAAGCGCGCCAGCGCCAGGGAGGGTGCGCAGGTATCGCACCCCCGACCGCCTGGCTTCCCAAGACGAGCAGCGCTAGGCTTTGGTGCCTGGTTCACGCTTCGCCCGTTACCTGACCTATGTCAGGGCGCGACTCGCGCGGCTTCCCGGAGAAATCACTCATGAAGGTTCGCGTGCTCACGTCCCTGGTGGCCCTAGCGCTCGCCTCCGTCACGGCCTGCTCGGGAAAAGAACCACGAAAAGGCTCGGGTAACGCGGGATCCAGCGGCACCGGCTCCGGCGGCACCGCGATGATCGCCGTGAGCGGCGGCACGAGCGGTACCAGCGGCACGAGTGGTACGAGCAACACGAGCGGCGGGACCTCGAG
>DATMCL010000547.1:0-4730 GCA_035558375.1 Polyangiaceae bacterium
GGCGCCCCGTCGCGTAGCTGCCGGTGAAGAACACGCCGTCCACCGGCTGGTCGACGAGCGCCGTGCCCACCTCCCGCCCGCCGACCACGCAGATGAAGACGTCCTTCGGTGCTCCCGCCTCGTGCCACAGCTCCGCAATGCGTTGCCCGGTGAGCGTCGTGAACTCCGACGGCTTGTAGACGACCGTATTGCCCGTGAGGAGCGCGGGGACGAAGACGTTCGAGCCGACGAACCACGGGTAATTCCACGCCGACACGTTCGCGACCACGCCGAGCGGCTCTTGGCCGATCACCTCGTCGAGCGCGCCGTCGGGCTGGTGCAGCACCGTCTCTTCCGCCATCACGGCGGTCACGTGCTCGAGGAAGAAGTCGATACGCCCGCGGAGCCCGTTGAGCTCGTTCAGCGCTTGCTTGACGGGCTTGCCCATCTCGCGCGTCAGCGTGAGCGCGAGCGCGTCCTTGTTTGCGTCCACGAGATCGCGAAAGCGCGCGCCGATGGCGATGCGCTCGGCGAGGGGCCGGGCTGCCCAGGCGGGCTGTGCCGCGCGGGCTCGCTCGTACGCTTTGGCGACGGTCGCCGCCGTGTCTTCGGGCACGTCGGCGACGAGCGCGCCGTTCGCTGGGTTCTCGATCTTCATGACGGTCCGAGCGCCTCGCGGAACAGGGCGCGAAAGTCCGCTTCCGTGACGGGACGCGGGTTGTTCGGATGGCACGCGTCGGCAACCGCAATCGCCACCAAGCGCTCGAGGTGCTCCTCTCGAACGCCGACGGCGCGGAGCGTGGACGGAATGCCGATACGGCGCCGTAGCTCTTCGAGCCACGCGACGAAACCGCCGGCCGACGCCTCCTTCGCCCCGACCATGCGCGCCAGATCGGCGAGGCGATCCCCAGCGACGCTCGCGTTGAAGGTCATCGCGTACGGGATCGCGATGCCGTTCGCGAGCCCGTGGTGCAGATCGCACACGGTCGAGAGCGCGTGCGCGAGCGAGTGCGTCACGCCGAGTCCCTTTTGGAACGCGACGCCACCCATGGTCGCGGCGTTCAACATCTTGCCGCGCGCCGTGAGGTGCTCGGCGTTCGTCAGCAGCGCGCGCTCGCCCTTCTCGATGCGGGCGGCGAACTCAGTCGCTGGTGCGAGACCCTCGGCGACGAGCTTCAGGCCCGAGAGCGCAATCCCGTCACAGAGCGGCTGAAAGCCCTTCGCTAGGTACGCCTCCACGAGGTGCGTGAGCGCATCCATGCCCGTCGCCGCCGTGACGGCCGCGGGCAACCCGAGCGTGAGCTCCGGATCGAGGAACGCGCGTGCGGCGAGCAAACGCGGCGAGAAGATGATCTTCTTCACGTGCGTCGCGTCGTCGGAGACCACGGTGCTGCGCCCCACCTCGCTGCCGGTGCCCGCCGTCGTCGGCACCGAAACCCAGTACGGGATCTCGCGATCGAGTGGGAGCGCGCCGGGTTTCTCGTCCTCGTAGTCGAAGAGATCGCCCGGGTGATGAACCATCACCAGGATCGCCTTCGCGACGTCAATCGCCGCACCGCCTCCGAGCCCGACGATCGAGTCGGCACCGTGAGCGCGAAACGCCTCCACCCCCGCCGTCACCTGCGATTTGACGGGATTGCCCCACACACCGGAGAACACCGCCGCGGTGAGGCCCTCCGCAGCAAGGTGCGCGTTCATGTCCGTCACGGGCGTGAGCGGCGCGAGCCCGCGATCGGTCACGATGAGCGGCCGCTTCTTGCCCGCTTCCTTGAGGGCAGGACCGACGAGCTTCGCCGCGCCGGGGCCGAATTGGATGCGAGTCGGGAAGTTGTATTGATAGATCGTCATCGAGCGTATGCCCCTTGTTTCTCCGCGAATCGGCGCTGTTCCCTAGATGATCTCGAAGTACCGCGCGAGCTCCCAATCCGTCACGGCCTTGGCATACTGACGCCACTCCCAGCGCCGCGACGCCGCAAAGTGCGCGACGAACTCCGGCCCGAACAAGCTCTGCGCGAGCTCACTCGACTCGAAGCGCTCGGTGGCCTCCGCGAGGTTCCGCGGCAGCGTGGCGGCTTCGCGATCCGCGTAGCCGTTGCCCTTCACCGCGGGAACGAGGGGCAGCTCATTTTCGATGCCGTAGAGGCCGCTCGCGACGGCAGCGGCGAGCGCGAGGTACGGGTTCGAGTCAGAGCCGTTCACGCGCGTCTCGAGCCGCGAGCTCTTCTTGCTGCCCGGAATGGCGCGTAGGGCGGTCGTGCGATTGTCGATGCCCCAGTTCGCCTTCGTCGGCGCCCACGCACCTTCGACGAGACGTTTGTAGCTGTTGATGGTCGGCGCGAACATCGGAAGGATCTCGGGCAGACAGTGGAGCTGCCCTGCGATGTAGTGCTCCAGCGTGCGGCTGAGCTTTCCGGGCTCGGAGCCGCCGTAAAATGCGTTCTTCTTCCCGGACGCCCACAAGCTCTGGTGAATGTGCCCGCTGCAGCCCGGCAGATCCGCGCGCCATTTCGCCATGAAGGACGGCATGATCCCGAAGCGGTGCCCGATCTCCTTGGCGCCCGCCTTGAAGAGCACCGCGCGGTCGGCAGCCTCGAGCGCGTCGGCGTAGAGCACCGCCGCCTCCATCACGCCCGGCCCCGTCTCGGTGTGCAGACCCTCGATGGGTACGCCGAATGCGCCGAGCTCGTCGAAGAGCGCGTTCACGTACTCCTTGCTCTGGTTCAAGCGCAGGAGCGAGTACCCGAACATGCCGGGCGTGAGCGGATCCGGGCGCAGATGTCCGCGCTCCGCAAGCGAGTGCGACGTCTCGCGAAAGTGGAAAAACTCGTACTCGAAGGCCGCCACCACGTCGAAACCAGCCGCGGCCGCGCGCGCGAGCACGCGCTTCAAGAGCTGGCGCGGGCAGATCGGCAGCGGGTGCCCGTGCTCGTCCACGAACTCGCCGAGCAGGAACGGCACGCCGCCGTCCCACGGCACCTCGCGGTACGTCGAGAGATCGAGCCGCGCGAGAGCGTCCGGGTACCCCGTGTGCCAGCCCGTGTAGCTCGCGTTGTCGTAACAAACGTCGCCCGCATCCCAGCCGAAAACGACGTTACAGAACCCGAAACCGCCTTCGAGCGCGGACTCGAGCTTGCTCCGGTGGATGTACTTACCGCGGAGGACGCCGTCGATATCGGTGATCGCGACCTTGAACTTGCTCGCGCTCGACTTCCGAATCTTCTCGAGGGCTTGCTCTTCCGGCGTCGCTTTGGCCATGGCGCTGTAGGAAGGCAGGCTAGCGACTCTGCGTAGGATCCGCTACGCTCCGCGGGCTTTTACGTTCGAGGTACGAATGCGCTTTTATCTTGCGTGGGTGAGCTTGGGGGTCACAGCGATCGCGCTGAACGGCTGTTTCCAGGTCGGCGACGACGACGCTGCCGCCGGCCAAGCCGGCCAGGCCGGTGACGACGGCAAGACAGGCGGCTCGAGCATGGGCGGCAACGCAACCGGCGGCAGCAATTCTGCCGGCTCCTCCATGGGCGGCGATACCTCCAAGGGCGGCCGCGACACCTCGAGCTTCATCGGCCGCGGCGGCACCAAATCCTCGGGCGGCGCGGGCGCCAAACCCTCTTCCGGCGGCACGGTGGGCGACGCCGGCAGCGGCGCCGACGGCGGCACGGGCGGCTCCGCCAAAGGCGGCAGCGGCGGCACCGGTGGTAGCAGCAGAGGCGGCAGCGGCGGCACCAGCGGCACAGGACCGCTCCCCAGCGGCGAGTGCACCGACTACAGCGCAAAGCTCAAGACCTGCGGTCTCATCTCCACGAGCGTCGACTGCTCGGTCGTCCAGTCCGGAGTCTATGCGAACTGCTACTTCGGCTGCGTCAAAGACGCCCCCTGCGACGAGGTGGTCGACGGCATCTGCTCCGCTGCCGCGAGCAACGACCTTGTCGACTGTGTCACGGCCTGCGCCGACCTCACCTTCGACTGCGGTAGCCCCGGCACCATCCTTGCCCAATACGTGTGCGACGGTTACGACGACTGTGGCAACGGCAAGGACGAGGCGTCGTGCTCGGCGACCACCTTCGCCTGCGGCGACGGCACGACGGTCAAGGGCAGCGCGCGCTGCAACACGTCCACCGACTGTTCCAACGGCGCTGACGAAGCCAACTGCCCGACCCTCCTGTGCCCGCTCCCGCCCGCGCCACCTCCCGGTAAGGCCTGCGGCGACGCCGCAACGACGCTGAAGGCTTGCAACCTCCTACCCGGCGGCAAGATCCAGGGGTGCATGGACCGCACCGAAGCCCGCGCCTGTCGCGCCAGCTGCTTCGCGAGCTCGAGCTGCACCGATCTTAGCGCATTCTTCTGCACGACCGAGGGCGCGGAAGTCCAAAGGTGCCTCGACGACTGCGCCACCCTCTCCGACGAATTCCCCTGCAAAGCCGACAACGTCGCCATCCCCGCCAACTGGCTCTGCGACGAAACGGCTGACTGCAGCGACGGCGCCGACGAAGTCGGCTGCTCCTTCACCTGTGGCGACGGTAAAGAGCTCCCGATGTCGTACCTCTGCGACGACATCGCGGATTGCGCGGATAGCTCGGACGAGGCGGGGTGCTCGGCGACGTGTCCGGCTGCAGCGGCGGCGGACTGACGGACTCGAGTCCCTACGCCGCCCCCTGCAACCGCGGACTCCACGCCGTCACGCGGTCTCTCCCCCCGCGCTTCGACGCGTACAACGCCTCATCCGTCGCCTTGAACAGCGCTTCCCACGTCTG
>DATMCL010000548.1:0-7134 GCA_035558375.1 Polyangiaceae bacterium
CCGGCGTCCACGGCCGCGTGCTGCGGTAAACAAGAGAACCATCCGCAGACAGATCTGGGTAGAGCCCAGTGAATTTTTGGGGCCTCGAGCGAAGCGGGCCCCAAAAATTCACGATCGTTCGGAGCGGTCTCCGGCTAGTCCCGCTTCTCCCGCGCAGCCATCGAGCGGCGCTCGCCGAGGAGCCGATCTGCCTCGATTCCGCTGGAATCGATGAACTCGCGCAGGAGCGTGGCACCGTGCTCGACGAGCTCGCGCGGCGGACCGGCGGCGACCACCTTGCCCCCCGAAAGGAGCACGATCTGATCGGCAATGCGCAGTGCGCCTGCCATGTCGTGCGAGATCACGATGCTCGTCACGCCGAAGCGCTCGCGCGTCTCGACGATCAGGTCGTCGACTTTACGGCTCGTGATCGGGTCGAGGCCGCTCGTCGGCTCGTCGTAGAGCACCGCCTCCGGCTCGAGCATGAGCGCGCGCGCGAGCCCGACGCGCTTGCGCATGCCGCCGGAGAGCTCGCTCGGGAACTTCGCCTCCGTGCCCCGCAAGCCCAGGACGCCGAGTTTGTCGGCGACGCGCTCGCGGATCTCCTTCTCCGAGAGCTTGGTGTGCTCGCGCAGCGGGAAGGCGACGTTCTCGAGAACGTTCATGGAATCGAGCAACGCAGAGTACTGAAAGACCATCCCGAAGCGCTGCCGCACGCGATTGAGCTGGCGCTCCGAGAGGCCGACGATGCTCTCGCCGTTCACCTCGATGTTGCCGCCCGTAGGGCGATCGAGGCCGATCAGGATCTTGAGCAGCGTCGTCTTGCCGGCCCCGGAGCCTCCGATGATGACGGCGATCTCGCCGCGCTGAATGGTCATGCTCACGCCCGTGAGCGCGACGAACGATCCGAACCGCTTCTCGAGGTTCTGGACGACGATGTGCGGCGGGGCGGCTTCGGAGGACACCGGTCGCCCCAGCCTACGTCAGCCGTAGCCGGCCGTGCGGCCCGTGAGCCAAAACATGTCGCAGGCCGCTTGACGCCGCCTCCCGGAGTCGAAAGCTTTCGCCCATGACTCAGGAACACCTGTCTGCACTGCTCGCCGCGGGCGAGGCCACGAAGAGCGGCGAGGGCTGGATGACCCTACCCGACGCGCGCTCGCTCACGCTCTACGTCGCATCCGGCGGAGCGACGCTCAGCATCGGGCGCGTGCAGTCGGTGCGGCAGGACGGCGCGCTGCTTCAAGCCAAGACGCACAAGGGCGAGCACTACGTCATCGCGCTGGTCGATGCGTACGCCGGTAGCGTGGACGCGCCGTCCGGCGTCGCCAAGAAGGCCGGCTTTCAGTGAGCACCGCGCCTGCCGATCCGGGCTCGGACGCGCTCGTCATCGGCTCGGCGCGCTTCCGCTCGCGGCTGTTCGTCGGCACCGGCAAGTACAAGGACGTCGAGGAGACGCGCGCCGCGCTCGACGCGTCGGGCGCCGAGGTCGTTACGGTCGCCCTCCGGCGCGTGAACCTCGCCGATCGCAGCGAGGGCTCGCTGGGCAAGCTGCTGCTCTCGGGCCGCTACACCATCCTGCCGAATACGGCCGGCTGCTACACGGCGGAAGAGGCCGTGCGCACGCTGCGCCTCGCGCGCGAGCTCGGGATCGCCTCGCTCGTGAAGCTCGAGGTGATCGGCGATCCGAAGACGCTCTATCCCGACAACGAGCAGACGGTCGAGGCGGCCAAGCAGCTCGTGAAGGAAGGGTTCACGGTGCTCCCGTACTGCATGGACGACCCGATCGTCTGTCGCAAGCTCGAGGACGCCGGTTGCGCGGCGGTCATGCCGCTCGCAGCGCCGATCGGCTCCGGGCTCGGGATCCGCAACCCTTACAATCTGCGCATCATCCTCGAGCACGCCAAGGTCCCCGTCATCGTCGACGCGGGGGTCGGCACGGCGAGCGACGCCGCGGTTGCGATGGAGCTCGGCTGTCACGGCGTGCTCCTCAATACGGCGATCGCCCAGGCGAAGGATCCCGTGCTCATGGCGCACGCCATGCGCGAAGCGGTCAGCGCCGGCCGGCGCGCGTTCCTCGCGGGACGCATGCCGAAGCGGCTGTACGCGAGCGCTTCGAGTCCCGAGAGCGGGCTCATCGAATGACGCCGGCCAGAGCCGGGGCGGAACCGTCGGACGGCGGTTCGGCTCCTCTCACGCCGTACCAGCGACGGCTGTTCGTCTTCCTCGGCGTCGCGACGTTCTTCGAGGGCTACGACTTCTTCGCGCTCACGCAGGTCTTGCCGAGCCTGCGCCAGGACTTCGGCATCGATCGCGAAGCCGCGGGACTGCTCGTGGGGGTGATCAATTTCGGCACCTTGCTCGCTTATTTGCTCGTGAGCCGCGCGGATCGCTGGGGGCGGCGGCGCGTGCTCTCCGTCACCATCCTCGGCTACGCGCTGTTCACGTTTCTTTCGGGATTTTCGCCGAATGTCCTGGTTTTCGGCTGCCTGCAGATGGTGGCGCGCGTGTTCCTGATCGGCGAATGGGCGACCAGCATGGTGATCGCGGCGGAGGAGTATCCCGCGTCGCGGCGCGGCATGGTGGTCGGCGTGGTGAGCGCGGCCTCGAGCTTCGGAGCCATCCTGTGCGCCGGTGTCGTACCGCTCGTGACCAAGCTCGCGAGCTGGCGCGCGGTGTACTGGGTCGGCGTGCTCCCGCTTCTGCTGATGGCCTGGGCGCGCCGTGACCTCAAAGAGACTGAGCGTTTTCAGAACGCCAAGGTGGAAGCGAAACGCTCGATCTTCGCCATTCTCGCCGGACCGCATCGCCGTAGAGTGCTCGAGCTCGCGGCGATTTGGTTTGTGACCTACGTCTGCACGCAGAACGCCGTGACGTTCTGGAAAGACTACGCGCTCTCCGAGCTTCACATGAGCGAGAAGGCCGCGGCGACCGTGGTCACGGTGGCCGCGCTCGCGTCGTTGCCGTTGATTTTTTGGGTCGGAAAGCTGTTCGACCTCGTGGGACGAAAGCCTGGGGGGATCGTCGTGTACCTGGCCGTCGTGCTCGGCGTGCTCGGCGTGTACGTGCTCGACGGCACGCTCGCCCTCACGCTGGCCATGATCCTCGCGATGTTCGGGCTTTCGGCGGTGCTCACGCTCCTCAACACCATGACGACGGAGCTGTTTCCGACCGAGCTCCGCGGCGACGCGTTCGTCTGGTCGAACAATCTGCTCGGCCGCATCGGCTACGTGCTCTCGCCGGTCGTGCTCGGGACGCTGGCCCGCGACCGTGGCTGGGGTCCCGTGCTCCGCGCGAGCGTCGTCTTTCCCGTGGTCGGGTTGCTCCTCCTACTCTGGTGGCTGCCCGAGACGCGCGGGCGCGAGCTCGAGCAAACCGCGAGCGTCGAGCCGGAGCGGAGCTGAGTGCCGGACGGGCCGACGCACGATGCGCCGCACCACGGCGCGACGGTGCGCGGCGGGTTCGTCCGCAACGTGCTCCCTGCCCTGCTCTGGGCGCTCGCCATTTTCATCGGCGGCGGGCCCGGCGTACCGCAGCCGAGCATCGAGGGTCTCGCCATCCCGATCGACAAGATCGACCACCTGGTCGCGTTCTGCGGCCTCCAGGTGCTGTGCTTCCGCGCGCTCCGGTACGAGCTTCCGACTCGGTCGCGGCGCGGGCTGCTCTGGCTCGCGGCCCTCGTCTCCGTGCTGTTCGGCGTCTTGCTCGAGATCTACCAGCTCGGGCTGCCCGATCGCTCCGCCGAGGTCGCCGATGCCGTCGCGGACGCGATTGGCGCGGTGCTCGGCGCGACGGTGCTCGGCTTCTTGCCCTGGCCCTGAGCCCGGGTGCTCAGGCGACCGTGCGCGAGGCTTCGTCGAGACGGATGAACGCGAAGCGCATCTTCTTCAGGAGCTCGACCGTGGCGGTCAGCGCCGAGAGCTTGCGCGCGCGAGAGAGCCGCGCGTCGGGCTGGTGCGGCAAGAGGTCGTCGAGGTCGTCGTCGGCGCCCAGGAAATCGAGGCCGTGGAGCTCGATGTTCACGAACGGCTCGAGCATCATCGTACGCGTCATGAGACGGGCGCCGTCGGGCCCCGCGAGCACGAGCGAGGTCCCGATGTACGGCAAGCGTGTGCCGGGCGTGACCTGGATCGGCAGCTCGGGCAGGCCGCCGCCCACCTTCCAGTACGGCGTGCCGAGCCGGTAGGGCCGCGCGGGAGCGAGCAGCGCCTTGGGGCTCCCCTGCACCGAGCGCGACGAACGCCCGCGCAGGCGCATCGCGACGAGCTTCGCGGCTTTGGCGGCGTAGTACGCCGGGCTCGGAAAGACGGACGAGTCGTAGGCGACGCCGAGCGACTCGAGCACGCCGATGAGCTCGTCGTTCACGAGGTAGCCCGGAGCGCGAAAACCGAGCGGGCGTTGCCCGGTGGCGCGTGCGAGGGCGTCGATGCCGCCCGCGACTTCGCGCTCCATCTCGTGCCGCTCACGCCGCGTGAGATCGTACTGATGCGAGAGCGTGTGGTTCGCGAGCTCGTGCCCCTGGCCGGCGAGAGCGCGCACGGTCTCGACGTTTTCGGAGCGAGCGAGATCGCTGCCGACGACGAAGAACGTGAGAGGGACGCCGAGCGCCGAGGCCCAGTCGCTCGCGCGCGGTACGGCGCGGTCGTAAACGAGGTCCGTCGTACGACCGCGCCCCTCGAGCCCGTGGATCGCGTAGTAGTGGTGGATCTCGTCGAGATCGATCGAGATCGCCGCGAGCCTCATCCCCCGGCCATCTTCGCGACCTCGGCCGCGAAGTCGGGAGCCGTCGGCTTCTCGATGCCTTCACCCAGCTGGAACCGCGCGAAGCGCGACAGCGTGATCTCGGCACCGAGCTCCTTGGCGAGAGCTGCACGCAGCTGCTCCACCGTCTTGTCGGACTCGATCACGCTCTCCTGCTCGAGCAGGCAGACTTCCTTCATCCACTTGGCGATCTTGCCTTCGATGATCTTCGGGCGCGCCTTCTCCGGCTTGCCTTCCTCGGCAAGCTGCGCCTCGAAGATGACCGACTGCTTCTCCTTGGCGTCGGCAGGCACCTCGGACGAAGCCACGTAGACGGGCGACATCGCGGCGATCTGCATGGCCGAGTCGTCGACGAACTTCTCGAAAGCGGGCGTGCTCGCCGCCGCCTGGTTTCCGGTGCGCGCGGCGAGGATCACGCCAACCTTGCCGCCGAGATGCACGTACGCGTGCACCTTGCCGGAGCCGTCGACGTTGAGTCGCTCCCAACGACGCACGGTGATGTTCTCGCCGAGCTTGCCGACGAGCGCCTGACGCGTCTCCTCGATCGTGGCGCTGCCGCCCGGGAGCTTCTCGGCCCCGAGATCCGCGCCGCTCTTCGCCGCGAGCGCGGCCGTCGCGACCTTGCTCGCGAACTCCAAGAACTCCGTGTTGCGCGCCGCGAAATCGGTCTGGATGTTGACCTCGACGAGCACGCCCGACTTGCCGTCGGCCGCGACCAGCGCCGTGACGACGCCCTCGGTCGCGATTGCGCCGGCGCGCTTGGCGCTCTTCGCGAGACCCTTCTTCAGGATGATCTCGACGGCCTTCTCCATGTCGCCGGCCGCTTCGACCAGCGCACCTTTACAATCGTTGAGCCCGGCCTGCGTGCGGTCGCGGAGCTCCTTCACCTGCTGCATGCTGACGTCGGCCATCGCTCAGCTCCCCGCTTCTGGGCGCGGACCGCGCGACGCGTAGACGACTTGAGCTTCGGGGTTGGCGCGTTGACCGCCACCGCCACCGCCGCCACCGCCGCCGTCACGGTCGTTGTTCTGCTGATGCTCGCGGCGACGCGCCATGCCGTAGACGCACGCGTCCGCGACGGCACCCGTCACGAGCCGCACGGAGCGGATGGCGTCGTCGTTACCCGGGATCACGTAGTCCACGAGATCCGGATCGCAGTTCGTGTCGGTGATGGCGACGATCGGAACGTGGAGCTTCCGAGCTTCGCTCACCGCGATCTGCTCCTGCGCGGGGTCGATCACGAACACGGCCTGCGGCAGCTGGCCCATGCCCTTGAGGCCGCCGATGTACTTCTCGAGGCGCGCGCGCTCCTTCTCGAGCTGCACGACCTCTTTCTTCGGTAGCTGCTGGTGCGTGCCGTCCTCGCGCATGCGCTCGAGCGTGCGGAGGCGATCGAGGCCGCCCTTGATGGTGCGGAAGTTCGTGAGGGTGCCGCCGAGCCAGCGGTTCGTCACGAAGAACATGCCGGCGCGGCGTGCCTCTTCCTGAACGATGTCCTGGGCCTGGCGCTTGGTGCCGACGAAGAGAACCGAGCCGCCGCGCGACACGGTGTCCGACAAGAAGTCGAACGCGCGCTTGAAGAGGCGCGCCGTCTGGTCGAGGTCGACGATGTGAATGCCGCTGCGCGCGCCGTAGATGTACTGGCGCATCTTCGGGTTCCAGCGCTTGGTCTGGTGCCCGAAGTGGACTCCTGCCTCGAACAGCTCGCGAACGCCGAGCGGTTGCGCAGGATCTCGCTGCGTGCGGCGCCCTTCGGTGGGGGCGGTTTCGAATGCGTTATCGACCGCCATGTCGGCGGTAACTTGGGACTGGGTCATGAAGCGCTTCTCCTTTCGGTTATTCCTCCGCCCCGCCGTGGGCAAGCCGGGAGCCGAAGCTCCAAGCACCGAACCCAACGGACGCGCACCGGGGCGTGTGGTTTATCCCCCGCGGGCTATCCGCGAGGGGCCGGGACCCTACGCTACAAGCCCGAGCTCGGCAACCCGACGGGGATGCGAGGGCCGGAGGCGGATTTTTCGGGGGTTTTGGGGTGCGCGGAAGCCGCGGGAGCGGGCCCGGTGGCGCGTTTCACCAGGGATGGAACGGAGCTCGGCGGGGGATTCGCGACGTTGAGCGCCGGAGCAGGGGCAGAGGCGGGTACGCCTGCGGCTGACGGCACCGGCGCGGCCGCAGGAGGCGGAGCTGACGCCGGGGTCGTGACGGCGAGCGCGGCAGTCGAACGCGGCGCTCGGGCGGGCGCGGGTTCGAGCGCGCGCGGCTCGGAGCTCGAGCGCACGACGATCACCGCGACGACGCCGCACGCGAAAGCAACGCTACCGAGCAACCACGGCAGCGCACGCATCCGCCGCGGGCTCCGTGCCGAGGACGGCAGGCGCGGAAGCGGAACCGGATCGAGCG
>DATMCL010000549.1:0-2316 GCA_035558375.1 Polyangiaceae bacterium
GTGGCCGGCCTGATGTTCATGCTGATTTTCGGCCTGCAGGGCTACTTCGGCGCGTTCCTCCGGCGCGACGGCTACGCGATCATGCCGTGGCTCGTCGCCGGGGTGCTCGCCGCGCTCGCCGTCGCGTTCTACCTGCTCTTCCTCCCGAGCGACGCGCGCAAGCGCCAGGGCTTCTGGAAACTCTCGCCGTGGCTCGTGGCGCCGCTCGGCGGCGTGGCCGTGCTCGTCGTACTCGCGCTCGCGCAGCAGGCGCTCGGGGTCTGGCCGCAGCATCAGAGCCTGAAGATCATCTTCGCGACCCCCGGCCTCGTGCTCGCGACCTCGTTCGTCACGTTCCCGTTCGTTGCGCGCGAGCTGATTCCCGTGATGGATGCCGTCGGCCCGGAGGAGGAGCTCGCCGCGTTGAGTCTCGGCGCGAGCGGCTGGCAGATGTTCTGGCACGTCACGGTCCCGAACGTGAAGTGGGGCCTCGTCTACGGCATCATTCTGTGCAACGCGCGCGCGATGGGGGAGTTTGGCGCCGTCTACGTCGTGTCGGGCCACATCGCCGGACAAACGGACACGATGCCGCTGCGCATCGAGAAGCTTTTCCAGGAATACAACCTGCCGGGGTCGTTCGCGGTCGCGTCCGTGCTCACCCTGGTCGCCATCCTGACGTTGATCGCCAAGAGCAAGCTCGAGCAGCACCTACCCACCGCGAGCAGCACCCCCGGAACCGAGTCATGAGCATTATCGTCAAGAACGTCTCCAAGCGCTTCGGGAAATTCGCGGCCGTCGACAACGTCACGCTCGAGGTGCCGAACGGCGAGCTCGTCGCCCTGCTCGGCCCCTCCGGCTCCGGCAAGACGACGTTGCTCCGCATCATCGCGGGGCTCGAGGTCGCAGACGAAGGCAGCGTCCTCCACCACGACGAGGACGTGACGTCCTATTCGCCCCGTGACCGCAAGGTGGGCTTCGTCTTCCAGCACTACGCCCTCTTTCGGCACATGACGATCGCCGACAACATCGGCTACGGCTTGCGCGTGCGCGGCGTGCCGAAGCCGGAGCGCATGGAGCGCGTGAACGAGCTATTGAAGCTGATTCGCTTGGACAACTTCGGCTCGCGCTACCCGTCGCAGCTCTCGGGCGGCCAGCGCCAGCGCGTCGCGCTCGCCCGCGCGCTCGCGGCGCGTCCGGCCGTGCTCCTGCTCGACGAGCCCTTCGGCGCCCTCGACGCCAAGGTGCGCACGGAGCTTCGCCAGTGGCTCAGGCGTCTGCACGAGGAGATCCACGTGACGAGCGTCTTCGTGACGCACGACCAGGAAGAGGCGTTCGAGGTTGCCGATCGCGTGGTCGTGATGAACCAGGGAAAAGTCGAGCAGGTCGGAGCCCCCGCCGAGGTGTTCGAGCGCCCCGCCAACGCGTTCGTGATGGACTTCCTCGGCAACGTGAACGTGTTCCGTGGCCACATGGAGGGAGGAAAAGCGGTGCTGCGAACCTCGGAGGCGCCACCGCCGGATTCCGGCCGGCATGCGCCGGGCACCGACGTGTATGTCCGCCCGCACGAGCTCGCCATCGAGCACAAGCGCAACGGCGAAGCGGCGATCGAGGCGAAAGTCGTGCACGTGAACCCCACGGGCTCACGCACCAAGGTCGAGCTCAAAGCCGTCGATTTCGACCAAATGATCCTCGCCGAGCTCACGAGCGAGCGCTACGCCGAGCTCGGCCTGAAAGCGGGCGACGTCGTCTTCGTCTCCGCGCGGCGGTCGCACGTGTTCACGGCGAACTACTCGATCTGAGTCGGATTGCGATCACCTCCCGAGCGCGGGCGACTTCGACGATGCCCCCCACGGCGTGGGTTCAGCGCGGGACGATGCGGTGCTCCACGTGGGTACGGCGTGAGTTCAGCGCGTGACCATGCCGTGCCCCACGTGGGCGCGGCGTGATGGAGTCGGGCAGGATTCAAGCGGGGGACGACGCAGTTGCCCCACGTGGGAAAGGCGTGAGGTCAGCGCGTGACGATGCCCACGTGGGCGCGGCGTGATGGGAGCTCGGGCAGGATTCAAGCGGGGCAGGATGCAGTTGCCCCGCATGTGGGTACGGCACGGTGCGGCCCGCGTGCTCGGCCTTCGGCCTTGCGCGCGCGGGTGCCCCCAAGCGCCGGCTTCGCCGGCGCGGAGGCACGACGATATTGGGCGTGACGTGCCGTCGGGCGTCGTGGGCGTGCCGTGACGCACGGAGCGATGACGTACGACGTACGATGTGCGGCACCGTAAAGACGTCCCGCGCCATGAAGGCGTCCCGCGCCGTAAAGACGTCCAACGCGGCGACGAGTAG
>DATMCL010000550.1:0-10448 GCA_035558375.1 Polyangiaceae bacterium
ACCGCCTCACCGTTCACCGCCTCACCGTTCACCGCCCCACCGTTCACCGCCTCACCGTTCACCGCCTCACCGTTCACCGTCCCACCGTTCACCGTCCCACCGTCCCGCAAAACGCGTTCTACCGGCTCACCCGCCGAGCTCGACCAGCGCGCGGAGGATCTCGGCGACTGCAGTGGCTTGAGCGGGGCAGCCGCGGGGCTTGAAGGGTTCGTCGCCGTCGGAGAGCTGCGCGAGGTGGCCGAAGAGCGGGCCCGAATCGACGACTCGCTCGAGTAGGCGGAGTAGCTCTTCGCGGCCTTGCGGCTCGTCGCCCCAGCGCTGGTGCGCCGCGCGCGCGTAGTAGCCGAGGAGGTGCGTCCAGGCCGTCCCCTGGTGGTAGGCGAACTCTCGCTCGGCCGTGTTGCCGCCGAAGTGGCCGATGTAGCGGCGATCGTTGGGCGAGAGGCTGCGGACGCCGTGCGGGGTCAGGAGCTCGGACTGCACGTGGCGGAGAATTGCTTCGCCTTGCCAGTCCTCGAAGAGCGTCGGATCGATGGCGAGAGCGATGAGCGCGTTCGGACGCACGGCGGAGTCCGCCCAGGCGTCGGCACGGTCGCGCGCCTCACTCACGCAGTCGTACGGGTACTCGGTCTCCGCGCACCAGAAGCGCGAGCGGAATGCCCGGCGCACCTGCTGCGCCGCGTCGCTTGCGCGCGCGGCAAGCGCATCGTGACCATAGAAGCTCGCAAGCGTCGCCAGAAGATCGGATCCGCGTGCGAAGAGTGCCTGGTGCTCGATCGCGATGCCGGCGCGCGGCGTCACGGGCTTGCCGTCCACCTGCGCGTCCATCCACGTGAGCGCGACACCCGCCTCGCTCGTGACGAGCAGCCCGTCGACGGCGCACCAGACGTGACGCCGCCTGCGCGACGTGAAGCGCACGAACGCCCGCACGAGCGCGGGAAAAAGGACCTTCGAGATGAAGGGGTCGCGAGGGCCCCGGCGGGCGAGAAAGAGCCGCGCCGTCTCGAACAGCCAGAGGGTCGCATCCGGGAGCGGCTTCGTGCGGCGGGCGCCCGGACGCGGCACCACCTCGGGCAGGAGGCCGAAGCGCTGGTGGCGAAGGAGCTCGCGCAGCAGCCGTTCCGCGCGCGGAAACTGCTCGCGCGAGAGCAGAAGGCCCGGCAGCGCCAGCACGGTATCGCGCACGTACGGGAGATGACTCGGATAGCCCGCGACGATGACGGGAGGCTCGCGCGCATCGAGACAGAACTGCTCGGCCGCGACCGAAAGCACGCGCACGGCGTTCGAGCGGAGCGGCCCCGGATCGTGGCTGCGCAGCGATTCGATCGTCGCCTTGACGGTGTCGGCGGGACGCTCGTCGAGTGGTCCCCCGACCGACACGGCGACGTGATGCGTGCGACCCGGCTCGAGCATGAGCTCGAACACGCCCGGCGTCCAAATGTCCTCCTGGAACGCGAGACCGTCGGCGCGATCCTCGAGGTACTCGAAGCGGCGCCACCAGTCGGGCGAGCCCATGAACATCCCCTCGTGCGCGAAATGAATCGAAGGCAACGACGGGATCGGGCGCAGCTCCACCGAGCCGGGACGGAGCGTCACGACCTGCATCATGCCGCCGTGCTCGTTCATGAGCGTGTCGATGGGGCGGAGCGGCATCAGCGGGCGGATGCTGATCTTCGCGGGGGTCTTGCCGTACCAGGTGTAGCTCCAGACGCTCGCATTCCGGCCGCGCGCCAGGCAAAGCGTGCGCTCGAGCGTGTGGAGCCCGAGCCGATACGTCCAGCGCGGGATCGGATCCTGCGCGAAGTACTCGATCAGGCGGTAGCCGAGCGTCGGCGCGACGTTCGGAAACTGGTGCGTCGACAGCCGGTACGTCCGGCGATCGTCCTCGACGGTCACGGTCGTCTCGCCGTGGCTCACGATCACGTGCCGTCCGAGCGGCGGCTCGAGCGCCGCGATGAACGCGCCGTGGTGGCGGCGCGTGTGCATGAGCGGAACGGTGCTCATGGCGTACGCGCCCGCGCCGTTCGTGTGCAACCACTCGCGCTCGCCGGGCGCGAGCTCTCCGCCGAGCGGCACCACGGGCCAGGGACCGCCGCGCGACGGCTTCCACTCCGCCTTGTCGCGTCCCTTCACCGACCCCTCCTAAGGAGCTCCGCCTCGGCGGCACGCCACATCGGCTCGCGGGGCGGCGCGACGCCGAGCCAGAGCTCGAACGCAAGCGCAGCCTGTCCGATCAGCATGCCGAGGCCATCAGACGCCATGAACCCTCTGTCCCGCGCCCGACGAACGAGCTCGGTGTCGCGCGGACTATAGACCAGGTCGTAGAAGACGGTGCCAGCCTGAAATCGCTGCCACGGCAGGACGTCCGTGATCTCGGCGCCCGGAGCGGCCCCGTGCATGCCCGCGCTCGTCGCCTGAACGATGATGTCGCAGCCTGACGCAAAATCCTCGAACGCCGCCCCGCCCGGGGCCCGCCACGGCACGAGACGCGCGCCGAGCTTGCCGAGCGGGGCCGCGAGCGGCCAGCTGTCCTCCGCCGCGCGGACATCGAAGCGCCGCGCCGAGACGCCGATGGTGCCGACGCCGAGCCTCCCGAGCGCCGCCACGGCCGCGAGCGACGCTCCGCCGCTCCCGAGCACGAGCCCCGTGCGCGGGCGGGCCACGAGCGCGCCGATCTCCTGAGCCAAGGCCGAAACGTCGGTGTTGTGCGCGACGACGCGACCTTGGTCGTTGCGGGCGAGCACGTTGGCCGCTCCCACGTCGGCCGCGGACGGCTCGGCCCGGTCGGCGAGCGCGAGGGCGTGGCGCTTCCACGGGATCGTGACGTTCGCGCCGCGGATGACGCCGCGACGCACCTCGTCGACGGCCGCGGCGAGCGCGGCTTCGTCCGGCACGTCGTAGAGCTCGTAGCGGTGCGACAGGCCGAGCTCGCGATACGCCGCGCCGTGAATGACGGGCGAAAGCGAGTGGGCCACCGGGTGCCCCAAGAGCACGAAGCGTTCGCTCACGAAACCTCTCGCGGGCCGCGGGCGACGGACACGTCCGCGTCCGCTGCTTCGGATGGGGTGACCTCGGTCACGCGCGCGCCGAATCGTCCCCGCCCGAGCCGCACCGCGACGGTGTCGCCCGGCGCGACCTCGTCGGCGCTCCGGAGCGCGCGACCGTCGGGGCGCGTCGCAATCGCGTAGCCGCGCCCGAGCACGGTGAGCGGCGAGAGCGCGTCGAGCCGCGCCGCGCCTTGCGCAAGGCCCGCGCCGAGCCCCGCCAAGCGCCGCTGCTGGGCTGCCTTCAGCCGCACCATGAGCGGCCCGAGCTCCACGCGCGCCCGAGCCAGCACGGTCCGCGGATGGCGCGCGGCGAGCCGCTGCTCGAGACGCCCGAGCCGTTGCCGCTCGGCGCGCACCTTTCGCTCCGCACGCCGGCCGAGCCGCTCGCGAAGCTCCTCGAGATCCTGCTGCCGCTCGATCAAGATGAAGCGAGGGTCGCCGAGCGAGGCGCGCAGATGGGCGAGACGCGCGCGCTCGAGCTCGAGCCGCGAGCGCAGGGCGCGCTCGAGGGACAGTCGCTGCCGGCGCAGCGCGTCGCGCCGCACCCGATCGTCCGGCACCACGAGCTCGGCCGCTTGCGACGGCGTCGCCGCGCGCACGTCGGCGGCGAGATCCGTCAACGTCACGTCGATCTCGTGCCCGACGGCGCTCACGACCGGGATCCCGAAGCGCGCGACGCGCCGCACGACCCGCTCGTCGTTGAAGGCCATCAGATCCTCGCCGGAGCCGCCGCCCCGGCCAACGATCGCGACGTCGAGGCCCGGATAGCGCTCGAGCAGATCGAGCGCGGCGATGATGCTCTCCGGCGCGCCCTCGCCCTGGACCTGAGCGGGCGCGAGCACGAGCCGCACGTGGCCGCGCCGGAACGCGACCGTGCGGATGTCGTGGAAGGCAGCGCCGTGCGCGCTCGTGACGACGCCCACGACGCGCGGATCGGCCGGCAACCGCCGCTTGCGCTCAGGGGCGAAGAGTCCCTCGGCGAGGAGACGCTGTTTCAACGCCTCGAGCGCTTCGAGCAGCGCGCCCTTGCCCGCGGCGCGCGCGAAGTTCCCCACGAGCTGGAGGCGACCGCGCGGCGCCCACACCGTGGCGCGACCCCAGATCTGGAGCCGCGCGCCCTCGACCAGGTGCTTCTTCGCCCGCTGCGCGTCGAACCGGTACATGACGCAGTCGACCACCGCGTCCTCGCGCTCGTCCTTGAGGCAGAAGTAGGCGTGCCCGCTCGCCGCTTGCTTGAGCGATGTCACCTCGCCCTCGACCCAGAAGGCTCCCGTCGCGGCCTCGACGGCCCGGCGTAATCGGCGGTCGAGCTCCGCCACGGTAACGACTTCGGCCCCGCTCACGGCGCGCGTGAATAGCACGGGGTCCCTCCCCGACCGCCCCTCCTGGACGGTCGGCCTCCTCGCCGCGCGAGGTGAGACGAACGAATCAGATCCATAAATATTCGTATTTGCTTATTTATTTTCCGATCCGCGGGTCTGGTACGCTGACCTCGATCCCATGTTCAAGAAGGTGCTGATCGCCAACCGCGGCGAGATCGCCGTCCGCGTGTCGCGGACCCTCCGCGAGCTCGGGGTCGGCAGCGTTGCGGTCTTCACCGACGTGGATCGAGGCGCCCTTCACGTGCGGCGCGCCGACGAGGCGGTCGCGCTCGGCGCGGACCCGCGCGCGTACCTCGACGCCGAGCGACTCATCGCGGCCGCGCGCGCCGCCGGGTGCGACGCCCTGCACCCGGGCTACGGCTTTCTGTCGGAGAACGCCGAGTTCGCGGAGCTCTGCGAATCCGCACACATCACGTTCATCGGCCCTCCGCCGAATGCGATCCGACTCATGGGCTCGAAGGAGCGCGCCCGCGCGGCGATGTCTGCCGCCGGGGTCCCGGTGGTGCCGGGCGGAGGCGCCGGCACGCTCGAGGAAGCTCTCGTGACGGCGTCGCGCGTCGGTTATCCGGTGATGGTCAAAGCGACCGACGGCGGCGGCGGGAAGGGCATGCGCCTGGTTCGTAGCGACGGGGAGCTCGACGCGGCGCTCGAGCGAGCCCGCAGCGAGGCGCTGAAGGCGTTCGGCAATGCCGACGTCTACCTCGAAAAAGCGCTCGAAGGCACGCGCCACGTCGAGGTTCAGGTGCTCGGCGACCGCGGAGGACACATGCTGCACCTCTTCGAGCGCGACTGCTCGCTGCAGCGCCGGCACCAAAAGATCGTGGAGGAGACGCCCTGCCCCGCGCTCGAGCCGGCGACGCGCGCGGCGCTGTGCGACGTCGCCGTGCAGGGCGCGCGCTCGCTCGGCTACTACTCGGCGGGCACGTTCGAGTTTCTGCTCGACCAGAGCGGCAGCTTCTATTTCTTGGAAATGAACACGCGCTTGCAGGTCGAGCACCCCATCACGGAGCTCGTGACGGGCGTCGATCTCGTGCGCGAGATGCTCACCATCGCCGCCGGCGAGCCGCTGCTCGTGGAGCCGGAAACCCGCGGTGTCGCCATTGAGGCACGCCTTTGCGCCGAGGATCCCGCGCGCGGCTTCGCGCCGAGCCCGGGCCGCATCGAGACGTACGTGACGGCGGCCGGCCCCGGCGTGCGCGACGACAGCGGCATCGACGAGGGCTCGGTCGTGAGCCCGCACTACGATCCCTTGCTCGCCAAGCTGGCCGTGTGGGCCCCGAACCGCGCGCAGGCGCTGGCACGTCTCCGGCGCGCGCTCGGCGAGACGGTCATCGCGGGGCTCGAGACCAACGTCGCGTTCCTCGACGCACTGCTCGCGACGCCGGAAGTCCAAGCGGGCCGGTACGACAACGGCTTCGTGGAGCGCTACGCCGCCGAGCTCCTCGGCGTGTCGCGCGAGTCGGAGGAGCCGCTGCTCGCGGCGGCGGCGGCCGTGGTCGCTTCCCTCGCCGAGGGGGCGCCGCGCCCGGACGAGCCGGATGGCAGCGGGCTCTCCCCATGGGTCATGCTCGAGCGCGCCGACCGCCTCGCGCGCTGACGCGACTCAGACCTTTCGAAACTCCTCGACGAACTCCCAGTCCGCGATCAGGTGCTTCTTCAGGAGCAGTTGGAGCAGCGCGGCGAAGAGCGGCTCCCAGCGTGCGCGCTCCCCGAGGATCTCGCTCGCGTCGGCGCCGTGCGCGATGGCGCGCAGCGCGGCGATCAGATCGCGCGCCGTGAGCGCGCCGCCTTCGTCGTCGTCCCGCGGCACGGGGCTCTTGACCTTGGCACCGCCCGCCTTGGGCGGATGCGAGCTCTTCGCCGGCAAATTCACGCGGGTTCCGTCGAGCAGCGTGAGCGTCACCATGCGCCGCCCCGTGCGCCGCGCGGGCGCGGGCATGGACACCTCGCGCGCCTCGATCGTCGGTGAGCTGTCGGGCGGCGGCTCGGAGGCGAGCACCTCGGACGGCAAGCTCGACGGCACTGCGCTCGGAGGATCGGGCGTGATCAGCGTCGCCTCGACGGGCGTCGGTGCGGCGCGCGGGACCACGGGCGCAGGCGCCGCGACCGGACGCGACGGTCGCGCCGGGGGATTCGCGGACGGTGAGACCGCCACGTCGTCGTCGCCGAGGAGCTCCTCCTCTCCCGACCCGTAGTACGCGCGGATGGCCGAGCGAATGTCGGAGGGCGGCGCGATCATCGTGCGCACGGGCAAGCCCGAGAACTCGCCGACGGCGGTGACCGCGGCTTCGTTCGTGGGATCGTCCATCGCGATGTAGAGCGTCTCGCCGAGACCCCGCACGCGCCTCACGAAGATGGGCACGAGACAGTGCTGCTCGGCGAGCTCCTCCGGGACGAGGTCGAGGAGCTGGCGGGAGAAATCGATGTGATAGAGCGACACCCATGGCACGCTGAGCTGCTGGCTCAGGATCTGGGTGAGCTGGTTCTCGGTCACGAGTCCCCGCTCGACGAGCAGCTTGCCGAGCCGCCGGCCGTCGAGCCGCTGGGCGGCAAGCACCTCCTCGAGGCGCTCGCGCGTGATGATGTTGGCGGTCACGAGGAGCTCGCCGAGGCGGACTCGGGCGGACATGATTCTCACAAACTACAGCATTTTGGCCTGGTCGAGAGCGCCCCTGGTTCGTCCCCCGCCGAGCCTTATAGAATACGACCCTCGAGCCTTTCCGTGACGAGCGCCGCGTCGGACATTAGGACCTGCCCCCACTGCGGCTCTAGCTGTGCCCAGGAGCACCAGTACTGCCCGACCTGCGGGTTCCCGGTCGGCACGATGGGCGTGAGCGCCGCCGACAAGTTCATCGGCAAGACGCTGCCGGGCGGACACCACATCCTGGACCTCATCAGCGTCGGCGGCATGGGCCGCGTGTACCGCGCTCAGCAGAGCGCGCTCGGACGCACCGTCGCGGTGAAGATCATTCACCCGCACCTGCTCTCGGACGAGAACTCCGCGTTGCGCTTCATGACGGAGGCGCGCGCGGCGAGCCAGCTCAACCATCCGAACTCCGTCTCCGTCTTCGACTTCGGCCGCACGGAGGACGGGCAGCCGTACCTCGTGATGGAGTTCTTGCGCGGCAAGGACTTGGCGCGCGTCGCGTACGAGGAGGGGCCGCTGCCCTTCGCCCGCATCGTCGAGTGCCTGCGTCAGGTGCTCGCCGCGCTCAGCGAAGCGCACGATCTTGGGATCGTGCACCGCGATCTCAAGCCGGAGAACATCATCCTCGAGCCCACGCGCTCCGGCGGCGACTTCGTGAAGGTCGTGGACTTCGGCCTCGCGAAGCTGCGCGCCGACGCGCAGGCCCCCTCGGTCACGAGCCCCGGCATCGTGTGCGGTACGCCCGACTACATGGCGCCCGAGCAGGGGCGCGGCGACGCCATTGACGGCCGCAGCGACCTCTACTCGGTCGGCGTGATCCTGTTCCAGCTCCTCACGGGGCGGCTGCCGTTCGAAGCCGACAGCCCGACCCAGGTCGTGATGATGCACCTCACGATCCCGGTGCCGGATCCGCGCCAAGTGGCCCCGGAGCGCGTGATTCCGGAGCCGCTCGTCGCCGTCACGTTCCGCGCGATGTCCAAGGACTCGCGCGACCGCTACCAGGACGCCAGCGAGTTCTCGGAGGCGCTCCGGTCCGCGCTCGCCGTGATCGAGAGCGCGCCCCCGCAAGCCGCGGGCTGGGAGAACCGGCTTTCGGTGCCGCCCGCGGGCGTCGTGCCCTGCCCCGCGTGTGGCCTGATGGTCGCCCTCACGAAGTTCTGCGGCGAGTGCGGCGCGCGGCTCGCGGTCAAGAGCGGCGCACCGGAGCCGTCGCCGAGCCTCTTCCCGCTCGCCATCGTGGGGCGCGACGACGAGCTCGCCTGGCTCGAGGATAGGCGCGAGAGCGCGAAGTCGCGGCTGGTTGCCGCTCGCTTCGTGGGCGAGCCTGGCTCGGGCAAGACGCGCCTGATGCAGGAGCTCGGCCGCTTCGCCGAGATGGACGGCGACTTCATCGTGAACGCGGGTCCGGATCCGCACCTCGCGGAGGTGCCGCATCACGCGCTCCGCCAGCTGTTCGTCGCGCTCACGGGTCGTTCGGCCGAAGATCTCACTCGCACGAGCGCTTCGGGCCCGCCGACGCGCGCGCTCACCGGCCTCGCCGATGCCTTCACCGACTCCCCGCGCGAGGACGGCCGGAGCTCGGCCGAGCGGCGCCGTGCCCGCGCCGATTCGCTGCGTTGGGCGATCGACGTCGCGGCGCAGCGCGCCACCTCGGGCCGCGTGATCCTGTGCATCGACGAGCTCCATCGCGTCGACGCGCTCAGCGCGACGGCCCTTGCCGACGTCATCGGCGAGCCTCCACAGGGCCTCTCGGTGCTCGTGATCGCGGCCCATATCCCCGGCTTCGACCCGGGGTGGAGCGGCGAAGCGAGCGCGCGGCTCATCGGCGGGCTCACCTTCGGCGCCGTGCTCGGCATGCTGCGCTCGCACCCGGCGGGCGAGCGCGTGCGCATCGACGAGAGCGCGCGCGGCTTCTTGCCGCTCTACGTCGAGCAGGTGCTGCGCTACTCGCTCGAGGGCGGCAGCGATCCGCCGCAACGGCTCGCGGATCTCGTCGCGCTCCGCGTCGATACGCTGGCGCCGAACGCGCGCCGCGCGCTTCAAGTGCTCGCGGTGGTCGGCGACGGTACCGACAAGGGCGTGCTCGCCGACATGCTGCCGAGCGCCGAAGGCCTCGACGCCACGCTCGACGACCTCATGCGCGCGGGCATGGTCGAGAAGGACAGCGCCAGGTACACCGCCGCTCACCCGCTCATCCGCGACATCGCGCTCGCGGGCATTCCCGCCGCCGTCCGGCGCGAGCTCCATCACCGCGTCGTGCTCGCGGCCGACTCGCTGAAGACGCCGCTCGAAGCGCGCGCCCAGCACGCCTACTACGCTCACGACTCGTTCCAGGCGCTGTTCCTGCTCGAGCAGGTCGCCGACCGGGCCTCGTTGCGCGGCGATCCGGAGACGGAAGTGCTCGCCCTGCGGCGCGGCCTCGAGATGGCGCGCGAGGAGATCTCGCGGGGCGAGCTCGACGATCCGTTGCGCGCGATGCTGATTTTCAGCCGCAAGCTCGGTGCCTCGCTGGCCCGCGCCGGCAACTACGCGGACGCCGAAGGCGTGCTGCGCGAGGCACTGGATCTCGCCGGTCCGAGCGGCGCCGATCGCGCTCGGGTCTTGAGCTCGCTCGCGCTCGTCGCGCACGGTCGCCAGCGCTCGAAGGAAGCGGTCGGCTACATCGACCAGGCGATCGAGCTCGCACAGCGACTCGGCGACAAAGACCTCGCGGCGACGTTCAGCGACACGCGCAAGCAGTGGGTCGCGTAGCCTGAGCAGAAGCGAGAGCAGGGGGTGACGCTCGCCGCGCCGCGTGCGTGGAACGTTGCAGTCTCCGCGTGACGACTCAAATGCCCACGCGTTCTTGACAGGCAGCGCTGCAGGGTGTCTCATCCCGCGGCCGGCGCACGGGAGCGCGCGGTCGTGTGTGTCGGGACGGATTCCCTGCGGGGATTGCGGGGCACTCTGCCAAGAAAAAGGAGCGAGGCGATGGCTGTATTCCAAAGGAAGGCGTCCTATCTCGGTCTCTCCATTCTGTCGCTCTCGCTCGCGAATTGCGGGGGACTCGATGCACCGGGTAGCGATTCTGCGCTCGGAAACGAGCAAGGCGCGTTGTCCTCCGCGAAAAGCAGCGCGCCCTCGGCGCTGACGGCGGCGTCGGGGAGGGGCGCGCTGGGCGCTTACGCTCAGTCGTTGATGAATCGGCCCAAAGAGCGGGCCTACATCGAGGCGCGCCTGCGGGAAGAAGCAGAGCTCGGACCGGTCACGAACGCCGTCCGGCCCACGGTCGAGACGCTAGTCCAGTACGCGACGCGGTGTGAAGACGCCACCGGCATTCGCATCCCGGCCTTCAGCTGCGAGAACGGCGTCGAGGTCGGCGAAGGAACGGAG
>DATMCL010000551.1:0-13875 GCA_035558375.1 Polyangiaceae bacterium
GCGAAGCCGATGCGCAGGATGCTGTCGTCGACGTACACGAACGAGAAGTGGACCCAGAGCTCGCCGCCCACGCCGACGTGATACGCGTCGAGCGGCTTTCGGAGATCGAGCTGGTTGTAGGCGCCGCCCCAGTCGAGGAACGCGACGCCGCTCAACGTGCGTAAAAAGCCGGGCAACGTGCTGAGGCCGCGGTCTATGTACAGCATGGGGAAGCGGTACTCGACGTTCAGGAGGTTGTAGTTCGTCCCGGAGAACTGGCTCGGCGTGTAGCCGCGCAGGACGAAGCCGCTCTGCTGGACGCCCGTCGTGTAGGCGTCGACCACGGACGCATCGACGAAGCCGCCCGTGTAGTAGTAGTCGAGCCGCGCGTAATCGCCGGACGCGGCGCCGCCGGAGAGCCCGAGCGCGAGGACGTGGTGCCGGAGCCACGGCAGCGTGAAGTACGTGGAGACCTGACCCGCGAACGCCGTGAGCGTGGATTCGCTGCCCCAGGCCGGCTGCGCGAAGTCGCCACCCACGACGAGACGCAGGCCGCTCTCGAGGCTGATGGCGTACGGCGTCGCGGTCGCATTCGAGAACGAATAGCCGAGATGAACGGCGGCCAAGATGCCGCTGTCGGGCTCGGTGGGGAGCAGCGCTTCCGGATCGAGGTGCGGGATCGGCTGTTGGTGATCCCAGTCGAGCACCGTGTACGAAAGCGCGACGGATTGGCCCTCGAATGTGCCTGGCATGTCCAGCGCAACGCCCGTGGAGACGCCCGTTCGGTACTCCTTCACCTTCTGCGGGGCCGAGCCGACGCGATAGTCCGTGCGCGGCGCAACACCCCGGAACGCTGACGCATGGAAGGCGAAGGGGAGCTCCGAGTACGTGTAGTCGAGCGTGCCGATGAGGTCCGGCTCTTCGGTCTCGATCAAGAGCTTCGCGAGGAGCGAGTGACGGCCGATCGCGTCGGAGCCCGAGGTCGAGAGCGTGACGGCGTTGCCGAACGTGCTCGTGCCGTAGCTGACGGCCCACGCGTACGGGCGCAACGTCGGCAGGGCGCGATACGGCGCGACGGGCCAGTACTTTTGCTCGACGTAATGCGGGTGAGGCCGCTCCGTGACCGGAGGCGCGGCCGGGCGCCACTCAGAGCGGTCGAGCGGCAACGCGAAGAGGTCGAAGCCCCGCGACGTGTAGCCGACGTACACGAGCGTTTTCCCGTCGGGCGACGGCTCCGGCATGTAGGCGCCCGTGAGGACGTTCGTCACCTGGTAGAGGGCGCCCGTCGCGAGCTCGAACGCGTAGATGTTCGGAACGCCGCTGCGATCGGAGCTCAGGTAGACGAACTTGCCGTCGGGTGACCACGACGGCTGCTGATCGAGCGAGCGGTCGTGCCAGAGCTCGAGGAGCTTCCCCGAGGCTACGTCGACGATGCGAACGTCGCGGTAGCCGCCGGCCGTCCAGGCGCCGTACGCGACGCGCGTGCCGTCCGGCGAGAAGCGCGGCGTGAAGGCTTGCTCGTAACGGCCGCTCGCGACGAGACGCCGCTCGTTGCCGAGCCGCCCGTCCGCCCCGAGCTCGGCGATGCGCAGTGTAACGGTGCCGGAATCGCTCGTGACGTACACGATGCGGCGTCCGTCTGCGCTCACGTCTATGTCGCGCACGCGGCGACCGGTCGTCAACCGTTCGAGCCCGGCGTCGCTGCCGTCCGACGGGCGCACCCCGCGCGGCAGCCGAAATACGTCGCCGAACGGGTACACGCGCGCCGACGGCGAGACCGTATCGAAGTAGAGCGAGCAATCCGGTGCGAAGGCGAGGCTTCGTCCCGTCGACCGCACGAGGCGCTCGGCGGTCGCTCCCGGCTTCGCGTCGACGGAAACGGTGTACACACCGGCGAGCGTGTCCGCATCGCTGCGGAGGTACGCGACCTCACGCGGCGCGCCGCAGCGTGCCGGCAGGAAGCGCGGATCGATCGCCGACCAGCCTTCGTGGGTCAGGCGCCGCCCTTCACGGAGCCCGGTCGCGGCGATCGCGCGCGCTTGGGCGGCGTAGCGGGCGTGGATGTCCTTCTTCCAGCCCGCGTAGAGATCCTCGTACGTGACGCCCGTGGCGCGCCGGATCGCGCGATTGACGCCGAAGGGAATGATGGTGGCGCCGTAGTCGGCCGCGACGGCCGCATAGATGTTCGGGCCGTAGATGCTCTCGATCCAGTCGATGAAATGCGCGCCGTAGAGGTACCAGAGCGTTCCGCCGGGCCAGCGCCGCGGTAGGTGGCTGATCTCGTCCAGCGTCGCGACGTTGTGCTCGAGCACGTCGGCGCGGAGCATCATGTCGAACTGGCTCGAGCGGAGGCGGCCGCCGCTCGTGTGCTCGGTCTCCATCGCGACGGCGAGGCCCTCGAGGATCCAATGCGGCTGCTGCTCGTTCGGGGCGAGCGTGTTGCCGAACACGCTGTTCACCACGGAGGGCACGCCGGACACGTGCTCCATGTGCAGGATATGGGTGAGCTCGTGCGTGATGAGGTGCGAGATCCAGTCGTCGTAGTCGCCGAGCGCGGACATATCGTCCGGTGCCGCGACGTAGAGCGTGACGCTCGGGTACGGCAGCGTGTACGCGAAGCCGTTCGCGTCCTCGGTTCCGTCCGTGAGCACGATTTCCGTGGTTCTGCTCGGGCGGAGGCCGAGCTCCGGCGACAGGCGCTCGTACACGTCTTCGGCGGCCGTCGCCGCGCGCTGCGCTACGTCCTCGATGCCGGCGTGGAAATGGACGTGGAAGTGCGGCGTCGTGAGCGTGAACCAGCGCACGTACGGATCGCCCGCGCGCGCTCGCCCGACGACGAGCAGCGCGGCGAGCACCCACGCGAACGCCAGCGCGCGCAGGCGGCTCACATGTCGTCGTAGAAGAGCGGCTCGCGGTTGCGCACGTAGCGGTACACGAGCTGGCGGCCTTCGGCGGAGATCTGCGTGAACTGCGCGCCGAAACCGGGTTGCCCGTCCGCTCCCGAGTTCGGGGAGTCACGCGTCCAGCGCACGACGGCTGCCGCCTCGAACTCGTAGCCACCCGGCAAACACACCTTGATCATGAGCGGCACGCCCACGTCCGGGATGTTGTAGGTGGCGATGAAGATCCCACCGGCGTCGATGACGTCGTTGCCGCTCAACCCTTTGTAGAAGTTCGTGGGGCTGTGGGCGCCGAGCTCGGCTTCGAAACGCTGCACTCCGCCGGGCGCCGGCGCGGGGGCTGCAGGTGCCGGCGCCGCTTGTGGCGCGGGCTGCTGCCATTGGGGAGCCGCTTGTGGCGCGGGTTGTTGCCAGGCCTGCGGTGCCGGCTGAGGCGCGGGCTGCGCGCCCCACGCTTGCTGCGGGGCAGGCGCGGGCTGCTGGCCCCACGGTGACTGACCCGCGAGCTGGGTTGCCGCGACGGGATTCGCTGCGGCCTGATTGCCGACGACGGCGACTTGCGGCGGCGCTTCGCCCCCAGCCTGGTAGGCGCCCGACGGTTGCGTGGGCGGCGACGGCGCGAGGGACCCCTGCCCGACCATGGTCGTGACTTGGTGCACGAGCCCGAGCGCGCCGGCGATCGCCTCCATCGCTTGTTCCACCGCCGGATGACCAACCTGCGCCAACTGCAGCTCCGAGAGCGCCTTGCGTACGAGCGCGAGCGCGCCAGCGGCATCCGTGCCCGGCCCGCCGCGCGTCCGCTCGACGTTGTGGAGCAAGCTCATCGCCTGGGCGATCGGCTCCGCCGCTTGCATCAATCCTGGCGGCACGCCCGGGCTCTGCAGCGCTCCAAGGCCCCGCGCCAGATTCTCCCGTGCGGTTCGCGCCAACGTCACGACATCCATCGATTCGAATCCCTCCGCGAGAGGTGAGGGCGCGAGTCTATCAACCCAAGTCCCCCGTGTCTCGGCTCGCAAGGTGCGAGCGGACGGCTGCTGCGAGCTCGTCAGGTCCGAGGACGGCGTCCGGCCCGTCGTCTTCTTGCGGCAACACGGCCCGGAGCACGCTGATCGCGCCGTCGCCCGTCCGGAGAACCAGCCGGGGCGGCGTGCCGTACACGGCCGCCTCACCTGGCTCCAAGGCCGATGGGTAGTCGCCGGCCTCGGCTGCGCGTGTGGCGAAGAGCTCGAGACCCTCCACCTCGAGCCCGAGCCCCGGGACGGGGGCGAGCGCGCGAATTCGCCGTAGCACCCGTGCAGTCGGCCAATTCCATTCCACATGGAGCGCGTCGCCGTCCGGCTCCGGCGCCCACGTCACGCCTTCCGCAGATTGTGCGCGCGGCTCGGGCGGCTCTCCGCGAGCGTAACGCCCGACGGCCTCGCGCAGCAGTGCGAGCGACGGACGATCGAGAGCGCGCGCGAGCTGCCAGCTGTCGCGCTCCCCCACGCTGAGCGAGCGCGTGAGGAGGATATCGCCCTCGTCGTACTCGGGCGTGAGGGTGTGCACCGTCACCCCGGTCTCCCGATCGCCGGCATCGATCGCCGCGTAGTACGGGTTCGGTCCTCGATGGCGCGGCAAGAGCGACGGATGCACGCCGATCCCCCCGAAGCGCGCGCAGGCGAGCCATGTCGCCGGCAGTCGCCGCGTCCAAAACCAGCTCACGAGCAAATCCGGCGCTGCACGTTCGAGTGCCGCTAGAACCCGCGCGCCGAACCCATCGTTCTCGTCCGTTCCGAGCCCAGCCGCTGCCGCTAGAACGCGCGTCGAGGGGGAGCGCCGTGTCAGCCGGCGCCGGCCCGGCGCATCGATCGGGGGGAGCACCGCGAGCGCGAGCTCGTGCCCGTCGTGTGTAAGGAGACATGCTCCAAGCGGCAGTCCGAAATAGGCGACACGAAAGCGGCTCACCATTGGCTCACTTGCAAGGGTGCGGCGTAGGCATCAAAATCATGGGGTGAAGGTACGTTTCGCTTCGGCCCGCTGGGTCGCCGCGCTGCTCGCCTTGGGTGGGCTCGCGTTAGCCCAAGACCGGCTGATCGTAGATCCGTGGAAGCACGCCGTCTCGGCCCTCTTCCCGGAGCCGAAGTCCGAGCCGCTTCCCGCGCCGACGCGCGCTCTGGGCGTTGCCTCCTTCCCGATCGATGCGGTCAAGGGTGCTCCGTCCGTGGTGCCGGTCGGGCCGCCCATCGTCGATGTCCCTGCGGACCCCTGGGCTTCCATGGTGGTCGCACCGATCGCGCCGACCGACGGCATCATCGACCCCTGGATGGGCTCGCCCGCTCGCGCCGAAGCAGCTACCAACCGCCGCGTCGCAGGCGAGTGGGCTTGGCGCATTCGCGAGATCGTGGACCCCTGGGCGCGCGGTCCCGTCGCCTTCGCCTCGCGGGACCCGCTCATCGTCGATCCCTGGGCGCGCAGCCGCAGCCGCCAATAGGCTCGGCATCGGGGTCGCGGCGGGGGCCCGGGATGCCCCGAAAACTTGGTCCGAATCGGACCTCCCTGGTACGCCGGACCGTATGGATGCTGGCGGCGACAGGCGCGCCTTCCGCCCGGCGCTTCGTGCGGGTGCCCGCTTCGACCCGTTGGCCGCCGGCCGGCCCGTCCTCACGTTCGAGAGCGTGCACAAGGCCTACCGCGCCGATGCGCCGGTTTTGCGCGGTCTGAACCTCGAGATCCAGCGCGGCGAGTTCGTGTTCATCACGGGGCCATCGGGCGCCGGCAAAAGCACGCTCCTCCGCCTTCTGTTCGCCGAGGAGTCGGTGGACTCGGGTCGCATCCTGTTCCTCGGGCGCGAGATCGGCCGGCTCACGCCGGGGTCGATTCCGTACCTGCGCCGGAACATCGGCATCGTCTTTCAAGACTTCCGGCTGGTCGAGAACTGGTCGGTGCTCGACAACGTCGCCCTTCCGCTCGAGGTGCTCGGATTGCCCGCGCGCACCATCCGGCAGCGCGTCGGCGCGGCGCTCGAGCGCGTCGGGCTTTCGGGCCGCGGCACGGAGAGCGCCGGACATCTCTCGGGCGGCGAGCAGCAGCGCGTCGCCATCGCGCGCGCGATCGTGAGCGAGCCCGCGCTCCTTTTGGCGGACGAGCCCACGGGAAACCTCGATCCGCAGCTCGCGCTCGACATCTTGGGCTTGCTCGAAGACATCAACGAGACGGGGGTCACGGTGCTGTTCGCGACGCACGACCGCACGCTGCTCGACGTGCGGCCGCGCCGCGTCGTCGTGCTCGACGAGGGACGCGCCTTCGACGCACCGAACGGGCTCGACGACCCTGAGCTCGCGGCCGTGGACCTTTCGGCTCCGGCTCCACGCCGGGGAGCGGCGGGAGCGGCGGCATGAGACCGGTCGAACGCGCGTTTCGTGGTGCCAAGAACGACCTGCGCCTGCACGCGCTCGGCGTGTTTTCGGTCGCGGTCGCGTTCGTGTGCTTGGGCGCGACGCTGCTTGCCGTCGTGAACGTCGACCAGGTGCGCGAGCGTTGGGCGAGCTTCGGGCGCGCGAGCGTGTTCCTCACGCGGGGCGCGAGCACGGAGCAGGTGTCGGCGATCGAGCGCGCCCTCCGCGCCTCGAACGGCGTGATCGGCGTGCGGCACATGAGCGCGGAAGACGCGCGGCGCGAAGCGGGGCTCGGGGGCAAAGACCCGGTCATCGACGCGCTGCCGGCCGAGGCGTTCCCCGAGACGCTCGAGGTGAGCGTGCGCAAGGACGTGGACCCGGCGCGGCTCGGGCAGCTTGCGGCGCAGCTCCGGTCGTTGCCCGCGGTCGAGAGTGTCGAGACGTACGGCGGCTGGAGTGAGCGCATCGAGTCGCTCATGTCCGGCGGCGTCGCGGCGGCTTCGCTCCTGTCGCTCATCGTGCTCGCTGCGGTCGTGAGCGTCGTTTCCTCGACGATTCGGCTCTCCTTGCAGCGGCGCAAGCTCGAGGTCGAGGTGATGAAGCTCGTCGGGGCGACGGAAGGCTACGTGCGCCAGCCGTTCGTGATCGAAGGCGCCGCGCAGGGCGCGCTCGGTGCGAGCCTCGCGGTGGCGCTGCTCGGCGTGCTGTACCTCGTCGTGAAGAGCCATCTCGATGCGCGGCTGACGGCGCTATTCGGTCTCACGCCGGCGTTCCTGCCGTGGCACCTCGTGCTCGTGACGGTGACGCTCGGCGCGGGGCTCGGCGCCACGGCGGCGTTCCTGAGCCTGCGGCGCTTCGTGACGACATGAGCCTCGGGCGCTCACCGCTCGCGCGGATCGCGCTCGTCGGCGTCGCGCTCTTCGGGTCCCGCGCGGTGCTCGCCGACGCGGCGCCCGGTCGCGCCCCCTCGGCGGACGAGGTGGCGCGGCTGCGCAAGAGCGCGGACAAGGACGAGCAAGGGCTCGCGCGCCGGCTCGACCAGCTGCGCGACGACGCGAAGCTCACCGATCAGCGCATCCTCTGGCGCGGCCGCCTCTACGTGCGGCTATCGCGCGCCGGGCTCCTGCCGGTCGGCGACGGGTTCGAGGCGCTCGTCGATCACGCCGCGCGCCTCGAGCGGCTGCACCACGGCCTCGAGCTCGACGTGGCGCACGCCAAAGCCGTCGCCGCCGAGCGCGTCACGCTCGCGAAGAAGCTCGACGAAGCGCGCGCCCGCACGGCGACGCTCGACGAGGAGGAGCGCGTGCTCGCGCGCGCCGAAGATGCCCTGCGCTCGGCCGACGAGCGCGAGCGTGCGTTTGCTCAGGCGTTCGAGATGGGCGGCCACACGGCGGTTTACGGCGCCGTCGGGCCCGCCGAGCCGGCGACCGCGACCGCGGGCGGCTTTGCGGCGCTGAAGGGTCGCCTGCCGTTCCCGATCGCGGGCCGCAGCGAGATCCGCCCGGCGCGACGCGGCTCGGAAGGCCCGGGCCTCGAGATGAAAGCCGCGCCGGGCACGCCGGTGCGCGCGGTCGCAGCGGGGCGCGTGGCGTTTGCGGACACTTACGCGGACTACGGCAAGACCATCATCGTCGAGCACGGGCGCCGCTATTACACGGTGTGCGCGAACCTCGGCTCGATCGACGTAGCAGTGGGAGACGAAGTTTCTCCGGGCGAGCGCCTCGGAAGCGTGAGCGGCGGGGACGGGGCGAAGCTCTACTTCGAGGTGAGGGTGGGGAAGGAAACGGTCGATCCTTCACCGTGGTTCGGGATCTGACCTTGGCAGAGGGGCGTTTGCGCCCTAGGCTGAAACCTCATGCGCGTGCACCGTCTGGTGGGATGGTGGCAGGTCGCGGCGGTGGTGGCCGTCGCGCCCTCGGCCTGGGCCCAATCAACCGCGAGCTTTCCGCCTGACACGGCCGTGCCGGCACCCGCACCCGCGCCGCCACCTCCGGCGCCACGCACCGCGCCGCCACCGCCGGCTGCGTACCCTCCGCCCGCCGCACCCCGTGCACCCGCGCCGACCGCGCCGCAGCCGGCGCCCGCGCCGAGCCAGACGCAAACGTGGTCGCCGACGTACGTGCCGAGCCCGGCGGCGGCGAACGATACGCGTCCTCCGGTGCTTCCGTATTACCAGGGCATGCCCGTCCCGCCGGGCTACGAGGTCGTGAATCACCCGGCGTCCGGGCTCATCACGGGCGGCGTGATCGGCCTGAGCCTTTCGTACGGCACCGCGATCATCGTCGCCGCGACGCAAGGCTTCGACAACGCTTCGGGCTGGATGGCGGCGCCGCTCGTCGGGCCGTTCGTTGCGATTGCTACTCGCGACTACGAGCAATGCAAAACCGCGACCGTTGCGCAGGCGCGCCGCTGCGTGACCGAAGCCGTTGGCCAAGTGCAATACATCACGTTCGCTGCCGTGGACGGCGTGTTCCAAATCGCTTCGGCGCTCGTGATTCTGGCTGGCGCGGTGAGCTCGCGCGACGAGCTCATCCGGCAGGATTTGGTGCACGTGAAGGCCGCGCCGGGAAAGACGGGCGGCGTCGATTGGGCGGTGACGGTGCAGGGGAACCTATGACGGTGCTTGGGCGCGTTGCAGCCATGTTGCTGCTCGGCGCGCCCGTGCTCGTCGCGGCCTGCGGCGATCGCGAGGGGACTGGAACCACGGGGCTCGAGCCCGGACGTCGCGCTGGCGCGTCGGGCGCCGGCGGCACCGGAATGCAGTGCACCCACACCTACGAGGATCGCGACGGCGATGGCGTTTCCAGTCTCTCCGTGGGACCCCCGGGGTGCACCGGCGGCACGCTCGAGCTCGTGCCGATCGATTGCGACGACCACGATCCTTCCGTGCAGGCTCGGAGATATCTGGACGCGGATGGCGACGGCGAGGGCGCTGGAGCGGCGGTATGCGTGGCATCGGCTGAGCCGGGCTACAGCGAATCCGGATCCGACTGCGACGACCACGATCCCGCGGTCTCCTCGCACACCATCGAGGTGCCGGGCGACGGCATCGATCAGGACTGCTCGGGTAGCGATCTCGAGCCGTGCTCGGACACGAACACGAATTGTCCGTGCAGCGTCAATCCTCGCTGCGCGCTCGAGCCCACGGAGCCGTGTGACGGCGTCGATCTCGCGATCGGCGCAGTCGTCGGCTGCTTCGACGGCAGCGAGGCGATCGAGGACTACCTCTTCATCGTGAACCAAGGGACGCGCGACTTCGCGGGCACGTTCGTGCTCACTCGAGGCATGTGGGAGAGCGACGTCCTCGCGGCCACCATTCCGGCAGGTGGAGCGACGGTCGGCATCGGGCGGTATCTGGGGGGTGACCCGAACGAGCCCGTCACCATCAGCACCCCCGACGCCATCGACTGCAATCCGGACAACGACGCGTACGCTGGTGCCGACACTGCCGGCACGAAGTGCCCCTAGTCGGGCCCACGCAACTCGCGCTGCGGGTGGCCGACCTCCCTCGAAAGGAGGTCTTTTCATGACCACTCGCCTCGATCCTCAGGGTCCCGCTCCGCTCGTTCACGCCGATCCGGCTGCGTATCGCAGCACGGCGCAACCAACCCGGCCGTTTCAGGCCGTCATGACGGCCGGCGCCGCGGCCGTCATTGGTGGCGCCGAGGCCGCCGTTCAGCGCCTGCCAGGCGGGCCGATTCTCGCGGCCGCGTTCCGGCCCCAGTCCGCCCAGCCGGTGCTCACCGGTGGCGGCGCTCCGGCGACGACGCCCGAAGGCTATCCGGTGGCAGGGTCCGGCACGGGGGTCACGGGCGCGGGCGTCGCAGGTGCGGGTAACGGGACGGGCTCGCTCGACGGCATGCTCGACCAGAACCAGGACAAGAACCTCTATTACATCGCGCTGCAGGAGAAGATCAGCGCGGAGAATCGCCTCTACTCCGCCTACTCGAACGTGCTTCGCGTCCGGCACGAGACGATGAAGAACGCGATCGGCAATTTCAGGTAGGCTAGCGCTCGCATGGGCATCGATGGCATCGGCAAACCGCCGCCAATCGGTCCGGCCGGCGGCGCCCCAGCCCCCGCGGCAACGGGCGGCGAATTTCGCCTGCCCGGCGCCGAAGGCGCGGCGCCAAGCAGCGATCTCACTCGCCTCGAGCGCGGCGAGATCGGGCTCGACGCGTACCTCGACGCACGCGTCACGGAGGCCACGCGCCACCTCCTCGACCGGCTCGCTCCGGAGCAGCTCGAGTTCGTGCGCAGCACCTTGCGGAGCGAGCTCGCCGCCGATCCGACGCTGATCGAGCTCGTGCGGCGCGCCACGGGGAAGACGGTCGAGCGCGGCGAGTGACGGGCTATAGCGCTGCATGAGCGAGCCTGTCATCCGCTGGGTCGCGAGCGGAAATGAGCGCGCGGTTTCCGAAATCGTCGCCGAGCTGGGAGCGAACGACACCGGTGCTCTCGCGGACGGGCGCGTGTTCGTCGACGGCCGGCGCGCCACGGATCCGAACGGCGTCGTTCGAGCGGGCAGCGTGCTCGAGGTGTACGCGGCGCGCGGTATCGAGCGGGACGTCACCGTGCTCGCGGAGCACGCGGGGTTCGTGTTCGTGGACAAGCCGCCCGGCATCGCGACGGAGCCGGATCACGCCGGTGTCGAAGCGAGCCTCGTTGCGCGCGTCGCCGAGCGGCTCGGAGTGCCGCGGAGCGAGCTCCACGCGCTCTCGCGTCTCGACGTCGGGGTGAGCGGCGTGGTCACGCTCGCGCGAACCGCGGAAGCGCGCGAGCACGCGACAAAGCTGCGTGAGCGCGGCGCGTGGCACCGGCGCTACGTGGCGCTCGCGCTGCGTGCGCCCGAGCCCGCGAATGGAATTTGGGATCAGGCGCTGGCTCGGCCGCGCGGCGCGCGCTCGGGTCGACAATCAGAGCGCACTGCCAGCACGCGCTACGGCCTCGCGGGCACGGCGGGGCCCGTGTTCGTGCCGTCGCGCGCCGGCAACGCCGAGGTTCGTCCCGCGCTGCTCGCGCTCGCGCCGGTGACGGGGCGCACCCACCAGCTTCGGATGCACGCGGCCGGCGGCGGGGTTCCGTTGCTCGGCGATGCGACGTACGGAGGCCCCGAGCGGCTCGTGCTCGCGAGCGGGGCGGTCCGTCCGCTCGAGCGCGTCGCGCTACACGCGGCGTGGGTCGAGCTCGAGCTTCAGGGGCAAAAGCTGCGCGTCGGGGCGCCGATCCCGGCCGATCTGAGCGCGCTCTGGCGCGAGCTCGGCGGGGAAGAAGAGGCTTGGGCCCGCGCGCTCGAGCTCGCGCTTTGACGGCGCCGAGCCTGTGCTAACGAAGGCGGGCCTTGCTTCGCCGCGTGGTCTTCGTCGCTCTCGGTGCCCTCGTGGGGTGCGCGGGGGCTCGCGCGCCGCGTGCGGACGAGCCGGGTCCGGGCATCGTCGTACCGGTGCATCTCGCCGAGGGGCACGGCGACGGCGCGATCGATGCGCCGGTGCCGAGCGGCGTGCCGACGGCGAGCGGCTCTGCCGCACCGAGTGGCTCGGGTGCGCCGGACGCACCGGGAGCACCGCCGCGCGCGTTCACGAGCGATCCGCCCGATCCGCAGCCGCTGCGCCTCGCCGATCAGTACGAGTACACGCTCCACTTCGAGGACGCGAAGATCCGCCTCGTCGGGCTGCGGCGCGTGCGTTTTCCGAAGCCGATCGTCACGGCGCGCCGCATGGGGCGCTACGCGTTCGAGCTCTGGATCGGGCATGAGCTCGTCGAGCGCGTGCGCTTCGATTTTCCGTTGCTCGCCGCGAGCGAAGCGCCCGACACGACGCGGCACAAGCTGTACGAGACGCCTGCGCTCACGGGTGGCCCGTACACGGTGACGGTGCTCGTGCCTGCCGCCCCCCGTGCGCGCAGTGCGCGCTTGGTGGATCGCGCGACGCGATTTCAGGCGAAGCTCAGCTGGCCGCCGGAGCCGACGGCGGGGCTCGAGGTGACGCCGATGGATCCGCCGGGCGCGCCGGCAGGTGACGGGGCGGGCGCCGCGGCGGCTGCGTCAGCAACGACCGCACCGAGCGCGGCGCCGACCGGATCCGCGTCGAGCGCTTCGAACGCTCCCGCAAGCCCACCGCAACCTGTCACGGCATCGAGCGCGATGCCTGCGCCCTTGCCGCAGCAGCCGTCGGGCGCACCGGCGCCGGCTGCGCCACCGACCGCGACGGGCAAAAAGCCGGTTCCGACGGGGCCGTCGCGTCCGAAGCCGCCCCCGCCGCGCGAGCTCGAACGGCCGTAGGAAGCTCTAGCGGGTCTTCGCGGCCCCGAAAACGGCCCGCTTCTCACCTAAAAGCGCTTCGCGTACGCGGCTTCGTCGAAGCCGACGAGCGCGTAGTCTTTTCCGACGACGAGCGGGCGCTTGATGAGCTTACCGTCGCGGGCGAGCGCGTCGAAGGCTTGCGCTTCGCTCATCGTGGCGAGCCGTTTGCCGAAGTCGCCGTCACGGTAGCTTTGGCCGCTCGTGTTGAAGAGCTTCTTGACGGGGACGCCCGCTAGCTTCTGGACGCGCTGGAGCTCGGCTTTGGAGGGTGGTGCGGTGACGATGTCGACGGTTTCGACCGCTACGTCGCGTCCCTTCAGGTAGGCGAGCGCTTTGCGGCAGGTCGAGCATTTCGCGTAGGCGTAGACCTTGGGTTTCGTCGCGGCCATGTGTCCTCAGCTGGCGCTCGTGCGGCGGGCGCGGCGGCGGGCGGCGCGGGCGAGCGCGTTGTCGATGAGGCGCGTCACGAGCGCGCGGGCGTCGACGCCCGTGGCGGCCATCAGCTTGGGGTACATCGAAATCGAGGTGAAGCCCGGCAGCGTGTTGATCTCGTTCACCCAGAGCTTGCGGTCGCGGTCGAGGAACAGGTCGACGCGGGCGAGCCCTTCGGCTTCGAGCTCGGCGAAGACGGCGAGCGCGAGGGCCTGCGCTTCGGACGCCTCGGCGGGGCTGAGCTCGGCGGGGATCCGAGTGCTCGCCCCGTTCTCGTCGAGGTATTTCGCGGCGTACGAGTAGTAGCCGTCGGCGTGCTCGACCACGATCTCGCCCGGGATCGAGACGACCGGTGGCTCGCCGTCGAGCACCGCGCACTCGATCTCGCGCGGCTTGTCGAGACCGGCTTCGACGACGACCTTGTCGTCGAACGTGAACGCCTCGGCGATCGCCGCCTCGAGCTCGGAAAGCGCTTTGACGCGCGAGACGCCCACCGACGAGCCGAGGTTCGCCGGCTTCACGAACAGCGGGAGCCCGAGCTCGGCGCAGCTTGCGAGCGCCTTTTCCCGGTGTTTTTCGAAGTCGGCGCGGCGGAGGGCCCGATACGGCAGCAGCGGCAAGCCGGCGGCGATGAGCAGGCGCTTCATCACGGCCTTGTCCATGCCGACGGCCGAGCCGAGCACGCCCGAGCCGACGTACGGAACGCCCGCGAGCTCGAGCAAACCCTGCACGGTGCCGTCTTCGCCGAGCGGGCCGTGCAGCACGGGAAATGCGACATCGATGCCGAGCGCGCCGTCACCGGAGCCCGACGTGACGAGCCCGCTCGAAGGGTGGGCGGGCAAGAGCACCGGCGGTCGTGATTCGTCGAGTGAGACGTGGCGCGGGTCGC
>DATMCL010000552.1:0-11569 GCA_035558375.1 Polyangiaceae bacterium
CATCACGAGGGCGCGGTCGCCGTCTCGAAGCTGCCCGGCATCAAGATCCGCGAGGAGGAGAAGGTTCCCGAGACTCTCGACGTCCAGAAGACGATGGAGAGCATGATCAACCTCGACGGCGCGAAGCTGCTCTTCCCCACGTCGTTCGGTTACTTCGATCCGCACATCCTCAAGGTCGCGGAGAAGTACCCCGACGTGAAATTCTTCCACTGCGGCGGCCTCTACACGGAGGGCAAGCACCCAAAGAACGTCGGCAGCTACTTCGGCTACATCGATGAGGCCGAGTACGTCGCGGGCATCGTGGCCGGCGGGACGACCAAATCGAACAAGCTCGGTTTCGTCGCGGCCAAGCCGATTCCGCAGGTTCTCCGCAATATCAACTCTTATACGCTCGGTGCGAGATCCGTGAATCCGAAGGTCGAGCTCACGGTCATCTTCACGGGTGACTGGGCGATGCCGGTCAAGGAAGCGGAGGCCGCGAACAGCTTGATCGACCAGGGGGCCGACGTCCTCACGGCGCACGTGGACTCGCCGAAGGTCGTGATCGAGACCGCGGAGAAGCGCGGGGTCTACAGCACGGGCTACCACGCCAATCAGGCCCAGCTCGCGCCCAAGGGCTACCTCACGGGCGCCGAGTGGAACTGGGAGAAGGTCTACACGGCCTACATCGAGAAGACGAAGGCCGGGCAGATGGCTGACCACCTCGTCCGCGGCGGGTTCTCCTCCGGCTACATCAAGCTTTCTCCCTATGGCGCCGCCGTGGCCGACGCGGTCAAGACCAAGGCCGACGACGCGAAGGCCAAGCTCACCGCGGGCACGCTCGTCGTCTACCAGGGCCCGATGAAGGACAACACCGGCAAGGAGATCATCGCTGCCGGTGCCAAGCACGACCAGACGGACATCACGCTCGAGAGCATGAATTACCTGGTCGAAGGCGTGAAGGGGAAGCTCAACTAGGCGTCCCGAGAGGCACTGGAGCACGGCGTGCAAGCAGTCACGGAGACGCAAGACCTCGCGGCGGCGCCCGGCGCCGCGGCCAGCGCGGCTCCGCCGAAGCGCGGCTGGCGGGATTTCGGACCGAGCGTCGAGCCGGTCCTGATCCCGTTCCTCGCGCTCGTCGTGTCGCTGCTGCTCTTCGGCGCGTTCGTCGCGCTCGCGGGGCACTCGCCGCTCGACGTGTTCTTCGAGATGTATCGCGGCGCGTTCGGGACGTGGTTCTCCTTCCAGAACACGCTCCAGCGCGCGTCGCCACTGCTGCTCACCGCGCTCTGCACGGCGCTTCCGGCGCGCGCCGGTCTCGTGGTGATCGGCGGCGAAGGTGCGTTCGTCATGGGCGGCCTGGCGGCGGGCGCGGCGGGCGTCGGGCTCGCGGGCTCGCCGCCGACGACGGTCATTTGCGGCATGTTCGTGGTGGGCGCCGCCGCGGGCGCGGTGTGGATCGGCTTTGCGGGCTGGCTCCGCGCGAAACGCGGGGTGAACGAGACGATCAGCACGCTGCTCCTCACGTACATCGCGATTGCGCTCTTGAACCATTTCGTCGAGGGGCCGCTGCGCGACCCCGAGAGCCTCAACAAGCCCTCCACGCGCCACATCGGCGACGCGAACATGGTGGGGCCGATCCCGGGCCTCGACGTCCACTGGGGGCTCGTCGTGGGCGTCGTCGCCTGCGTGCTCGCGTGGGTTCTCATGCAGCGCACCGTGTTCGGGTTTTCGGCGGCGCTCGTCGGCGGCAACGCACGTGCCGCGCGCCTCTCGGGAGTGAAGGTCGCGCAGGTGATCGTCATCACGTGTGCGCTCGCCGGGGCCGCTGCCGGCATAGCTGGCGCGTTCGAGGTCGCGGCCGTGCACGGGCGAGCCAACGCATCGCTCGTCGCGGGCTACGGCTACGCCGGGATCCTGGTCTCGTTCTTGGCGCGCCACCACGGGCTCGCCATCCTCCCGGTGTCGCTATTTCTCGGCGGAATTGCGGCGAGCGGCGGCCTGTTGCAGCGCGTCTTTGCCTTGCCCGACGCGACGGTCAGCGTGCTGCAGGGGATCCTGTTCGTCGTGCTGATCGCGAGCGATACGCTTTATGGGCGCATCCGGTGGCGCCCTGCCGCGGGAGGCGCCTGATGGCCGAAACGCTCGGGCTCTGGGGCATTCCGCTCGCGATGCTGGGCGGCGCCATCCGCGTGAGCACGCCGTTCCTCTTCGTGAGCCTCGGTGAGTGCATCACGGAGCGCAGCGGGCGCGTGAACCTCGGGCTCGAGGGCACGCTCGTGATGGGCGCGATGGCGGGCTACGGCTTCTCGTACCTGACGGGCTCTCCGTGGCTCGGCGTGCTCGGCGCGGGCGTCATCGGCTCGCTGCTCGGCGCCTTGCACGGCTTCTTGAGCGGCAAGCCGCGCGTCAACGACGTGGCGCTCGGCATCGCGATGATGCTGCTCGGCGTGGGCCTCGCGTTCTTCCTCGGCAAGCCCTTGATTCAGCCGACGGCGCCACGGCTCGGCGCCATTCCATTGGGCTTTTTTAGCCAAAATCCGCAGCTGCGCTCGGCGCTCGACGTGAACGTGCTGTTCGTGCTCGGCGTGCTGCTCGCGCCGGCGCTGAACTTCGGGCTCAAGAACACACGCTGGGGCTTGGTGCTCCGCACCGTCGGCGAGAGCGCCGAGGCGGCGCGTGCGCTCGGCTACGACGTGAATCGCGTGCGCTTGCTCGCGACTGTCGCGGGTGGGTTCCTCGCGGGCATCGGGGGCTCGTTCCTCTCGCTTTACTACCCGGGCAGCTGGAACGAAGGGCTCTCGAGCGGTCAGGGCCTGATGGCCGTGGCGCTCGTCATCTTCGCGCGCTGGAGCCCGCAGCGCTGCCTCTACGCCTCGCTCCTGTTCGGCGGCGCGGGCGCGATCGGACCGGCGCTCCAATCCGTCGGGATCACGACCGGCTACTACCTCTGGAACGCGTCGCCGTACGTGCTCACGCTCGTCATCCTGATCACGTCGAGCTCGGCGACTCGCGCGTCCGCCGACATGCCCGCCGAGCTTGCCGTCAGTCGTTGAAAGGGAAAATCCGATGAAGTTCGTGCCTGCCGATCCCTACCCCTGGCCCTACGACGGCGCGCTCACCCCCGAGAACACCGCGCTCGTCATCATCGACATGCAGACGGACTTCTGCGGCAAGGGCGGCTACATCGACGGACTCGGCTACGACATCTCCGTCACGCGCGCCTGCGTCGAGCCGATTCAGGGCGTGCTCTCCCGCGCCCGCAAGCTCGGCTACCACGTGATCCACACGCGCGAAGGTCACCGGCCCGATCTCTCCGATCTGCCCGCCAACAAGCGCTGGCGTTCACGTGTGCTCCAGCGCGGTGGGCCGGGTCAGCCTGGTATCGGCGATCCGGGTCCCTGCGGGCGCGTGCTCGTGCGCGGCGAGCCCGGCTGGGAGATCATTCCCGAGCTCGCGCCTGCTCCCGGCGAGCCCATCATCGACAAGCCGGGCAAAGGCTCGTTCTGCGCCACCGATCTCGACATGCTGCTTCGTCAGACGGGCGTGCGGAACCTGATCCTCACGGGTATCACCACCGACGTGTGCGTCCACACGACGATGCGCGAGGCGAACGACCGCGGCTACGAGTGCCTGATCCTCGGCGATTGCTGTGCGGCGACCGATGCCGGTAACCACCAGGCTGCCCTCAAGATGGTCACCATGCAGAACGGCGTGTTCGGCGCCGTTTCCAGCTCCAAGGCGCTGCTCGAGGTCTGGACTTGAGCGAAAACACGGCGCCTCCGCGGGTCGAAGCGCGCTCGATGACGAAGAGCTTCGGGGGCACCACCGTGCTCGACGCGGTGTCGCTCACGCTCGAGCCCGGCACCGTTCACGCGCTGCTCGGCGAGAACGGCGCCGGCAAGAGCACGCTCGTCAAGTGCATCATGGGCTTCTACCAAGCCGATGCGGGCGAGCTCGTCGTCTCTGGCAAGCCCGTGACCGTCGGGAGCCCCCGCGATGCCCAGGCCCAGGGCATCGGCATGGTCTACCAGCACTTCACGCTGGTCGAGAACATGACCGTGGCCGAAAACCTGCTCATCGCGCGGCGCGAGCTGCCCGCAGTCGTCGACTGGAAGAAGGAGCTCGCCGAGCTCAACGCGTTCATGAAGCGCATGCCGTTCAGCATCGCGCCGACGCGCGTCGTGCGGCAGCTTGCCGCCGGCGAGAAGCAGAAGCTCGAGATCCTGAAGCAGCTCTACCTCGGCAGCCGCGTCATGATCCTCGACGAGCCGACCAGCGTGCTCACGCCGGACGAGGCCGACGAGGTGCTCGGGCTCGTGCGCGACATGGCCAAGCGCAACGAGCTCAGCGTGCTCATCATCACGCACAAATTCCGCGAGGTCGTCGCCTTCGCCGACGAGGTGACGATCCTGCGCCGCGGCAAGCTCGTGGGCCACGATCGCGTGGCGAACCTCACGCCCGAGCAGATGGCGGAAATGATGGTCGGCGCCGAGCCCCCGAGCCAGTCGTCGTCGCGCGTCGAGCAGGAGCCCGGCAAGGTGACGCTCGAGCTCGTGCGGCTCGAGGCCGACGACGACATCGGGCTGCCGGTGCTCGAGGGCGTGTCACTCGAGGTGCGCGCCGGCGAGATCGTCGGCATCGCGGGCGTGAGCGGCAACGGGCAAGACGAGCTCGTGGAGGTGCTCGCCGGGCAGCGCGAGCTTCGCAGCGGCAAGGTGCGGGTGAAGGGCGGCGACTTCACGTCGACCCGCCGCCAGATCCGGGCGCACGGCGTGCGCGTGCTGCCCGAAGCGCCGCTCCGCAACGCCTGCGTGTCCGGGATGCCTCTCGCGCACAACATCGCGTTTCGCGACTACGACCGCCACCCCTTCGCGATGGGCTGGTTGCTGCGGCCGAGCGCCTTCCGCAAGCGCGCCGACGAGGCGATCGCCATGTTTCGGATCCGGGCGCCGGGCCCCCACTCCCCCATCGGCCAGCTCTCCGGCGGCAACGTGCAGCGCGCCGTGCTCGCGCGCGAGCTCACGGGCGAAGTTTCCGTTTTGATCGTCGCGAACCCCTGTTTCGGCCTCGACTTCGGCGCCGTCGCGGAGATACGTTCACGAATCATGGATGCTCGTAACGGTGGAACGGCGGTGTTGCTCATCAGCGCCGACCTGGAAGAGGTCTTCGCCCTGAGCGACCGGATCCTGGTCATGAGCGAAGGGCGCATCGTGCACGAGACCCCCGCCAAGTCCGCGGATTTACGCCAGATCGGCCGGCACATGGCCGGCCACGCGTGAAGCGAGCCGCCAAGAAGCGGGCGACACCTGCAGTCAAGAAGCGCGCGCCCGGCCTACCCCGGCTCGTGGCGCGGGCGCTCGAGCTCGGAGCTCGGCGTCGAGGCTTCAAGAAGCTACGCGATGGCGTCGACCTCCTCCGCCTGGTGGGCAGCGAGGACTCGGGCCCGAGCGTCGCGCTCCTCCGCTACGCGCCCGGAGCGCGCGTTCCAGCACACCGGCATTCCGGCTTCGAGGTCATTTACGTGCTCGACGGTGCCCAGAGCGATGAACGAGGCACGTATTCCGCAGGCTCGCTCGTCGTAAATCGCGAGGGCGATCGGCACAGCGTGTGGAGTGACGACGGCTGCCTCGTCTTGATCGTGTGGGAACGCCCCATCGAATTTCTTTGATGCTCGTTCAGTCGCGGTAACGAAATAAGCCGGAAACATTGCTCGGGGGAAACAACCTGTCTCACGGCCTGACGGTCAGGGAGACAGTCATGAATACTTGGTTCAAATTATCGCTGTCATTGTGCGGCGCGCTGCTCGGCGCCTGTGAAGGACCGGGCAATCAAGCCCCGGCGACCACGGCGGCAGCCTCGAGCTCGGCTGCTCCTGTGGCGGCCGCCGCCCCGGCGCCGGCGGCAAAGGTCGCGGATACCGGGCCGATCAAGGTCGGTATCCTGCATTCGCTCTCGGGCACGATGGCCATCAGCGAAACGTCCCTGAAAGACGTCGCGCTCATGACCATCGAGAGCATCAATAAGTCCGGCGGTGTCCTCGGGCGGCAGCTGCAGCCGGTCGTCGTCGACCCGGCGTCCAACTGGCCTCTCTTCGCCGAGAAGGCGGCCGAGCTCATTCAGAAGGAGGGCGTGGCAGTCACGTTCGGCTGCTGGACGAGCGTCTCGCGCAAGTCGGTGCTCCCGAAGTTCGAAGAGCTCAACGGCCTCCTCTTCTACCCGGTCCAATACGAAGGCGAGGAGTCGTCGTACAACGTGTTTTACACGGGCGCCGCTCCCAACCAGCAGGCGATTCCCGCCGTCGAATACCTGATGAGCCCCAAGGGCGGCGGCGCCAAGCGCTGGGTCCTGCTCGGTACCGACTACGTGTACCCGCGCACCACCAACAAGATCCTCCGCTACTTCCTGCACGAGAAGGGCGTGAAGGACGATGACATCCTCGAGAAGTACACGCCGTTCGGCCACTCGGACTACCAGACGATCGTCGCCGAGGTGAAGAAGTTCGCCGCCGGCAAGCCGACGGCCGTGGTCTCGACCATCAACGGCGACTCGAACGTTCCCTTCTACAAGGAGCTCGCGAACCAGGGTCTCAAGGCCACGGACATCCCCGTCGTCGCGTTCTCCGTCGGCGAAGAGGAGCTCCGCGGAATCGACACCAAGCCCCTCGTCGGGCACCTCGCGGCGTGGAACTACTTCATGTCGATCGACAACCCGGTGAACAAGCAGTTCATCGCGGATTGGAAGGCGTACGTCGCAGCCAAGAAGCTGCCGGACGGCGAGAAGCGCGTCACGAACGACCCGATGGAAGCCACGTACGTCGGCATCAAGATGTGGGCCCAGGCCGTGGAGCAAGCGGGCACCACGGACGTGAACGCGGTGCGCCAGGCGGTCGGCGGCCAAACGGTGAAGGCGCCGAGCGGCTTCGAGCTCACGATGGACGCCAAGAACCACCACCTGCACAAGCCGGTCTACATCGCCGAGGTTCAGGCCGACGGCCAGTTCAAGGTCGTGTGGAAGACGGACGGCCCGATCCGCGCAATGCCCTGGAGCCCCTTCGTTCCGGATAGCAAGGCGAAGGTCGCCGACTGGACCTACCCCTGGGTCTGCGGCAACTGCACCGAGCCGAAGTTCAAGCTCGGGCCGACCTCGGTCGCCGAGGCCGCTCCCGTCAAGTAACGGACGCGAGCAAAGCAATGGACCCCACGGCGCGGAGAGGTATTCGTTGGGCGAGCTCGTTCCTGCTCGCTTGGCTCTGTCTCTTCGCGCCATGGACCATTTCGGCGGCCGGCGCGGCGGTCGACCTCGCGGCAGAGCTCAGGATCGTTGCGGGCGACGATTCCGAGAAGGCAGCCCAGGCCGTCGAACGGCTCAAAGGAGCCGGTGACGCCTCCGCCTTGCCCGCGCTGCAGGCGCTCGACGACGGCAGCCTACAAGTCGACGCGGGCGGCAACCTCTTCATCAAGAGCAAAGGCGGCTTGAAACCAGCGGCTCCGGGCGGCGCAGCGGCGCCCACAGGAGCACTGAAGACGCTCGAGCCCGACAACACGCTGAGGCGCGCGCTCTTGCCGGCCCTCGCGGCGCTCAAGCTCACCTCCCCCGACAGCGACGTGCGTCTCGCTGCGGCCGAGGAGCTCGCGAAGCGTCCGAGCGACGATGTCGCCCCGATGGTGAAGAGCGCCCTCGCAAAGGAGAGCGACAAGAAGGTCAAGACGGCGCTCAATCTCGTGATCGCCCAGCTCGATCTCGCGAGCGAAGATCCCGCGCGGCGCATTCACGCGCTCGGGCTCATCCGCGAGAGCGGCAACGTGGATTTCAAAGCCGATCTCGAGCGCATGATCGGCAAAGACGGCAACGCGCCGTCCGAAAAAGACCCGAAGGTGCGCGACGCGGCGAGCGCCGCGCTGAGCAGCATCGAGACGCGCGTCCTGCTCGTCGGCATGGTGGGCCATCTCTTCTACGGCGTGAGCCTCGGCAGCGTGCTGCTTCTGGCCGCGCTCGGACTCGCGATCACGTTCGGGTTGATGCGCGTCATCAACATGGCGCACGGCGAGATGCTGATGCTCGGCGCCTACACGACTTTCGTCGTGCAGAACTTCTTCCAGAAGCACATGCCGGGGGCGTTCGACTGGTACCTGGTCGCGGCGATCCCTGCGGCGTTTTGCGTTTGCTACGTCATCGGCGCGCTCCTCGAGCGCAGCGTGATTCAGTTCCTCTACGGGCGTCCGCTCGAGACCTTGCTCGCGACCTGGGGCATCTCGCTCGGGTTGATCCAGACGGTGCGCGTCATCTTCGGCGCGCAGAACGTGACCGTCGCGAACCCCAGCTGGCTCTCCGGCGGCTACCAGCTGCTCCCCGGCATCGTGCTCACCTACAGCCGTATCGCCGTGATTTTGTTCGCGATCGTGGTGGTCGCCTTCGTCTGGCTGTGGATGAACAAGACGCCCGTGGGCCTCCGCGTGCGCGCCGTCACGCAGAACCGCGAGATGGCGGCGGCGATGGGCATTCCGACCAAGCGCGTCGATCTCGGTACCTTCGGCCTCGGCTCGGGCATCGCCGGGCTCGGCGGCGTGGCGCTCTCGCAGCTCGGCAACGTCGGACCCGAGCTCGGCCAGGGTTACATCGTCGATTCGTTCATGGTCGTGGTGCTGGGAGGCGTGGGCAAGATCGTCGGCACCATCGCCGGTGCGCTCGGCCTCGGCATCGTGAACAAGCTGCTCGAGCCGGCGGCGGGCGCCGTGCTCGGAAAGATCATCATTTTGGGCCTGATCATCTTGTTCATCCAGAAACGACCGCAGGGCATCTTTGCGCTCAAAGGCCGGGCCGCGGAGGCCGGGTGAGCGCCCTCGCCCTCGCCCGCCGCCTGCTGACGCCGCGCGGCTGGGTCATCTTCGGCGTGCTCGCGCTCGTCGGCGTGGTGCTGATTCCGGCCTTGAACAGCGCCGTCCCTCCCGACTCGGCGCTCGGCATCTCGGACCGCGTGATCGCCCTGCTCGGCAAGTTCGTCTGCTACGCGACGGCGGCCATCGCGCTCGATCTGATCTGGGGCTTCGCCGGCATGCTGAGCCTCGGGCACGGCGTGTTTTTCGCGCTCGGCGGCTATGCCATGGGCATGTACCTGATGCTCGGCATCCGGGGCCAGGGCGTCTACCGCTCGATGCTGCCGGACTTCATGGTCTTCCTCGACTGGAAGGAGCTGCCCTGGTTCTGGCACGGCTTCGACAAATTCTGGTTCGCGCTGCTCGCCGTCTTGTGGGTTCCGGGCGTGCTCGCTTACGCGTTCGGCTACTTCGCGTTCCGCTCGCGCATTCGCGGCGTCTACTTCTCGATCATCACCCAAGCGCTCACCTACGCGCTGATGTTGCTCTTCTTCCGCAACGACACCGGGCTCGGCGGCAACAACGGCCTGACGGATTTCAAGCAGCTCTACGGTTACCCGCTCGCGCTCGCGTCCACCAAGCGCGCGCTCTACGTGGCGTCGGTGCTCGTGCTGCTGCTCTCCTTCCTCCTGTGCCGCGCCATCGTGACCAGCAAGGCTGGGCGCGTGCTCCGCGCGGTGCGCGACGCGGAGAGCCGCGTGATGTTCCTCGGCTACGATCCACGGAGCTACAAGCTCTTTGCGTGGACGTTCTCGGCGGTCCTGTGCGGCGTGGCCGGCGCGCTCTACGTGCCGCAGGTCGGCATCATCAATCCGAGTGAGCTTCAGCCTGCAAACTCCATCGAGATGGCGATCTGGGCGGCCGTCGGCGGGCGCGGAACCTTGGCGGGCGCAGCGCTCGGCGCGTTCGTCGTGAACGGCGCCAAGAGCTGGTTCACGGTCGCGCTGCCGGAGCTCTGGCTCTACGTGCTCGGGGCGCTGTTCATCGCCGTGACGCTGTTTTTGCCCGACGGAATCGTGGGCGCCGCGCAGCGACTGCTCGAGAAGCGAGCGCGCGCCGCCGCCGCCCCGGCACCGGCTCCGGGAGGCGCGGCCTCGTGACCGCCTCCGCACCCACGAGCGCTCTCGAGCGGGAGGCGCCGTCCGGCGATCGAATGACGGAGGAGCCGCCGACGGTTCCGCTCAAGCCCTCCTCCCCTGCCCCGCGCGCCCGCCGCTCGCGCATCGTGAGCCAGGAGCGGCTCGACGCGCTCACGAAGGGTCGCAAGGCCGTCCTGTGCGTCGACAACGTGAGCGTCAGCTTCGACGGCTTCAAGGCGCTGAACGCCCTCACGCTCATTCTCGACGCCGGCGAGCTCCGCTGCATCATCGGTCCGAACGGCGCCGGCAAGACCACACTGATGGACGTGATCACGGGCAAGACGCGGCCGGACGAAGGCAACGTCTACCTCGTCGGCCACGGCCACGATTTGATCGGGCAGTCGGAGTCCGAGATTGCGAGCCTGGGCATCTGCCGCAAATTCCAGCGACCGACCGTGTTCCAGGGTCACACGGTGTTCGAGAATCTCGAGCTCGCGCTCGCCGGCAAGCGCACGGTCTGGCAGTCGCTCTTCCACGGCCTCACGAAGGCGGACCGCGCGGCCATCGACGAGGTGCTCGAAACGATCGGATTGACGGATGCGCGCGAACGGCGTGCCGGCGAGCTATCGCACGGCCAGAAGCAGTGGCTCGAGATCGGCATGCTGCTCGCGCAGAAACCGCGCGTTTTGCTGGTGGACGAGCCGATTGCCGGCATGACGCACGCCGAGACCGAGCGCACGGCGGAGCTGCTCGTTTCCCTCGCGGGAGAGCGCACCGTCGTCGTCGTCGAGCACGACATGGATTTCGTGCGCCACATCGCGAAGAAGGTCACGGTGCTGCACGAAGGCAGCGTGCTCGCCGAGGGCACGCTCGACGAGGTGCAGGCAAACGAGCGCGTCGTCGAGGTCTACCTCGGAGCCCAGCATGCTGACGGTTGAAGGACTGAACCAAGCCTACGCGGGCAGCCAGATCCTCTGGAACATGGCGCTCGAGGTGCCCGAGGGCTCCTGCACCTGCGTGATGGGCCGAAACGGCGTCGGGAAGACGACGCTCTTGAAGTCGATCATGGGCTCGCTCAAGACCATGAGCGGCAAGGTGAAGCTCGGAAGCGTCGAGCTCAACGGCGCGCCGCCCGAAGCGCGCGCTCGCCACGGCATCGGCTTCGTGCCGCAAGGCCGCGAAATCTTCCCGCAGCTCACGGTGGGCGAAAACCTCGAGCTCGGCATCTCCACGGGCATGCGGCGCGGTCGCGTCCCGGAGCGCATCTTCGAGCTCTTCCCCGTCCTGAAGAGCATGCTGAACCGGCGCGGCGGCGATCTCTCCGGCGGGCAGCAGCAGCAGCTCGCGATCGGGCGTGCGCTCGCGCTCAAGCCGAAGCTCCTCATCCTCGACGAGCCGACCGAGGGCATTCAGCCGAACATCGTGGGCGAGATCGGCGACATCTTGATGCGTCTCAACCGCGAGGAGGGCCTGACGCTCCTGCTCGTCGAACAAAAGCTCGCTTTCGCGCGCAAGGTCGCCTCGCGCTTCTGCATCATGGATCGCGGGCGATCGGTGGCGACGGGTGAGATGAGCGAGCTCACGGATGAGCTCGTGAGCAGTTATCTTACTGTTTAGTGGATTTGTGTTGGCAGA
>DATMCL010000553.1:0-6468 GCA_035558375.1 Polyangiaceae bacterium
CTTGGCGCCGGGACGCACCTTCTGCAGCCCCTCGACGACGATGCGCTCACCTGGCTTCACGCCGCTCTCGACGACCCACAGGTCGCCGACACGCTCGGCGGTCTTCACCATGCGGATCTCGACGGTGTCGTCGGGCTTCACGACGGCGACGTTCGTCACGCCCTGCTGGTCAACGACGGCGCGAACCGGGACCAGAATCGCGCCCGTCTTGTTCGCGATCGGGGCGCGCACCTTCGCGAACTGGCCCGGGCGCACGATGTTGCCCGGGTTCGGAAAGGACGCCTCGATCAGGATCGTGCCCGTTGCGGCGTTGACGCTGCGGTCAACGAAGCTCAGGTGGCCGGGCTGCGGATGGACGGAGCCGTCGGCGAGGATGAGCTCGAACTTCGTGCCTCCGCCGTCGGGCGTGCCAGCCGCGGCCGGCGCGCCGCCGTCGGCTGCGCGGCGCCGGGCGAGCGTCAGGTACTCGCGCTCGGAAATGCTGAAACGCACTGCGATCGGGTCGATCTTCGACATGTGCGTGAGCACCGTCGTTCCGCCGCGGCCGACCAAGGTGCCGGGATGCGCTTCGGTCTTGCCGATCAAGCCGTCGTCGGGCGCTAGGACCGTCGTGTAGCCGAGCTCGACCGAAGCGCGATCGGCCGCGGCTTTCGCCGCCGCGACCGCCGAAACCTGAGCCTTCTCTTCGGCGACGGAGGTCTCGTACTCCTGGACCGAGACCGCATTCTTCGCGACGAGCGGCTCGTAGCGCTTCACGTCCTGCTGTTTGCGAACGAGCTCCGCCTGAGCTTGCGCCGTGCTTGCCTTCGCCTGCGCGAGCGAGGCTCGAAAGGGACGGCTGTCGATCGTGTAAAGGACCTGCCCCTTCTTCACGAAGGTGCCTTCCTTGAAGTTCATCGTCTCGAGGAAGCCCTCGACGCGCGCCGAGATCTCGATCTCTTCGTTGCCGCGCGTCTGACCGACCGCTTCGGAGAAGATCGGCACGTCGCGTGCGACGACCTCGGCCACCTTCACCGGGAATACCGGCGCTGGAGCGGCCGCCTTCTGCTCCTCCTCCTTCTTGCAAGCGGGAGCGGCGAGAACGATGAGGGACGCTGCGAGGAGCGAGCGTATCGGCTGGCGCATTATTTTCGTGACCTCGTTGCGCGACCAGAAGGATCGCGGACCGAGGCCAGGGGAGTCCCTGCTCACCTCGGCCGGCGTGCGCCCATGACCGGAAGTCCATGGACCGCTGCCGGGCTCGGACCTTTACGTGAGGCCGGCGGGTTGTCAATGCGTTTCTGGCGAAAACCCCGCCCATTTGGCCCTGTTTCGGCGTATGAAAACGACGCCTCGCTGCAGGGGCGAGGGAGACGACGAATGAGCCGAGCGGCGCGCGTGCGAGGGCACATCGAAGCCTTCTTGAAGACCGAAGCGGCGAGCGGCGTCGTGTTGCTCGTCGCGGCCCTCGTCGCGCTCGGGTTCGCGAACTCGCCGGCGGCGGGCATCTACCACCGCGTTCAGACGTTTCCGCTGCGCCTGAGTGTTCACGACTTCGCCTTCGAGCGGTCGCTCTCCTGGTGGGTGAACGACGGTCTGATGGTGCTGTTTTTCTTCGTGGTCGGACTCGAGATCCGTCGCGAGATGCACGCCGGGGAGCTGTCCGAATGGAAGCGCGCCGTCGTGCCCACGGCCGCCGCGCTCGGCGGCATGCTCGTGCCGGCGGGGCTTTACCTCGCTTGTGCAAGCCGGCCCGAATCGCAACACGGCTGGGGAGTGCCCATGGCGACCGACATCGCGTTCGCCGTCGGGATTCTCGCACTGCTCGGCTCGCGCGTGCCTTCGGCGCTTCGCATGCTCTTGCTCGCGATCGCGATCATCGATGACATCGGGGCGATCCTCGTCATCGCCTTCGCGTACTCGTCGGGGATCTCGCTCACGGGGGTTGCCGTCGCGCTCACGGGCTTCGGCGTCGTCGTCCTACTCAAGCAGCTTGGCGTGCGCCGGAAGCTCGCGTACGTGGTGCCCGCGGTCGTCACGTGGGGCGGGACGTACGCGGCGGGCGTGCATCCGACCATCGCCGGGGTCGCGCTCGGGCTCGTGACGCCCGTGACCGTATGGCCGAGCGCGGCCGCGGAGGGAGAAACTCTGTCGCCCGCCGACGCGCTGATTCACGCGCTGCATCCCTGGGTCGCGTTTGGGATCATGCCCCTCTTCGCGCTCGCGAACGCGGGCGTCACGCTCGCGGGGTTCGAGCCGAACGAGGTGTCGCGCGGCGTGGTGCTCGGCGTCGGGCTCGGGCTCGTCGTGGGCAAGCCGCTCGGTGTAGCGCTCGCGACGTCCCTCGTGCTGCGCACGGGCCTCGGCACGTTGCCGGCGGGCTTTGGGCGCCTGCACGTCCTGGTAGTCGGCATCGTCGCGGGGGTCGGCTTCACGATGGCGCTCTTCGTCGCCGAGCTCGCATTTCAGGAGGGGCCGCTCTTGGACGCGGCGAAGCTCGGCGTGCTCGGGGCGAGCGCGCTGTCCGGCGTGCTCACGCTCGTGGTCGGTCGTGCCGTACTTTCGAGCCCACCGGCTGGTCCCCCGCCTGAATCGCCGTGAGGGCGATCGTGTACACGATGTCCTCGACGAGCGCGCCGCGTGAAAGATCGTTCACGGGGCGGCGGAGGCCCTGCAGCATCGGGCCGATGCTTACGACGTGCGCGCTCCGCTGCACGGCCTTGTAGGTGGTGTTGCCCGTGTTGAGATCGGGGAAGACGAACACCGTGGCCCTGCCGGCGACGGGGCTGTCGGGTGCCTTGGTGCGCGCCACGTCGGGGATGGCGGCGGCGTCGTATTGGAGCGGTCCGTCGAGGGCGAGCTCGGGCCGCAGCTCGCGCGCGCGGCGCGTGGCGGCGCGCACTTTGTCCACGTCTTCTCCGGAGCCGGATTCCCCGGTCGAGTAGCTGATCATCGCGACGCGGGCCGGCAACCCGAAGCGCAGGGCGGAGTCGGCGCTCTGGATTGCGATGTCGGCAAGCGTCTCCGCGTCCGGCTCGGGGATCACCGCGCAGTCGCCGTAAACGACGACCTGCTCCGGCAAGCACATGAAGAAGACCGACGAGACGACCTTGGCCCCCGGGCTCGTCTTGATGATCTGGAGCGCGGGGCGAATGGTGTTCGCGGTCGAGTGCACGGCGCCCGAAACGAGCCCGTCGACCTCGCCGCGCTCGAGCATCATCGTGCCGAGCCAGACGTTGTCCTCGAGGAGCTCGGCCGCTTGGTGCGCGGTGAGCCCCTTCTTCTTCCGGAGCTCGACCAAGGGGGCGACGTAGCGTGCGCGAATCGCGCGTGGATCGATGATTTCGACACTCGGCGGCAGGAGCACGCCGTGAGCGCCGGCCACGTGCTGGATCGCGTGCGGGTCACCGAGCAGCACGCAGCGCGCGATCCCGCGCTCGGCGCAGATGGCCGCGGCCTGCACCGTGCGCGGCTCGTCGCCCTCGGGGAGCACGATGCGCTTGTTCAAGGCGCGCGCCGCTTCGGTGAGCCGGTAGCAGAACGCCGCCGGCGAGAGGCGCACCTCGAGCGGGAGCGCCGCGTGCCGCGCGAGCCAGTCCGCGTCGACGTGCTTGGCGACGAAATCCATCACGCGCTCGGCGCGCTCGAGATCGTCGATCGGGATTTCACCCGAGAGCTGCGAGAGGGTCTGCACCGTGTCCCAGCTGTCGCTCGGGACGCTCAGGATCGGTAGGCCCGTCTCGAGCGCGGGGCGGATGAGCTCGACGACGCGGGGCGGAAGCTCGTAGCCGCCCGTGAGCACGAGGCCCGCGATCGGCACCTTGTTCAGGGCGGCGAGCGCCACGGCGAGGACGACGTCCGTCCGATCGCCCGGCGTGACGAGCAGCGCGCCGGCCGTGAGCGTGCTCACGAGGTTCGGCACGGTGCGGGCCAGCACGGCGATCTTCTTCACGCGCCGCTCGGCGAGCTCGCCCTGGTGGACGACCGTGGCGCCGAGGTGGCGAGCGACGTCGCTCGTGCGGTACGAAAGCAGCTCTGGATTCTCGGGCACCACGCCGATCACCTCGAGCTCGGGAAGGGTGAGGGGATTCGCGGGCGCGGGGGGCTCGCTGTAGCCGCTCGGGCGGGAATTCTGCTCGCTCGGGCGTACACGGTTCACGATCGCGGCGATCACCTTGCCGCCCTTGAGCCCGCCGTAGCGGCGGGCCGCCCAGTGGAGGTGCGCCTCGAACTCGTCGAGTGGTGTCGCGCCCAGCGCGCCGACGAGGATGACCTCCGCGCTCAGCGTGCGCACCACGAGCTCGTTGAGCTCGCCCTCTCCCGAGGTCTCGTGCATGTCGACCAGGCCCTCGACGATGACCACGTCGGCATCGCGCGCCGAGCCGTGAAACGCCTGCATCACGCGCTCGAGGAGCTCGTCGGTGTGGCCCGTCGCCGCCAGGCGGCGCGCCTCCTCGAGCGGGATCGGCACGGCCGGCTCGAGCGCGGAGGTCTGGCGCACGAAGTAGGTCGAGCGCTCGGGGCCGTGATCCTTCCCGGTCGACTGTCCGATGGGCTTCAAGAAGGCGACGCGGATGCCGCGATTGTCGAGGGCGCGCACGAGGCCGAGCGCGATCGACGTGAGGCCGGCGCCGGGACCGCTCGGAACGAGGTACAGCGTGTGGGGCATGTCTGGGACTCGGGGGGCTAGGCGGTGAACGCGAGCCGCGCAGTCTCGCGCGCAATCACGAGCTCCTCGTTGGTCGGGACGACGAGGGCGCGGAGCTTCGAGCGCTCCTGCGTGATGCGCCCGTTGCTGCTTGCGCCGTGCTCGGCGTTGAGCGCGGCGTCGAGCACCGGCTCGAGCAGGCGTAGCTCCGCGAGCGTCTGCGCGCGAACCGGCGCGGCGTGCTCCCCGATGCCGCCCGTGAAGACCAGCGCGTCGATCCGATCGAGCGCCGCGCCGAGGCCGAGGATCGCTTTGGCGAGCCGGTAGCAGAAGACGTCGATCGCGATTTTGGCGCGAGCGTCGCCGCGTGCGCTTGCGGCGAGCAGCGTGCGCATGTCGTTGCTCGAGCCCGAGAGGCCGAGGAGCCCGCTCTGCCGATTCAAGAGATCGGTGACCTCGCCGAGGGAGCGACGGCTATGTTCGGCCAAGAATTCGTGCAAATTCGGGTCGACGTCGCCCGAGCGCGTGCCCATGACGAGCCCCTCGAGCGGCGTGAGGCCCATCGTCGTGTCGACGCTCTGCCCGCCGCGCACGGCCGCCGCGCTGCAGCCGTTCCCGAGATGCGCCGTCACGAGCTCTACCTCTGCCGCAGGCTTGCCGAGACGACGCGCGGCTTCGCCCGCGACGTACCGGTGGCTCGTGCCGTGAAAGCCGTAGCGACGGATCTTGTGCTTTTGGTAAAGCTCGTAGGGGATGGCGTAGAGGTACGCCTTCGGCGGCAACGTGTGGTGGAACGCGGTGTCGAAGACGGCGACGTGGGCGAGCGTCGGGTAGCGCTCGAGCGCCGCGCGGATGCCGCGCAGGTTCCCGGGGTTGTGCAGGGGAGCGAGCTCCGAGCAGGCCTCGATGCGAGCGATGGCAGCGTCGTCGAGCACGACGCTGTCCGAGAAGGCTTCGCCGCCGTGAACGACGCGGTGTCCGACAGCCGCCACGGAGCCGGGGCCTAGCTCGGTGAGCATGCGGTCGAGGGCCTCGGCGTGGCCGGCCTCCGCCCCGAGTGGCGCCGCGGCGCGCTCGTCTATCCGGAACGAAGCCTGAGCGGTACCGAGCCGCTCAGCGAGACCGTGGCTCTGCACGTTGCCGGTCTCGGGTTCCACGAGCGCGAGCTTCAGCGAGGAGCTGCCGCAGTTGATGACGAGAATGCTTCGGGACGGCACCGGGAGGACCCCTTGCCGGCTTAGCATGCAGAGCGGTTCGGGATTGCACCTTTGGCGTGAAGGCACTAACCGTCTCGGGAGGGCATGCGCTGGGTCGGTCGTCCTCTGCTCGCGAGCGCACCGAGCGTCGTCGCGCTGACGCTGCTCGCGGCGCGTCCGCTCGCGGCCCAGGACCGCCCCACTCCGCCCGCGGCCAAGGACAAGACGGGGACAGACGCGCCGGATCGCTTCACCGTCCTCGGGCAAAGCGAGACCTTCGTTCAGCTCTACCGTCAGGCCCTCGTGCCCGGTCAGAACGGCGCGCAGGTGCCTACGGAAACGGCCGTCCCCGTGCACGAGTACCTGTTCGCGAGCGCGCGCGACGTGGACGCGCCCTGGCAAAAGGACGCGATTGGCGTCGAGTTCGCGGCCTGGGGGCGGCTCTGGCCGACCGAGTCGAGCATGCAGCGCCCCTTCGACGGCGACATCCAGACCGCGAACGTGCGGCTCGACGCCGGTCCTGGCTGGGCTCGATTGGGGCGCCAACAAATCGCGGGAGGGGCCGCGCGGTTTGCCCGGTTCGACGGTCTCACGCTCGGCGTGAGCCACTTCGGCTTCTTCGCCGAGGGCTACGGCGGCTTCACG
>DATMCL010000554.1:0-32549 GCA_035558375.1 Polyangiaceae bacterium
TCGCCGCCCGGTCCGAGCGTCACGCTCTGGCTCGAGCCCTCGACGTAGTCCGGGTGGCGCGCGACGGCGTGGACTCGCCCGGGTGTGACGGGGCGCGCCGTGAAGGTGCCGTTGCGGTTCGTGACCCAGGCTTCGACGACGGGCGCGGGGATCTCCGCGAGTGTCCACGGATCGGCGCCGGGCGTGAGGCGCGCGCCGGGCGGCGGGATGGGCGGCACGGGACCGGGCACGACGCCGAGCTCCCCGGCCGGGACGAGCGGCGCCGGGCCCGTGAGAGCCCAGTCGAAGTGCGTGTTGCGGAACGCGGCCGTGAGCGGCGAGTCGGACACCGGCAAGCCGAAGGTGTCGCTGCCGACGACGTCGATGCTCGCGCCCTCGACGGGGAAGCCGCGCGCGTCGACGACGTCCCCCGCGAGCGTGCCGCCGCGGAGCAGCGGGACCGTCACGGGCTCGTTCGTGCCCGCGGGTACGGCAACGAGCGCGCTCGACACGAAGCCGTCCGCGCGGGCACCGAGCGTCGCCGGACCGCGCCCGATCGGCCCGAGCGTCACGCGGCCGTTCGCGCCCGTGCGGCCGAGCAGCGGAAACGAGCCCACTCCGCCGGGCGTGAGCACCACGTCCGCGCGCGGGACGAGTCCAGGGGCCTCGCCGTCGCCATCCGTGACGACGGCCGTGACGAAGCGCCCGGGCTCGAGCACCAGCGTCACCGCGACGTCGGCGCCGCGCTCGAGGTTATAGCCGAGGAGCGGCTCCGACACGTCGCCGCCGAGCGTCGCCGCCAGATCGTAAGCGCCCGCGAGGAGCCCGGCGATGCGGCAATGTCCCGCTTCGTCCGCGAGCGTGCGCCGCGCCGGCCAGAGGCTCGAGCCCGCAATCGAGACGGAGGCTCGCGGGGCGGGCTTTCCGTCCCGGTGCGTGACGCGCACGTCGATCGAGCCGAGCCGTCGCAGGGAGAGCGTGACCGGCCCCTTCACGCCCGCTCGCTCGGCGGACTCGTAGCCGCGCGCGGTGACGTTGACGGTCCACGGCGCTGCTGGCAGCCGCGTGACCGCGGCCTCGCCCTTTTCGCTCGTGAGCGCGCCGAACGGGAGCGGATCGTCCGCGGACACGAGGACGGTGGCGCTGGCGATGGGGGCGCCGCGCTCGTCCGTGACGCGCACCTTGAGCGTCGCTTCGGGCACGAGCGTGACGCTGAGCTCGGTTTCGAGCGGACCGAGCTCGACGGCGCGTGCGACGCGCGCGAAGCCCGGCGCCTCGACGAGCACCCAGACGGCACCTTCCGGCAGCTCACGGAGCGTCGCTTGCCCGTCGCTCAACGGTGCCGAGCCCACGCGGTACTCGACGGCGCCGTGCTCCCAGTACACGTGCGCCGTCGCATCCCTGAGGCGACCGGTGTCCGTCGTCGCGAGCACGCGGAGCACGGCGGTGCGGGCGGCGGCAGGCAGCGGGATCGGCAACGCGGCGAGATCGACGGCGACGCGCGGCGTGTCTTTGAGACCGAGCACCAAAAAGAAGCACGCGCAGAGAGCGCACACGGTCGTGATGGCGTCGAGCACCCGCCGAGGCACGGGCCCTGTGAGTAGCATCGAAGTGGGCTCTCCCACACGGTGGGAGGTGCGGCGCCACTAGCGAGGGGCTAGAATCATGTTCCGTGAAGCGAGCTTTGGGGACATTCGGACTCCTCTACGCCGTCGCGTGCACGTCGGGCGAGGGGCGGCCCGACCCGAAAAACCTCGTGGGGACCTCGCGGCCGGGCAGCGACCCCGACGCGTCGCTGATCGACCCCCCGCCCGTCGAGTGCGGCGGCGACTACTGCGGCGACACGTTCCTGCACGAGCGGCAGAACCCGCCGAACCTCTACTTCCTCATCGATCGCTCCGGGAGCATGCAGGAGGTTCCGGACGGCTCGCACTACGACAAGTATCACATGGCGCGGAACGTGATCACCGACGTCCTTAGCGCGATCGGTCATCGCGTGCGTTACGGCATCGCGATCTATCCCGAGAGCTCGGAGGACGACGTGTGCAGCACCTCGCGCGAGGTGCTCGAGCCGACGCTCGGTGCGCCGCCGTCGTGCACCGGGCAGATCGATCCGGAGCTCAGCCACCGCCTGACGGTGCTCGGCAACTACACGCCCAAAGGGAACACACCGACCTCGGCGGCGCTCTCGGCGCTCGTGCCGGAGCTCACGGAGCTCGCTGGCAAGACGTACCTCGTGCTCCTCACCGACGGCGCCCCGAACTGCAACCTGGACGCGGTGTGCGAGGCCGACGAATGTGGGCTCAACATTGCGGCGCAGAGCATCGGCAGCACGCGCTGCTCGGGGTCGGTGAACTGCTGCGATCCCCTGCTATTCGGCGATGGTGTTCAGGGCAACTGCGTCGATTCGGCGGAGACCGTGCGTCAGCTCGAGCGGCTCGCCGAGCACGGGATCCCGACCTACGTGATCGGCCTCCCGGGCACGGAGCTCTTCGCGGACGTGCTCAATCGCATGGCCGAGGCGGGCGGCGCCGCACGCGAGGGCGAGGCGTCCGCCTACTACGACGTGGGCGATCAGGACGAGCTCGAGACGGCGCTCTACTCCATCGGCTCGGGTCTCGCGATCCGTTGCTCGATCGAGCTGGAGGAGGCACCGCTAGACCCCGACAAGGTCAACGTCTACTTCGACGGCAAGATTGTCGAGGCCGATCCGGACAACGGCTGGTCGTGGGATGGCGACACCCGGATCCAGGTGAACGGCGACGCCTGCGACGCTCTCCGGTCGGGCGCCGTCCTCGACGCGCGCGCCGACTACGGCTGCGACACCCTGGTCCGCTAGCGGCGAAAACGGGGTCGTCCCGCGGGCGGGCCGTGGTACTAGACTGAGCGCCCGTGAGCGAGACCGAACTCGACGAGTTGCGTCGGCAGATCGACCAGGTGGATACGCGCCTGCTCGAGTTGATTCACGAGCGCGTACGGCTCGTGCTGCAGGTGGGCGCGTACAAGGCGCGGCACGGCCTCGCCATCTACGATCCGGAGCGCGAGCGCCGCATGCTCGAGCGTTTGACGGCGCTCGCTCAGCCGCCCCTCGAGCCGGATACGATTCGGCGCATCTACGAGCGCTTGATCGACGAGTCGCGCACCCTCGAGCAGCGCAAGTCGGGGCGCTGAGGGCGTATTCGGGCGCTGGGGCGCGGGCGCGCTCGGGACGCTACGCCGACGTCGTGGTCACGCAGGCGGCGAGCTCCTCGAGCGTCTTCGCCGCGAGGACGAGGCCGTCCGCGGCGGCTTCGTTCTCGAGCAGGCGCCGCGTGAGGCGCCCTTCCGGCGTCAGCTTGTAGGGCGAGCGCTTGCGCCCCACGAGCTCGCGCACCTTCAGGGGATCGAGCGGCGTATCGTCGCGCAGGTGCAAGCTCACGCTCTTGGCGGTGGCTTCACAGCCCAGCACGCGCAGGCGCCGGAGCTCGCACTTGAGCCGCATCAGCTCGACGAAGCGGCGCGCTTCGAGCGGCGGCTGGCCGAAGCGGTTCTCGAGCTCCTGGGCGAGATCGTCCACCTCCGCCTCGTCGGCGGCGCTCGCGAAGCGCTTGTAGAGGGAAAGCCGCACGCCGACCTCGGCCACGTACTCGGTCGCGAGCAGTGCCTCGACGTCGAAGTGGAGCTCGGGCTCGACCTCGTGCACCACCGTTTCGCCACGCAGCTCGCGCGTCGCTTCCTCCAGCATGCGGCAAAAGAGCTCGAAGCCGACGCTCGCTTCGAATCCGCTCTGCTCCGCGCCGAGCACGTCGCCCGTGCCGCGCAGCTCCATGTCGAGCGTCGCGAGGTGGAAGCCGGAGCCGAGCTCGCTGAAGCGCTCGAGCGCCTCGAGCCGCTGGCGCGCTTCGTCGCTGAGCTGGCTCGGTGGCGGCACGAGCAGGTAGCAGTAAGCACGCTCGCGCGCGCGCCCCACGCGACCGCGCAGCTGATAAAGCTGCGAGAGCCCGAGCATGTCGGCGCGGTCGATGATGATGGTGTTGGCGCGCGGGATGTCGAGACCGCTCTCGATGATGGCGGTCGCGACCAGCACGTCGTATTCGCCGCCCACGAAGCCGACCATCGTGCGCTCGAGCAGATCCTCCGTGAGCTTGCCGTGGGCGACGGCGATGCGTGCTCCCGGGACGAGCTCCTGGAGGCGCGCCGCGCGCTCGTAGATGCCTTCGACGCGGTTGTAGACGTAGAAAACCTGGCCGCCGCGCGCGAGCTCTTGCTCCACGGCGTCTTTGACGAGCGTCGGATCGAACTGGCTCGTGATCGTGCGAATCGTGCGGCGGTCGAGCGGAGGGGTCGCGATGATGGACATGTCGCGCAGGCCGCCCACGGCGAGCTGCAGCGTGCGCGGGATGGGCGTGGCGCTCAGCGTGAGCACGTCGACGCTCGCGCGCAGCTGCTTGATGCGCTCCTTGTGGCTCACGCCGAAGCGCTGCTCTTCGTCCACCACCAGGAGCCCGAGGTGCTTGTAGTGGACGTCCTTCGACAGCAAGCGATGCGTGCCGACGACGACGTCTACTTTGCCGTCTTTCAAGCCGACGACCGTTTCGACCTGCTCGCTCTTGGTCGAGAAGCGGCTCAGCGCACGGACGTTGATCGGCCAGTCCGCAAAACGCTGCGAAAATGTCTGGAAATGCTGCTGCGCGAGCACGGTGGTCGGGCAGAGGACGGCCACCTGCCGTCCGCTCTGCGCCATCAAGAACGCCGCGCGCAGGGCGACCTCGGTTTTGCCGAAGCCCACGTCGCCGCACACCAAGCGATCCATCACCTTGGTGCTCTCGAGATCCTTCAGCACCTCGCCGATCGCAGCGGCCTGATCGCGCGTCTCCTCGAACGGGAAGCTGGCTTCGAAGGTGCGGTAGTCGTCGTCCGGCGCGGCGACCGCTTCCTTGACGAGGGCTGCGCGCTCGGCGTACAGGCGCAAGAGCTCGTCGGCCATCTGCCGCACGCGGCGCTCGACGCTCTGCTTCGTCTTCGCGAAGGTTTGCCCGCCCAGGCGATCGAGCTTCGGCGCCCCGTCGCCGCCCGAGTACTTCTGGATCTGGTTCAGGCGATAGACGGGGAGGAACAGTTTGTCGCCCCCGGCGTAGGCGACGACGATGAGCTCGAGCCCCACGCCGGCGACCTCGCGCCGTTCGAGCCCGACGTATTTGCCGATGCCGTGCTCGACGTGCACGACGAAATCCCCGGGCGAAAGGGCACGCAAATCCTCGAGCAGCGCTCGCGTCGAGGTCCGTTTGGCCGGCGCGCGCAGAGCTCGCGGGCCGAAGATCTCCTCGTCCGTCACGAGCACGAGCTGCTCGAGCGGAGCGACGCAGCCGCGCCCGAGCGGGGCAACCGTCACGTCGAGCTCGACGCCGCGATGCGAGAGCAGCGTCTTGATGCGCTCGGCTTGCGTCGCCGTCTTGGCGACAGGCACGACGTTCAACCCCTGCTCCTGCCAGGCGCGAATGCGCTCGACGAGCGGCTCGAGCGCGGCGTGCTTGCCCTGCGCGGTGCGCGCGAGCTTCACCGCGCGGGCGAGCTCCGCGTGATCGTCTTGAGCGAGCGAGGGGGCGTCGGCCGGAGCCGATTCGAGCCGCGCGACGAGATCCGTCGCGCCCGCGCCCACGACGCCCGTGCGGTGCGCGCCGACCCAGACGCGGCCGTCCAGTCCCCGCTCCACGTCGGCCAGATCCGCGAACAGCGCCGCGACGGGGAAATGCGGCTGTGAGCCGCGTGCCGCCTCGGCGCGCGCCGCTTGCTCGAGCTCCTGCACGAGGGCGCGCGCGACGGCCGGTGGGTCCTCGATGACGATCGCGGCGCCGGGCGGGAGGTACGAGAGCAACGGCACGAGCTCGTAAAACGCCGGCAGGTAACCCTCGCTCCCGAAGAACGAGCGCCCGAACACGAGATCGTCGATCAGCGCGCGGGCCTTGGTCGAAGGGAAGCTCGCCTCGTCGCACAGATGGCGCAGCGAGCGGCGCGCACTCTCGACCGCGTCGGCAGCGAGGATCGCTTCGCGCGCGGGAGGAAGCCACGCCGATCGAACCGCGCCGGTGGTGCGCTGCGTCTCCGGGTCGAAGCGCTTGATCGACAGGATCATGTCGCCCAAAAGCTCGAGCCGGAGCGGCTCGGTCGCGTTGGCCGGCCACACGTCGACGACGCCGCCACGGATCGCGAAGCCGCCCGGATCCTCGACGACGGGGGTGCGGAGATAGCCCGCGGCCGTCAAAAGCTGGGCGGTGCGCTCGAGATCCAGCTCGGCGTCCGTCGCGAGCTCGAGGCCGGCACGTACGAGCGCCTCGGGCGGAGCCGCGCGGCGCAGGAGCGAGCCCGGGGTCGCCACCGCTGCGCGCCACGGCAGTCCACGCGCGATCGTGAAGAGGGCGGCCGCGCGCTGCATCGCCTGGCGGCGATCGGGGTGGACGTCGGCGTAGGGGCTCGTCTCGCTGGTCGTGAGGAGGAGCGGCGGCGGCTCGTCGGGAACGGGGGCGACACCGGGCACGCTCAGCCAGGCGAGCGCGCGCAGGTCCTCTGCGGCGCGCAGCGCGCCCTCGTGTTGCGGAGCGACGTAGAGCACGTGGCTTGCCCCCTCTGCGAGCAAGGCGCGCGCGAGGAGCGCCGCCCCCGAGCCAGCCGCGCCCACGACGGCAAAGCCGTTGCGCGTCGCGAGCGCCTCGCGGGCACCGTCCGCGACCGAGATCAGGCGGCGATCGCTCGGTAGCTCGAACATCGGGGGGCGGAGGTTCTAGTACGGAAGGGCGCGCCCGCTACTCGGAGTCGCTCGCGAGGGCGAGTGCGGCGAGCAGGTGATTGCCGGCGCGGAGCGACCAGGGGCCGTCGCGCCGGGCGGCGAGGTGGGCGCGAAATGCTGCCACGGAGGCATCGTAGGACCGAGCCCGGTAGAGCAGAACGCCGCGTGCGAACGTGGCCGGGTAGTCGTGGTCGACCGTCTCGAGGGCGCTGACGTATCCGAGCTGATGCTCGATGCGCGCGGACGCATCGGCGCCCGCCGGTAGCCGCAGGAGCAGCGCGTAGCGTGCGCGCTGCTCGTCGAGGCTCGCGACGAAGGCGGGGTGTCGCATCAGGCCCGTCAGCTCGTTCCAGCGGCTGCGAAACAAGAGCGCGAGCTCGTCGTCGGTGAGGCCGGGGACGTCGAGCCCGAGCCACTCGCTCGCGCGTGCGAGCTGCCAGAAATCGCCGCCGAGCTCGATGAGCTCGCTGCTCGCACCGCCGGAAAGCACCGCGTCGTGGCAAGCGTTGACGAAAAAACCCGCCTGAACGGCGCGGAGCGCGAGCAGCTCCGCCGTCCCGCTTTCTTTGAGCGCGCGCACGGTTTGGAGTCGCAGCTCGGTGAGCTTCGCATCGGGGTTGCCCCCCGGTTCCGCCGCTGCACGGCCGATGCGCCGAATCGTCTCGCCGACCGCCCGCACCGGGAACGCGAGCGTGTGGCGTCGTGCCTCGCTCGCACGCACGCGCTCGCTCGCAACGATTTCGCGCAGGCGCGCGTGGTTCGGGAGCGGCACGGGAAGCTCGAACGCGAGCGTCGGTTCCGTCGCGCGCGGTGCCGCGAGCGCTGCCGCGACGCCGACGAGCGCGACGCCCACGAGAACGATGCCGCCCTTGGCGCTGCGCTTGACACCCTCGAGGATCCGCTGAAGAGTCAAGAGCTAGTCGGCTTTCGGTTGCAAGACCGGGAATCGAGGTTCTGCTTGGAAGACAAACGCCTTCACGCGAGAGTTCCCATCGACATGACCGTCGCGTGCGAGGGAGCGACCGTGCAGCGCTTCGAGGCCCACGGTAAAGACATCAGCGTCGGGGGCATGTTCTTGGAGTCGCGGGAGCAGCCGGCGTTCGGAACGGCCCTGACGATCGTAGGCCGCCTCCCGGGCGCGAAGAAAGACGTGAGCCTCCCCGCCGTGGTTCGCTGGACCAAGCCCGGAGGCTTCGGCGTGCAATTCGGCCTGCTCGGAGCGCTCGAGACCCACCTCATCAGCGAGCTGATGAAGGGCGGCTGAGCCCGCCCAGGCGCCCGCGATGAGCGCGATCCCCGGCTCCCCGGAGCGCTTTTTCAACGAGTACGTGCCCGCGGAGCTCGCGCGGCTGAAGGGCACGCTCGGCGACCGCTCGTCGGTCGGTTCGGTCGTGTTCGAGGTCACTCCGGGCGGCGCCTGGTCGCTCGGTTTGGAGCAGGGCGAAGTGCGCGTCACGGCGGGTGCTGCCGCGGATGCGCTCGTGAGGATCACCATCGCCGCCGACGATTTCGTGCCCGTGGTCGTCGGAGGCGCCGAGCGTCTCGGCAGCGCAGCGAGCGTCGAGCAGCGGCTCGTCGCGGCGCGCGTCCTCACGGTCGACGCGGATCGCGCTCGTCTCCTGCGCGAGGCGACCGGTTCCGTGGCGCTCGTGCTCACGGGCGCTGCCGGCGTCACGCACCGTCTCGTCATCACGCTCGGCTCCGCGGCGCCGAAGCTCGACGCACCGGACTGCGAGCTCGCCTGCGCGCTCGAGGACCTGTGGGCGATTCAGAGTGGCTCGCGCAACGCGTTCGAGCTCTTGATGGAAGGCAAGCTCACGATGACCGGCAAGGTCGAGCTCGCCATGGCGCTCGGCGCCGCGCTCGGCTAGCCGCTTGCGACGCCAGTCGTTCAGCGGATTGCCAGGCTTTCGCCTTCGAACGTGAGCCCGAGCGGCTCGAGCACCACGCGGCGCGGGCCGCTCGCAACGTGCCCGGCATCGAGCAGCGGCGTCCCCGCGAGAGCGGCGATTTCGCGGGCGCGCTCGGCCGATTTCGCGGTCACGTAGCAGGCGAATCCGGCCCCCATGTTGAACGTGCCGTACGCCTCCGCCGTCTTCATGCCGGCCGCTTCGACGAGATACGCGAGGACCGGTGGGATAGGAGGCAGCGCCTCCACGACGTAGCTCAGCGCCTGACTCGCGCGCATCAGCTTGCGCCAGCCGTGGCCGGTCACGTGCACGGCGTAGTGAAGCTCGACGCCGCCGTCGAGCAGAGCGGCGACGAGACGCGCGTAGAGCGGCGTGGGATCGAGCAGCGCCTCGCCGAGCGAGCGGCCTTGCGCGTCGCCGGGGAGCAGCGTGCGGTAGCCGTTCGGGGCGCGCGCGGCGAGATCACGCGCGAGCGTGAGGCCGTTCGTGTGGATGCCCGTCGAGGGGGCGATCAAGATGCGGTCGCCCGCGGCGACGCGCGAGCCGAGCAGGAGCTCCTCGCGGCGCGCGATCGTGCCGACTGCGGAGCCGCCGAGCACCACCGTGCCGGGCTCGATCATGGTCTTTAGCACCTGCGTTTCGCCGCCACCCCAGGCGCAGCCGGCGTCGTCGCACGCCGCGCCCCAGCCGCGAACGAGATCGGCGAGGCGGCCCTGATTCTCGAACCAATCCGAGCTGCCGGCGCCCCAATACGCCGTCATGCAGAGCGGCCGCGCGCCGACCGTGATGAGGTCGTTCACGATCGTCGCGACGGTGTCGCGCGCGATGGCGTCGTAGAAGCTCCGTCCGAGGAGCGGAGCCACGGCGTCCGCCACGAGATTCTTCGTGCCCAGCGCCTCGGTCACCGTCGCAATCAGCCGATCGCCGAGATCGAGCACGTACGCGCTCTCGCCGCGGCTCTCCTCGAGCTCCTGCACGCCGTGCGGCGCGAGGTTCTTCGCCGTCGCGAGCGCCGTGCGCTGCGCGAGCAGCTTGCCCGGATCGATGACGCCGTAGTCGACGCCGGCCTTCGTGTATGCGTCGCGCTCCGCCACCGTGGCCTACTTCGTCGGCGGCAACGCCGCCCAGCGCAGGGACTCACCGATCTTCGAGGTGAGGAGCTGCGTCGTGAAGCGCTTGAGTGACATCATGTAGATGCCCGGTTGCTCTTTGCGCGTGGAGAAGAACGCGAGCAGACGGCCGTCGGGGCTGCACGCCGGGAACGTGTTCGAGCCCTGGCCCTGCGTCAGGCGCGACATGCCGCGGCCCTGATCGTCCGACATCACCAAGTCGCGCTGATCGTTGCCGACGCCGACCGAGTACACGAGCCGGACGCCGTCTTCCGTATCGCAGAACGTGGGCGCCGAGGCACCGAAGCCGGACGGCGAAACCGCTTTGCCGTCGACGTACACACGCGTCGAGCCGTGCGCCGCGTCGCCGCCGATCCAGGCAAGCTTGCCGGTGGGGCTGAACACGGGGTGCGTCGCGAGCTCCGTCGTGGACGCTTTGGTCATGCCGGTGCCGTCGGCGAGCCCGACGTAGATGGTGCTCCGGCCGCCCTCGGCGACGGCGACGGCCATCTTCGTGTAGTCCTTGTTGAACGCGACGCCGTAGACTGACGTCTTGAACGGCACCGTCACGGGCTTGATGCTGCCGTTCGCGAGCTGAAACAGCCCGAACGGCGAGAAGTCGTGGCTCGAGGAGAAGTAGAGGCTGCCGTTCGGACCCCACATCGGGGCGATCGCGAAATCGGCGGCTTCCGTCAGCGGCGTGAGGCTCTGCCCATCGGCGTCGAGCCGGAAAACCCGCTGGTTCTTGGTCCAGCGCGCCGCGAACGCGAGCTGGCTCGCAAAGCCGCCCGGTCGCCCCGTGAGCGCACCGAGCAGAGCATCCGTGATGCGATGGGCCGTGACGCGCACGTCGGTCTTATCGACCGTGATCTTCTTGGAGTAGACGGGTTCTTTCCCGACGTTCAAGAAGTACGCGAGGCCGTAGACCTCGGCCTGCTTGCCTTTGGGGCGTGCCGCGACCTTCACGATCGCTTCGGCGCCGAGCTTCTGCCACTCCGGCACGTCGACCGGATCGTCGAACGAGTAGAGCCCCACGGGCGCCTTCGAATCCGGAATCAGCTCGAACAAGCCCGTGAGCTCGATGTCGCGGCGCACGACCGAGCGCACGATCACGTCCTCGAGATCGGCGGAAAGCGACGGCAGGATGGCGATGCGCGGCAGCTTGTCCGCCTTGTGGCCCGTCACCAAAAGCTCGCCGAGCGCGCTTTCGTCGGCCGGTGGCGGCGTGTTTTGCGTCGGCGCCGGCGGCGACTGGGCGTCGGCGGCGGCCGAGCCGAGAAGTGCCGCGAGCGCGAGCCCGAGCGTGAGGACGAGCTTTCGGGCACCGAACGTCATTCGCATTTTTCGACCCTCGCGAGGCGGATGTTGAGACTCGTCCCCAAGATGTCGGGGTAGAGCGGCGGCGGCGGTGGTAGCTCGGCCCCCACCGCACCTTGCATGGTGCTTTGTACGCGCGCGTCGAAGTCGGCATTCCCGCTCGCGCGCCCGACGGTGAAGCCCCCGACCGAGCGATCGCCGCCGACGCTCACGCTCACGGAAGCGGAGAGCTTGTTGAGCTCCTCGCAGGGGAGCTCCGGCGGCGAGAAGCGCGCGTTGAACCAGGCTGTGAGCTTCGCCTTGTACTGAGAGACCGCGCGCGCCTTCAGCGGATCCGTCTCCGTGCCTTCCTTGACGCCGTCGGGATGGCCCTCGCCCTCGACGGTCGGGGCGGCGTCCGGCGTGGCGTCGAGCAGCACTTGGTCGACTTGCTTCGCGACCTCGGCATCGGGCGGCGGAGGAGGACCCGCGTCGGGCTTGGCGAGCGCGCTCGTGGGGATCGCGTCAGGCGTCTTCTTGGCCTGCGACGAAGGCGCGCTCTTCTCCTCGAAGCGCTGCACGGGCGGCTGTTTGCGCCACATCTCGGGGAGCTTCGCCTTCTGCTTGCCGCCGAGCTTCAAGAGCGGCGTGTCGTCGAGCACCGGCTGCACCTTGATCGGCATCGGCTCGGGCTTCGTCTCCTCGGCTGGCTTGATGTGTGCGGAGCTTGCGCCGGCGGCCACGGCAAGCGCGAACAGCGCCGCTTCGACGAGGCCCGCTCCGCCGAGCGCCAGGAGCACGTCTTGCGTCGCAAGGGAGCTCAGGCCGGTGGAGTAGAGCGCGCGCGACGCCATCGGCTACTTCTTCTCTTCTTCGATCTCCGGCTCGACGAGCAGGTTCAGGGACTCGACGCCGCTGTTGCGTGCTGCCGCGACGACCGTCGCCACGATGCCGTAGCGCGCGTCCTTGTCGGCGCGAATGTAGAGCTCGCGCTCCTTCTGCACGCGCGCATTCTCTTTCAGCGCCTGGTCGATGCGGGAGGTCACGTCCTCCTCACCAAAAAGCACGCGCTCCTGCTTGGTGATCGAGATCAGCAAGCGCGCGTCTTTCACCGGCGTCTGTGCGGCTTTCACCTCGGGCAAATCGATGCGCAGGCCCGTCGTGAGGAGCGGCGCCGTCACCATGAACACGATCAGAAGCACGAGCATCACGTCGACGAGCGGCGTGACGTTGATGTCGCGAAACCCACGTCGCCCGCGCGAGCCGACGCTGAGCCCCACGGTTACTCCCCTCCGCCGACCGCCGGAAACGCGCCCGCGCGCCCGAGCGGAATCGGCCTTTGTCCGTCGTCCTTCAGGAGCGCCACCCAGCCTTCGGCCGACGCGGACAGCTCTTCGAGCAGATCGCCGACTCTCTTGTCGACGTAGTTGTAACCAATGGTCGCGGGGATCGCGGCGACGAGGCCAAACGCGGTCGCAATCAATGCCTCGCCGATGGCGGGCGCGACGACCGGCAAGGAGGCGCTCTTCTCGACGCCGATGCGCAAGAACGCGTCCATGATGCCCCACACCGTCCCGAACAGACCGATGAACGGCGAGGCCGAAGCGATGCTCGAGAGCGTCGGCATCAGGATGCTCGCGCGCTGCTGCTCGGCGGCGATCGCGCGCTTGGCCACCGCGAGCAAGAACTCACCCGACAGCGCTTGCCCTTGCCGGCGTCCGAGCTCGATCACGACGCGGCCGCCCGGGGAATCGGAGTACTGCCGCGCGAGCATGACCAGATCGTTCGGGCGCGACACGCCCGCCGCTTCGCGCTCGAAGCGATGGCTCCGCGAGCGCATGCGCGCGAGCTGGCCGAGCTTCAGAAACCAGATGAACCAAACCGCGACGGAGGCCGACAGCAGAATCAGCAGCACCCCGAGCACCACGCCCGACGACTGGAAGGCGAGCGACACCGGGTCGAGGGGCGCTCGGGGGCTCGGGGTCGGCTCAACCATCGTGATTCGATTTCAAGACAAGCGCGGCGGAGGGCGGCTGTCAGCTGCCGAGCATGATATCGACGCGGCGATCGCGTTCCCAGCCCGCTTCGTCGGTGCCCGTGGCATCGAGCTCGCCGCGTGATGTCGTGGCCATCTTGGCGGAGTCGAGGCCGGCGCCCGCGATGGCGCCCTTCACGTTGTCGGCGCGGCGCCCGGCGAGCACCATGTTGTACTCCTCGTCGCCGCGCGGATCGGCGTGACCGACGAGGCGCATCGTGCGGCCCTTGAGCGGTCCGCTCGTGAAGCACTGCGCGAGCTTTTGCAGGATGGCTTGATCCTGCGGGCGAACGTTGGCCGAGTCGTACGCGAAGTACGCGTCGGCGTCCGTGATGCCGCATGCCTTCTTGATGTCGTCGGCGATCGCGATGTTCGAACGGGTCGGCACGTCGCCCGGCTTCTCCGGTAGCGGCGCCTGCGCGGTCGGTGCCGGCGCGGGCGGCGGTGCCTTCGGCGGGGGCGGCGGATCCGAACCGCACGCAGCGAGCAGGGCGATTGCTCCGAGGGGGAAAGTGAGACGATGCATGGGAAACCTCCGCGGCTTGAATCCGGGCTTGACTCGCTCGGGCTCTATAGCCCGAGGCTTGCCTAGTTGCGAAGCGTGAACGGCCAGAATCGACGATCGGCCCGGACATAACGGGCGAGATCCGCGCCGCATTCCGCGGATTTTTCGTCCCTTTCTGCCACGTCCAACCCAGAATTCAGCCGCCCCGAGCGCCGTCTAACGAACCGGACCGAGGTAGGCCAACAGGCCGATCGTTGCGGCGACGAACAGGGCGACGAGCACGAGCCCGACCCAGCGACCCTGCTTTCGACGGTCGGGCGAGCGCGAGATCTCGAGCCGTGCGAGCGCCAGAGCCGTGATCGCGGCGAGCTTCTTCTCCGCGACGGCGCCGCGCGCGTGGTCACCTTTCATCCCTCGATAGCGAACGGCGGCTTCGACGAGCTGGCCGTGCTTCTGGCAGTGGTCGAGGAAGGCGCGATGCGCGGCGTCGTTGTCCCAGTGGTCGAGCGCGTTCTTCCAGAGCGTCTCGAGCACGCTGTCGGCCATGGCTCGCTGCCCCCAGGCTCTGGACTAGCCGAGCCGGAGCTCCTGCGTCAGGCGCTTCGTGATCGCGAAGTAGTCGCGCCGCCCGTAGGGCTCGTTCAGGATGTGAAAATCGCGCTGGCTGAGCCCCACGCAGCCGAAGCAGTAGGAACAGCCCGTGAGCGACACGCAGCGAATCAGGTACGAGCTCGACGAGCAGCCTTCGCTCTCGATGCAATGCTGGCAGCCGATGAGACCCTTCGAGCCGCGGCAATGCGAAGAGTCCGTGCAGAGCGCACAGCGCACGCAGAAGTGACAGCGCACGAGCCGCTCGGAATCGCGACAGAACGTCGAGTGCGCGCAAGCGGTGCAGCGCTCGCACTCGACGCAGGAGTCGTTGCCGCGCTCGCGACCGAAGCCGGCGACCAGCTCGCGAAATCGAGACTCGAACGCGCGCGCGGAGAGCTCGTCCATGCTCAGCCGCGGAGCGCGCGCCGGAGCTCGGCCGCAGCCGAGCGCGTCGCTTCTTCGTCGGCGGCGTCTTCGAGCCGGCGCAGGCGTTGCTCGAGGATGGGGCGTTTGGCGGGCGGCTCTGCGGCGAGGATTTGGCCGAGGGCCGCGATCGCCGTACGCGCGAGGCTCTCGTCCACGTGCTCGAGGAGCTGCAGCTGCACGGCTTGCTCGTGCGGAAATTCGACGCCTGCGCGGCGGCAATCGTCCGCGGCGCGGCTGATCATCGCGCGGCCTTGGCTCGCCATGAAGCGAGCGAGCAGCCGCTCGCGCTCGACGCGTCCGGCGTCGTCCGAGCGCGAGGGTGCCGCCACGATGCGCGCGGCACGGCGCGGGGCCGGCGCGGCAGTCGGTGCGCTCTCCGGCGCGGCGGCGGCCGCGATGCGGCTCCCCGCGTCGTCGAGGAGCTCGGGCGGAGTCGTTTCGGCGCCGCTCGCGGCGTCGGGTGCGGTTTTGGCGGGCGGTGCTTCGACCGGTCGCGGGCGACGTGCCGCCATGACGATGGGTGGAGCCGCCACGCGGGGTGCGCGTCGCGCGCCTCGCCGCTCGTCGTTGCCGGCGCGCCTCTGCCGTTCTCTCTGCATGTCGTTCTCGGTGAGCCCGCGCGCCACACCCAGCGCACGCTCATGATACCTACGTTCACAGCATTCATAACATGCCCGCGCGCGCGCTGACCATGGGGTCTTTGGGCCTCGCTCTTCTTGCTTCCGTTCTCGCTGGGTGCTCCGCGGGAGCGACGCCCGTAGCCCATGCCCCGCCGCCGAATCCCGCCCCCGCTCCGGCGCCGAAGGCCGACGTTCCGAGCGGTTTCGACGGTCCCTTTGGCGAGCGCTCGCTCGCGCGCGTTCCGGCACGCGTCTCGCTTCCGGATGCGCGCGCCTGGCACGCGCGCCCGAGCGGCTCCTTCACGCTGCTCGAGCACGCGCCGACGCACTCGACGCTCGCCCTCCGGATCGTCAATGCCGCACGCCTCGTGCGACCCGAGCAATGCGAAGCGGACGCGCGCCTCGCGCGGCCGAGCCTGCCGGCGAGCGACGGGGTGAACATCGTCGAGCGTCGAGCGCTCGGCGCGCCGCAGGGCTTCGACACGCGCTTGGCGGTGGGAGTGGAGCCCGGCCCCGCCGGCTCGGTGCGCGGCTTCGCGCTCGCGATCGGCGCGGCCACCGGTCGCTGCTACGTCGCCTGCTTCGAAACCGAGAGCGCCGGGCCCCATGCCGCCGACGATGTTGCCGACCGTCTCGCGGTCATGGTGTCGGGGGCGCTCGAGACGTTGCGCGTCCCGCACGCTGAGGAGCGCGCAGCACCACCCATGGGAGTTAAGTGAGAGGCGGGCTGCGGGTTCGGCCGGGCGTCATACAGTCCTGGAGCCAAATTACTAGTCGATCGGCGTTTCGCGAGTGCATTCGACCGGTTGGCCGATTTCCCCTGAAACAGGCCTCCGTAGAAGTCCAGGCGCAGAGGTCTGATGACTTCGGGTCCGAAGATCGTAACTTACGCGACGATCACCGGGCGGGAGTCTGTGAAACCGCAAATTGTCCGACGTACCCACGCGATTGGCCGATCACATCAGACAGCTTCGCCTTGAGACCGGACTCACTCAAGCAGAGCTAGCAGCACGCGCAGGCGTCACCGTAGAGACGGTGGCGCGCCTAGAACGAGTCCTACGCGGTCGCTCTTCGGCAAACTCCAACCCCTCACTCGAGACGCTCGTACGCTTGGCGAGCGCGCTCGGTGTCGAGGTGGCGGAGCTCTTGTCGGAGCCGTCGCGACCGCGTCCGAAGGAAGATCGCATCAGCATGATCCTGCGAACCGCAAACCCCGCGACCCGCCGCCGTGTGCTGCGCGTCGCGGAGGCGCTGGTGCGCGAGGATCACGCAGAGGAACGCCCGGTGGCGCGCAAGCGTCGCTGAGGCGTCCCTCGTTCGCGCGGCTCTGAATTTTTCGCGGTCGTGCAGGACCGCGCAGGATAGCTCCGTCTACGGTTCGTCGAGGACGCTCGTGGCGGCGACGATCTTGCGGCGTTCGGCGGCGCTGAGCGTCCCGACGGTCAGGAGCGCGAGCCGCTCGGGCCGAAATAGCCGGCGCGCGATGGCGCGCACGTCGCGCGTCGTGACGGCGAGCAGCTCTCGAAGCCGCGCCTCCGGTGAGCGCGCGAGGCCGAAAAGCTCGCCGAAGCCGTAGAACGCGGCGAGATCGGCGGAGGAGTCGAGCAGCGTCTCGAGCTGAAAACGCAGGCGCGTGCGCGCCTTCTCCATCTCCTCCGCGCTCGGCCCGTCGTGCTTGAGCTGGCGGCACACCTCGAAGAGCTCGCGCGTCACCTCCACGGCGTGCTCGTGCGAGGAGTCGGCGGCGAGCTCGATGAGCCCCACGTCGTCGTGCGCCTCGAACAGCGCCGACACGTCGTAGCAAAGGCCGCGGTCGTCACACAGGCGGTGGTAGAGCCGCGTCGACGTGCCGTCGTCGATGATACGCAAGAGCAGCTCCGCCGCGGGCTCGCTCCGATCGCGCAAGCCGGGCGCGCGAAAACCGAGCCGCACGGCGGTCTGGCTCGAGTGATCGGGCACGTGCAGGGCGCGCGGGCCCCGCAGCGTCGAAGGTGCGCGCGTTGCCGGCGGCTTCCCGCTCGGCAAGCGAAAGTGACGGCGCACCGTGCTCGTGGCGGCGCGCTCGGAGAAACGTCCGGCGACCGTCACGACGGCATGCCGCGTGTAGTGACGCTGGTGGCAGCGCGTGAGCGCACCGCGATCGAAGCGCGAGAGCGTGCCGAGCGTGCCCGTGATCGGAAACCCCAGCGGATGGCGCGGAAAAACCACCTCGCGCAAGAGATCGTCCGGCTCGGTGCGCCGCCCGCGCGCGTCCAGGCTCTCGAGGATCTCCTGACGAACGATGCCGCGCTCGATGTCGATCGCGTCGAACACCGGCTCGCGGCAGACCTCGCCGAGCAGCTCGAGCACCGATGAAAGCGCATCCGGCGGAACGGTGACGGACAAGACGCCGTGATCGGCGTAGGTGGACGCGCCGAGCGTGCCCCCGACGCGCTCGAACGCGACGGCCTGAGCGTGCGCCGAGCCGTGGCTCTTCGTTCCGCGGTGCAGCATGTGCTCGAGGAAGTGGCTGATGCCGTTGTTGCGCGTGGTCTCGTAGCGGGAGCCGACGCGAAGGTGGACCGCGACCGATGCGGCGTGCGCGTGCGGCATCGGCACGAGAATGAGCCGCGGCCCGCCCTCGACGCTGGTTCGCCGCGCGCGCGGCGCTCTCGATTTCACCCTACGGCCCCCGCGGGTCCGGAGCTCGGCATCGGATGGTCGGTCAGTCTTCCCCCGAGGGCTGGGCTTTTTCTTCGGCGAAATGCGCGTCGACCTTGAGCTTGTCGCCCGCTTTCTTGCGCAGCTCGGCCACGTAGCGGCTCAGCGCCTCGGTCGCTTTCATGCGCGAGAGCTGGCGGATGAGCTCCGTCTTGTTCTTGTCGAAATCGGCGCGGGACGCCGGCTGCTTCTCTTTGAGCTGCAGGACGACGAGGCCGGTCGAGGTCTCGACGGGACGCTCGTCCACGGCATCGGGCGTCGCGAGCGCGAATGCGCGTCCGGCCATCGACTCGTTGGCCTCGATCTCCGGCAGCGGGTTGCCCGATGCCGTGAACGGAGGAGACACGTCGAAGCGCGGGCGGTCGGGTGACAAGAGGCCGGGCGGCGAGGCCGGTGCCTTGGCGTTGGGCGCGGGACGCGCGCCGCGCCGCGCGAGCTCGTCCGTGAGCGCGCGCGTGGCGTCCTCGAGCTTCGCGCCGGAGCGCGCCTGCTTGATGATCTCCGTCGCGAAGGTGCGCATCGACTGATCCGACGCGCTCGCGAGGTACAGCGTGCGTGCGATTTGGCGGCGGCCTTCGCGCTCCGTGCTCGCCGCGGCGAGCTTGCCGTCGAGCCGCAAGAGGACGAGCGCGCGAGGCGTCTCGATCACGTCGGAGACGGCGCCGGGCGTGAGCTTTTTCGCGGATTCGAGCAGAGCCTCGGCGTCGGCGCCGGAGCCGGGATACAGGCAGCCGCGCTTGCCGCCGAACGCCGACGTGGGGGCGCTGCTCGCCTCGCGCGCGACGGCGTCGAACGTCTCGCCCTTGGTGATGCGCTCCTTGAGCGCGAGGAGCCGCTCTTTGACGGGATCCTTCTCGGACTCGAGCGCGTTCGGCACGAGCGGCAGGCTGATCTCGCTCACGAGCGGGCAATCCGCGGTGAACTTGTCCTTGTCCGCCGTCCAGGCCTCGTCGACCTGCTTCGTGTTCTCGGCGGCCCACTTGTCGACGGCCGCGTCGCTCGTGTCGATCGCGAATTTTCCGAACCAGTTGCGGCTGAGCACCACCGAGCGCACGACGGCTTTCGAGCGGTCGCGGTCGTAGATCGCGAACGCCTCCGCATCGGCGATGCGCACGCGCTGGCGCACCAGATCGCGCATGGCTTCGGCCAAAAGCTCGCGCTCTTGAGCGGCGCGAAACTCCTTCGGTCCGCGGTTCGCGAGGATGCGGATCTCCTTCTCGTAGAGCTGGTAGTCGAAGGTCTCGCCGTCGTTCTTCGTGACGTGGAGCTGGCGCACACCCATCGGCGTGCCCGGGTCGCAGCCGCCCGGCGTGCGCCGGCACAGGCCGAGCCTGTAGGCGAGCGTCTCCGCCTGGTCGACCGGAAGCGAGATGTGTGCGCGTCCGGCCGTGAGCTCCGTATCGAGCAGATCGTCCGAGATCGCGAGACCGAGGCGCTCGGCTTCCGTCGCGAGCAGCTCGCGCTCGGTGAGCCCGTCGAGCACCTGCTTCTTCAGGTGCATCGCGCGCGCGGCCTTCGGCTCGGCGCTGCGCGCGACGAGGCCGAACGCCGCGAAGTAGTCCTTTTGGTCGACGCAGCTTCCCGCGTACGCGACCGCGCACGCCTCCTTGAAGTTCGCCGTTGGGTTGCCGCGGCCCGTGCGAAACTCGAGCGCGAAAACGACGATGATGCCGACGACGATGGCGCCGACCACATAGTTCCCGGACTCCGACCTAAAGAAATTGAGCATGCGGGCGGCGGGGAATTAGCATGTGGCCCCCGGGGGCGCGAGAGCCCGCATCCGCCCCGGAAACGCCCGGGAAATCCCTAGCTGCGCTCGGCGTTCTTATTGAGCCCGAGGACGACGCGGAGCTCTCCGTACAGGGCTGCGTCGCCGGCGACGCTCACGCTATAGGTGACTTCGTACCAGGTATCGAGGGTCCGGCTCCGGTCCCCGGGATCCGCAACGGGAACGGCCTGGGCGGAAACCTCGGCGTAGCCTCGCCCGACGAGCTCGGTGCTCAAGGCGCGAGCCCGTGCGTACAAGCCGTCGGCCCCTTCGCCAGGGAAATTCGACGCCTGGGCGCGGAGCACCACGCGGACCTCGAGAGGGCCCTCGCATACGCTTACCCCGCTATCCATGAGCAAATTATCCCGCACCCGATCAGCGAGCGTGATCTGGTTGGGAGCGGTACGGTAAATCTCGAAACCCTCCGAAAGGAGGGACTTCTTCAGGGTGCTGGGCGGACCGGGCATCTGCTGCACCCCCTCTAGGGCGAAGCCAACTCTAGATTACGGACGAACGAGGGTAGAGGTTAGGCTAGGCATCCGTCGAACCCGGGGTCAAGGCGAAAAACCCAAGCCTCTCCGGCAATTGTGCACAGTTTAGCGGGCTCGGAGGCCGCCCGTGATAATGTGGTTCTCTCGAAGGGCGACAGCAAAGCTATTACCTCCGGCTTCGCGCCCCGAATATTCGCCGTGTCTACGTCCAAGACTCCCCCGAGCTCGGCGACGCCGCACAGCCAGCGGCGGCAGAGCGGTGGCGCTCGAATCGAGCTTTCCGAGCGCGTTACCCTCCGGGTGAACGGCGCGAGCGACCCGGCGACCGAAGGCTGGACGCTCAACGTGAGCCGCGGGGGCTTGCGCGCGGTCATCGAGCGCGAGCTCGATCCGGCTCTCGAATACGAGGTCGAGGTCGGGGACGGCCCGGCGCGCCGCGCCAGTATCGCCTGGTCGAAGGGCGAGGCAGACGGTCAAATCGTCGGCTTGCGATTTCTGGACGTCGAAGGTTCCGTCCCACCGGAGGACGGTACGATGCCCGGCACGTCCGGCCCGTGAGCTCGAAGAGCGCGTCGCTTTCCGCCACGGACCTGCTCGGTCCCGAGGGGCCGCTCGCGCGCGGGCTCGAGCGGTACGAGAATCGACCTGGACAGCTCCGCATGGCGGAGGCGATCGAGCGCGCGCTCGCCGACGAGCGCATCCTGCTCACCGAGGCGGGCACCGGTACCGGCAAGACGCTCGCGTACCTCGTGCCAGCGATCCTGAGCGGCAAGAAGGTGGTGGTCTCCACGGCGACGCGCGCGCTCCAGGAGCAGATCTTCTTCAAGGATCTGCCGCTCGTCCGCTCGGTGCTCGGGCTTTCGGTCGAAGCGACGCTGATGAAGGGGCTCGGCAATTACCTGTGCCGCCGCCGCTGGGAAGAGCTCGTGCGGAGCGAGGAAGCGCTGCGGCCGGGCCTCGCGCGCTCGATCGAAACCGTGCGGAGCTGGATCGAGGCCACGGAAACGGGCGATCTCGGTGAGCTCGCCTCGCTGCGCGAGGACGATGCGGTGCGGCTCGGCGCCGCGTCGTCGAGCGAGACGCGGCTCGGTCCCGTGTGCCAGCATTTCGACGCGTGCTTCGTGACGCGCATGCGGCGCGAGGCGGAGCGCGCCCAGATCGTCGTCGTCAACCATCATCTCTTCTTCGCGGACCTGGCGCTGCGCGGTCCGCACCCCGGGCGCGTCTTGCCCGACTACGACGCCGTCATCTTCGACGAGGCGCATCAGCTCGAGGACATCGCCACGGACTTCTTCGGTATCCGCGTGAGCGAGAGCCGGCTCGGCCGCGCGCTCGACGACGCCGAGCGCGCGCTGCGACACGCCGGCGCGCTCGACACGCTGCTCACGCGACGTCCGAACGTCGCCGTGGACGCAGCCCGCGCCGCCGTGAAGGGCCTTTTTTCGGAGCTCGGACGCGAGGTGCAGCCCGGCGAGCCGCGCAGCACCCTCGAGCGCGACGTCTGGGCCGGCCGCGCCGAACGCGCCTGGATCGAGCTCGACGGAGCGCTCGAGCGCGTCGAGCTCGCGGCTCGCACGGCGCGCGACGAGGGAGCGGCAGCGCGCGCTTCCGGACGGCAGCGTGGCGCCTTCGCGGGCGATGCGCTCGAGGCGACCGAGCGCCGCATGTCGCAGCTTCGCGAGCAGCTCGCCGCCATCGTCGATGGAGGCACCGGTCGTGTGACGTGGCTCGAGCTCGGCTCGCGCGGCGGCGCGCTGAGCTCGTCACCGGTGGATCTCTCGTTCCTCTTACGGCAACGCGTGTTCGAAACGGTGCCGGCCGTCGTGCTCACGAGCGCGACGCTCGCGACGCGGGGCTCCACTCCGCCGCCGCCGCCCGTCAGCGAAGAGGAGCCTGACCCCGAGGCCCCGCGCCCCGCGCCGCCGAGCGCTTTCGGCTACGTGCGCTCGCGGCTCGGCCTCACGGGCGACGCGCTCGCCGTCGAAGAGCTCGTCGTCGAATCGCCCTTCGATTTCCCATCCCAGGCGCTGCTCTACACGCCGCGCGATCTGCCGGCCCCCGCGAGCGCCGAGTTCACGGCGCGTGCGGCGGCGCGCGTGGCGGAGCTCATCGGCATCGTCGGCGGCGGCTGCTTCGTGCTCACGACGTCCCTGCGTTCGATGCGCGCATTTCACGCCGAGCTCGTGCGCCGCCTGCCGAAGCATCGCTTGCTCCTGCAAGGCAACGCACCGAAGGCGACCCTGCTCGGCACCTTTCGCGCCGCGGGCGACGCGGTGCTCGTCGCGACGCAGAGCTTCTGGGAGGGCGTCGACGTGCCCGGACGCTCGCTGCGTCTCGTCGTGCTCGAGAAGGTTCCGTTCGCCGTGCCGACCGATCCCGTCGTTCGCGCGCGCTCGGCGGTCCTCGAAGCCGAAGGCAAAAGCTCGTTCATGGAGCTCCACGTCCCCGCCGCCGCGATCGCGCTCAAGCAGGGCTTCGGCCGCCTGATCCGCACCGCCACCGACAGCGGCATCGTCGCGCTCCTCGACGAACGCGTGCACCGCAAAGGCTACGGCAAGCGCCTGCTCGAAGCGTTACCGCCCGCCACAAGAACCGACGATCTCGGCGCCGTCGCGCAATTCTGGTCGAAGCAAGAGAGCGCGACGCTGGCTTCGCGAGCGCCGCCCCTACCGTTCTAGCGCTTGCCCGACTTCTTAGGGGCCTTCGCGTCGCCCTTCGCGGGCGGTTGCTTGCCCTTCTTGCCTGCCGCCGCTTTGCTCGGTGCTGGTGCGGGCGCTTTCCCTTTTGGTGCTGCCTTCGCCTTTGCCTTCGCTGCGGGCTTGGCTTTGGGCGCTGCCTTCGCTTTTGCCTTCGCCTTCGCTGCGGGCTTGGCTTTGGGCGCCGCCTTTGCTTTCGGTGCCGCCTTCTTCGCCGGAGCTTTGGCGGGCGCCTTCGCCTTCGCGACCGGCTTGGCCTTCGCCTTGGCTTTCGCGACGGGCTTCGCCTGCGGTGCCGGCTTCGCCTTCACGACCGGCTTCGCTTTGGGCGCGGGCTTCGCCTTCGGGTCGGGCTTGGCCTTCGCCGCGGGCGCCGGCTTCGCTTTCGGTGCGGGCTTCGCTTTCGGTGCGGGCTTCGCTTTCGCCGAGATTTTGGGCGCTGCGGGCGCTTTGCCGACGGTGCGCGGCAGCGGCAGGCGGACGGTGGTTTCTTCGGGCGCGGCGCGTCGCACCTCGAGTCGGATCTCCTCGACGGCGTCGGGACGGCCGAGCGTGCCCGACTGTCGCTGCTCGAGCGTCTGCTCGATCTTCGCGTCGAGATCGGCGAACTCGAATGGCTTGTCGACGTGCGCGTCCGCTCCATAAAGCGGCGAGGTCATCTCGTTGAGCGCTTCACCGATGCCCGTCAGCATGATCACGCCGGTGTGCGCGAGCGACACCGCTTCGCGGATCTTGCGACACACCTCCCAACCACTCATCCCCGGCATCATCACGTCGAGGATCACGAGGTGGGGCAGGTGCTCGTGCGCGAGCTCCCACGCTTCGTCTCCGTCGTTGGCTTCGAGCACGGTGTAACCGCGCGCGCGCAGATGGCGTCCGAGCAGTGCGAGCGTGCTCGGTTCGTCGTCAGCCACGAGCACTACGTATTTTCTGTCATTGGACATGTGAAGAGACTCCGGCTACGCGAGGGTGTATCGGAAACCACGGGCGCTCACGGGTCAAGCCGCCTGATGCGGAGGAGGCGCGGGAGCCCGCGCGCCTGTCCCTCGTGCTCGCGGTGACGGCGCTCGGATCGGTGAGCGGCGGGGTGTTCTGGACGGGCGCCTTCTTCCTCACCCGACAGCATTATCGGTTCACGCCGACGCGGAACCTGCTCCTCGCCTTCGCGATGGGGACCGCGTACGCGTTCGTTGCCTGGTCGGCGGGCAGGCTGACGGCCCGGCTCGAGCGGCAGGGGCCACGGCGCGTCGTCGCGATTGCCCTCGCTTTGTGGGCACTGGCTGCGGCGCTGCCGCTCGGCGTGCCCGGACGGGAAGCCGGAATCTGGGTCGGCGGGGTGCTCGGCTCCGGGGCGTCGGGGGCCGTGTGGCCCGTCATCGAGAGCTACCTGGGCGCGGGTCGTCACGGGGCCGACCTGCGCCAGGCGCTCGGTCGCTTCAACGTCACCTGGACGCTCAGCACGGCCGTGCCCTTGCTGGTCTTCCCCTGGCTCATCGCGCTCCACCCGCTCGGTCCGCTCGCGGCGTGCGCGGTCACGAATCTCGGTGCCGTGGCCCTGCTTTCCCGGCTGCCGCGCCGTCCGGCGCCCGTGGAGCCGGAGGCCGCAAGCTCGGCGGTCGGCGGCGAGTACCCGGCGCTTTTGCGGGCGTCGCGCTGGCTGCTTCCGCAGAGCTACCTGTTCGTCGCGACGCTCGCGCCCGTCTTGCCGCATCGACTGGCGACGCTCGGCGCGCCGATTGACGACAGCGTCATGGCCGCGACCTGGATGCTCGCGCGCTTCGGGACGCTCGTCATCATGGCCCGCGTCCCGTTTTGGCACGGACGTTGGGGCGCTCTCGTGGCGGCGGGCGGCGCGCTCCTCGCGGGCGTCGCCCTCGCGCTTCTGTCTTCGTCGCTCGGCGGCATGGTGCTGGGTCTCGTGCTGCTCGGCGCGGGAATGGGGCTCACCTACTACGCGTCGCTCTACTACTCGCTCGCCGTCGGCCATGCGGCGGTGGACGCCGGTGGCGGGTTCGAGGCGTTGATCGGCGTCGGCTACATGCTCGGCCCCGTGCTCGGACTCGCCGGTCGCGCCGTCCCCGAGCTCGCGGTGCCGGGTGCTGCCGTCGAGGGCTCAGGGACGGTTCTGCTCGCCTGGGTCGCGGGGGCCGTCGGCGCGATCGCCGCGGGGCGGGAGTACCTCCGCGCGCGGCGCCTGCGCTGACTTGCAGCTTTCTTTTCCGGATCGAGAGGCCCCTGCTACCGGCCTGGTGTGGCACGTCCGCTCGTCCTCCTCGGTCTGTTGGCGCTCACCGTCTGGTCCGGCTGCATGGGACCCCAATCGCCGGCTTCACGCGCGAGCGAAGCTGCGCGCGAGCTCAACGTGAACTCGCGCTTCGGCGACGTGGCGGGCACGGCGACGATGACCTCGCCGAACGTGCGCGCTCAGTACGTCAGCCGCCGCGCGGAGTGGGGCAAGCTCGTGCGAGTCGTCGACGTCGACCTCGGTGGGTTCCAAATGACCGACTCCGAGCACGCGACGGTGATCGTCGATTTTCAGTGGACGCGCGTCGATGATGGAACCTTGCGCAACACGCGTGTCCTCCAGGAATGGGCCTCGACGGAAGGCCCCTGGATGCTCGTGCGCGAGCGACGCCAATCGGGCGACATCGGGTTGTTCGGCGAGGTCATCGCGCCGACGACTGCGGCACCTCGCCCCGACGTGCAGTTTCCAACCCGCGTGATCAATTAGGGCGCAGGCGGCGCCGTCACGCTCGCGCCGGTTCGGCGACGTGCGGCGCCGTCACGCGCTGGGGCGAACGGTCACGCGCTCGAAGCGGCGCTCGCCGCCTTTTTCCTGGTCGCGGGCTTCTTCGTCGTGCGGCTCGCGCGAGCGGCTTCGGCACGACGCTTGAGGCGCGCCTTCTTCTTCCGCTGGCCCTTGCGGCGAGTCATTTTCTGCGAGTGACGTGAGTCGAACTTTCCCATGTGCTTCCGGGGGCGGAAGGTAGTGCCGAGTCCCAGAAATTGCGATTGCAATTTTCAGGGGCGTCGCTTCGCCAGCGGCGCGTCGGGCGAGCCGCAGAAGCGCGGACCTACGGGAGCTCAGCCGCTCGAAACGTCCTCGAGAGCGCGTTCGCGATCGCGCACTTCGAGGCGGTAACGGCTGTTGACGGTCTCGATGTAGAACACGTCGCGCGAGGCGAGGCGCAACACGCGCTTCACCGGCGTCGTCACGTATTCGTGCATGCCGTCAGAAAACTCGATGACGACGACTGAGCCGCGACGTGGGGCCCTGACCAGGCGTCCCGCGACCGCTCGCGAGCCGCGTCCTAGCTTTCTAAGCACGACCTGCACGTTCATCAGTCTAGCAAGGTCCCTTCGGGAGTCCACCGGCAGCGAGCCCGAATCAGTTCCGCTCGCTCTATCCTGGTCCTACGGTCAGTGTGGCCGGAACCTGTAGCCCGGGTGAACAAATTCCCGTGACGTCCGGCTTCCCGACCTACACCAGGCCACGAGGTACGCCCGAAATAGCTAGCGAGGGTTAGAAACACCGATCCGGGCTGCTCGCCACGGGCATGCACCGGCCCGCGGATCAGCGAAGCGAGCCGCGAGCGGAGCGAGCACGCCGAAGGCGGCGGGGGAGCGGTCGCGAAGCGAGCCGCGGGGGCAAGGCCCCCTTCAACTAGAGCGGTCGCGAAGCGAGCCGCGGGGGCAAGGCCCCCTGTTAGTAACTCCCGTTCAGCGAGAAGCGAATGAACGGTCCGCTGATGGCGAGGTCCGCGAAGGTGAGCGGCTCGGTGCGAACGGGAGCGCTCGCTTCGTCCTTGGGCTTGAGCTCGACCTTCGACGATCCCGCAAAGCCGTAGCCGCCGTCGAACCCGACCCACGCGCGCGGTCGCGTCGAAGCGCCGCGATTGTCGCCCGCGAACTCGAACGCCGCGCCGGCAGAGAGATCCGTCGCGAAGGTCCACGCATTGGCCGTGCGCTCGCCGCCGGCCGCACTGTCGGCGAGTGACGCGCTCCACGTGAGCGCCCCGGGCGCGACGCGACCGAACGCGTAGAGGCGTCGGAAGAAGTGGTAACGCCCTTCCGCACCGAGCGTGATGCGATTCACGGCGAGCTGCGTCTTCGCTCCGCGCGCCGTGGACTCCAAGCCGCCGATGTCCCACAGCGCGAGCGCGACGAGCGAAAGCTTGTCGCTCGTGAGGAGCGTGCGTCCAGCGCTGAGTGAGAACTGCGGGACGGCGTCGTTGCTGCTGAAAGGGTCGAGCCCGGCGCTGTTCACGTAGCCTTGGCGCCAGCCGATGCTCACGAGCCAATGCGTCTGATGCGACCCGATCTGGCCGTCGTCGATCGAGTTCGGATTCGGCCGCTCGGGTTCGGCGGGGCTCGACGAAAGCTCCTTCGGCTTGAGCACGACGGCGGAAGGATCCTGGGGCGGCTCGTCCGTGGTCGTTTTGGCGTCTTTCGCGGCGTCATCGTCGTCGTCGCTCGCTGCGGCTGCGGCCGGGGCAGCGGCTGAGGCGGGTGCCGCGACATCGGGCGTGGCGCTCGGTGCCGGGACTGCGGCCGGTGCAGGAGCTGGTGCGGGAGCCGGCGCTGGTGCCGGAGCAGGCGCTGGTGCTTCGGCGCGCGGGGCAGCGGGCTTCACGGGTGGAGGCACGGCGGCGCCGGGGGGCGGGTCGCTGGGCGCTGCGAGTGCGCTCGCTGCGGAGGTCGCCGCGAAGGCGAGCACGAGCGCCGAGGTCAGCCTGGTGCGATCACTCATGGGAAAGCCCTCCGTACGCGAGACCGCTGTAAAAGCGTGTGTTGCCGTCGTCCGGCGCGAGCGCGTCGAACATCGTCGCGGCAAGGTTCCCGCCGGCGTTGTGCAGCGCGATGGCCGTACGACCCGCGCCGCCCCCGCTCTCGGCGATGTCGAACACCTGCCAGATCGGGCGCTGCGTCGTGAGCGAGGTCGGGTTCAGGGTTTCGAGATCGACGCTCGAGAACGCGGTGCCTTGCGGGGCGTAGGCCCAGAGCCGGTGGCTCTGTCCGTCCGGCGCGAACGTGAGGTTGAACCGGCTGCCGTTCGTCGCCATCGGAGAACTGCGCGGCACGGCGAGATCGAGCACGAAGAAATCGCCCGTGGCGCTCACGAGGATCTTCGAGGTGGGGAAATCCGGGCTCGGCACGTCGATGACCGTCTGGATGGCCGCGCCGATGTCGAGCGTCTCGAGCCCGTGGAGGGCCGAGCCGATCGCGCGACCGAGCGTCCACAGGCCGATCGTCGGCGCGGAGCTGCTCCAGAGCAGGGCGATGTCGGTTCCATCGCTGCTGCCGCCGAGCGCGTCCGTCACGAGGGTGATGCCCGTGAACGACTTGGAGAGCGCGACGACCGTGGTGTTGCTCGTCGCGGAGTCGACGAGCACGGCGTTGCTGGCGACGAGCGCGGCGAGGCGCACGCCGTCGTCGGTGTTGACGAAGTGGATCGACGACGGGACGCCGCCCACGTCGACCAGGTTCGGCTCGACGCGGAACGGACGCGTGGAGCCTTCGGCCGGGACCACGAGCGGCAGGAGCAGCACGTTCGTGTCCTGCGTGAGCCGCACGGCAAGCTCGGCACCGAGCCCGCGCTCGGGGTCCGCGTCGTGGAACACGACTTCGCCGGGCGTGCCCACGACGCCGCCTTGATTGGAGGGCATCGGGATCGTCACCTGCGTCGCGCGGCGCGTGTCGTCGTCGATGTCGGCGGAGAGATCGATGAGAGTCACGGAGTTCTGGGTCTCGACCACGAGCAGGCGGCGCGGCGGGGCCGCGGGCATCGTGAGCGCCGACGTGATCAGGAAGGTCTGCGGGCTGCCGCCGCCCCCGCCGTTTTGCACCGTCATCGGGATGTAGTCACGCTCGGGGTGCGCGAGGTCGATGAGCACGATCTCGTTCGGATTCGAGACCGGACGGCTGTCGCGGCTCGTGACGTAGAGGACGGCCCACTCGTTCTTCTCGTCGAGCACGAGACCGCTCAAGGGGTCGTTGAACTCGTAGGTGCGCACCACGCGCGGCGTCGGATCGGTGTCGATCAGCGTCAGACGCGGTCGCTCGTCGTCCGGGTTCCGGCGGGGCGAGACGCCGCGCGAGAGCACGAAGAGGCGCTTGCCGTCGGGGGATGCCTTCACGAGCGTCACGTTTTGCCCGACGGGCAGCGTGCTCGTGTCGAGCTCGAGCCCGCCCTTCGACGTGAGCACGAGCGCGCGCGCCTGCGTCTTGTCGACGACCGCGACCGCATTGTCGAGCGCCACCGGATCGGTCGAGGAGAAGTCTTGGTCCCACGCCTCGGGGCGGCTTCCGCAGCCGAGGAGCAGCAAGCACAAGAGCGCGTAAGGTTTGGTCATTGCGTCACCTTTGCTGCGAGCTCGAAGCCCGTCAGCGTGTGTTCGGAAGCGTCGTCGAGGTCCACGAACGTGATGCGCCCCTCGGGGTGCGCTTGCGCGACGAAGGCGCGGTTCGCGGCCGGCACGATCCCCGCCGAGAGCGGCGGGCTCGCGAGCTTCACCAAGTTTTGCTCGAGGTTCGAGAGTCCGACGAGGTACACGCCGTACGACTTCTTGGTGAGGTCGCGCGTCGCAATCACGGCCTTGTCGCCGTCGGGCGCGAAGGCGACGGCGATTGGCGCGGCATCCGTGCCGATCACCTTGGGCGCGCGGTCGGCCTGGGCCGACACGATGCTGAACGCGCCGCCCTTGGTGCTGCCGGTCGCCGTGGATTGGAACGCGATGCCGTGCTGCGCGTCGGGCGCTGCGAAGGCGGCGAGCACGGGCGCCTTCACGTCGACCGCGCGGCCGCCGTAGCTCGAGAGATCGGCGTTCGCGCTGAGGATGCCGACGAACGGGCTGTTCGCGGCGTTGCTGTAGAGGAGCGCCAGCGAGGCGTCGCTCGAGAGCGACACGCTGCGCGCCGTGAGGCCCGTGGCGCTGCCGTGCACGAAGCTCGCGGGATCCGCGTCCGCAGGCGGCGGAACCGGCACGACCACGAGCTCGCCGCCGCTCACGGCGAAGGCGAGCTTGCCGTCGTCCGAGAGGTCGAGATCCGTGACGTAGTCGCCGAGCGAGAGCTCGGTGAGCGTCTCCTCCTCTAGGTCCACGAAGCCGAGCGCCATCTTGCCGTCGACGCGCACGACGGCGTAGCGGCCGTCGGGCGTCACGGTCACGTCGCGCGCGACGGTGTCGTCGACGATGTCGCTCGTGAGCTCGACGAGGCTGTCCGGTGCGGGCGTGTCGCCGAGCTCGATCACGCTGAGGCCCGGCTGCGTCACGACGAAGGCGCGCTTCTCGTCCTTGTCGAACGAGATTTGCGAAGGCCGGTAGCCCACGCTGAGCGAGGTCGTCGTCGGCGGCTCGTCGAACTTGACGACGGTGATGTCCTGCAGGCCGTCCGTCGGATCCAGGCTGTCTTCCGGGAACTTCGCGGCGTCCGTCCAGATGACGGCGTAGCCGCCGCCCGGGGAAACCGCGACGGCGTTCGCGCCGGCGTGCGTCGAGACGGTCGTGGAGCGCAGCTCGCCGCTCGCATCGACGCGCAGGATCGTGGCGTCGTTGCTGCCCGCGTTGAGCACGATGGCGGCGTCCTCGTCCCTATTGGCCGTGAGCGCAGCGACCGTCGTCGGTGCGAGCCCCGCTTCCGCGAGCCGTACGCTGAAGTCGTGGGCGCCGATCAGGGCGACGCGCCCCGTCGTGGGATTCGCAGTCCAGACGTAGCGATCGGTCGCGACGGGCGCTTCGAACGCGCTCTCGAGCTCCTTCTCCGGAGGTGGCGGGGGAGGTGGCGGTGGCGTTCCGGTGCCCGCGGCTGCGCCGGTCCCGGCGGACTGCGAGCCGCTCGAGCCGCCGGAGGAACTATTTCCGACCTGCGGGGGCGTGTGCGCGGTGGATCCCGACGCCCCCGTGCCGTTGTTCGAGGAGGCGCCGCCGCTGCCGTCCGAGAGCCCGCTCGCGGGTGACGTATCGTCGCCGTTGCCGCAGGCGCCGAGAGGCATGGCCATGCCGAGCACGCCCGCGATGGCGCTCGCCCGGCGAAGTTGTCGCCCGAAGTCAGTCATCTTGCACCACCCTGGCGGAGAGCTCGAAGCCGGTAATCGTATGCGGTTGGCCGGAGGCGAGCTCGATGAACGTGATGCGCCCTTCCGGATGCGATTGCGCCACGAAGCCGCGATCGACTTCGGGAATGAGCGCTGCCGAGATCGGCGGGCTCGCGAGCTTGATCTCCGTCGTCCCGAAGCCGGGCAGCTCGGCGAGGTAGACCGCGTGCACCAGGCCGCGGTCCGTCGAGCCTTCGGTCGTGATCAGCGCTTCGTGCTCGCCGAGCGCCACGGACTGCGGCGCCGCGTCCGTGCCGACGAGCTTCGGCGGAAGCTTGCTCGCCAGCGGAATCAGGCTGAAACCGCCCGCTTTCTTGCTGCCGGTCGCGGGGCGCAGGAGCGCGACGGCGTTCTGCCCGTCTGGCGCCGGGAGCACGGTCGAGATGGGCGACTGCACGAGCACCGTGCGCACGAGCTTGAGCTCGTCCGTGTTCAGGATCACGACGTGGTCGCTCTCGGTCGCGGTCGTATACAGGACCGCGACCGAGCCCGCGGGTGCGATCGCGATGCTTCCGACCGTGTCCTTGATCGCGAGCTGCTTGAAGGCTTTCGGATCGTCGAGCACGGCAGCGAGCGGGAGTGCCGCAACGTAAGAGTCCGTCGACGTCTGTCCGGCGCTGCCCCCGGTGCCGGAGCTGCCTCCGTTGGCCGAAGTGCCCCCCATCGCCGAGCTGCCGCCCGAGTCCGCGCCGGCCGTCGCCGTCATGCCGCCGTCGCTCGCGCCCGCGCTCGACGTTTCGCTCGCGCCCGCAGCACCCGCCTCCGCCGGCGCGCCGCCCTCCGCGCCTGCTTGCCCGCCCGCGCTCGGCGCGCCTCCCTCCCCGCCGAGCGCGGGCGCGCCGCCTTCGGCGCCCGCAAATCCCCCGGCCCCGCTCCCCGCTGTACCGCTCGAGCCCGCCGTGCCTCCCGTGCTCGATCCACCGGTGCCTGACGTTCCTCCCATCCCAGCCGTACCGAGAGTTCCCGCCCCGCGCACGACGGCGAACGCCACGTCGCCGTCGGGCGAGAGATCCAGATCCGTGACGGGTCCCGGCAGCGTCACGTCGACCGAGCTCTCGTCGTCGAGCGAGACGACGCTCACGGTCGGCTTGTTCTCGCGCCGCACGATCGCGAACGAGCCGTCCGGCGTCACCGTCACGTCGCGCACGGTCGCGGCTTCGGTCGGATCCGCGACGACCGACACGTCACGCGTGACGCTCGGCGGGTCCTCCTTCGGCAGATCGACGACGCTGACGCCCGGCTCCGTCACGAAGTACGCGTGCTTCTCGCCAGCGCCGATGGTGACGCGGCTCGGCCGGTACCCGACGGTGAGCGAATACGGGTGGGGCGGCGAGCTCGAGAGGTCGAGCACCGTCACGTCCTGAAGTCCCTCGGTCGGATCTGGGCTCGTGAGCAGCGTCGCGTCGGACCACACGAGCGCCCAGCGGCCGCTTTCGCTCACGGTCATGCGGTTCGCGCCGGCGTGCACCTTCACGCTCTCCACGTCGATCACGCCGTTCGTTGCGTGGAGCACGCTTGCCGTGTCGTTGCCCACGTTGAGCACGATCGCCGCGCTGTCCTCGCCC
>DATMCL010000555.1:0-11192 GCA_035558375.1 Polyangiaceae bacterium
CTTGGTCTCGGAGAGGATGGCGCGCTCGAAGGCGGGCCAATCGAGCTTCATGCGCTCGGCGACCGCCTCGCGCGCCAGGGAGCCGTTCGAGAAGCAGATGAGGCACATGAAGCCGCCGGCGGGGTTGCCGAAGACGTGGCCGAAGCCGCGCGGATCCGTCTTCGGGGCGCGCATCGCGGCGAACATGGTGTCGCTCGTACCGAGGCTCGCGACGGCGGTGCCGGGGAGCGCCGCGCCCATGCCGACGAGGCTGCTCGGATTGTCGCCCGTGAACGCGATGACGGGCGTGCCGCGGCTAAATCCGTAGCGCTCCACGAAGTACGGCGCGATCTCGCCCACGCGCGTGGACGCCGCCACGGGCTTGCGGAGCTTCTCGGCGAGGTTCGGCGCCGTCGCCGCGAGCAACGGCTCGCTCCAGCCGAGCGCCGCGAGGTCGAGCAGGTTCATGCCCGCGCCGTCGCCGAAATCGATCGGCGCCGAGGCGCCTGTGAGCACGCCCGCCATGAACGAGCTCACGAGGTGGATCTCGGCGGTCGCGTCGTACGCGGTGGGATCGTCGCGGTAGAATTTCCGGATCTGGGGGCCCGTGAAGCGCGGCGTCGCCGCCGAGCCGCTGATGCGCGTGACGGCGGCATCCCCGCCCACGGCTTCGGCGATGGCCCGGCAATCGGCACCCGTCGAGCTGTCCATCCAAATCGGCGCCGTGCTTCGGCTGAGGAGCGGGACGAGCTGCGCGCTCAAGCTCGACTTGGTGGACCAGGTCGTCTTCGAGAGCGGCGTCTTCAGGTAGACGGAGCCGTGCTGCTGCCCGGCGCCGCTGATGCCGGCGATCGTGCCGAGATCGAAGCCGCTCGCGCGGATCTTCTCGAACAGACGCTCGAGCGCCTCGACCCACATGCGGGGGTCGGAGTGCTTCACGGCCGGATCGGCTTGCTCGAGGAAGCCGTGCGGCGAGTGGAACTCCGGGAGAGCGCTGCCGTAGACGATGCTCTGATCGAGGACGACCTTGCGGGCGTCGGTGTCGATCACGAGAGCGGAAAGGCTTTGGGTGCTGGAATCGAGTCCGAGAAAGAGTGCCATCGGGTTACCCGAGGCGAAGCTTACCAGTAGCTCCAGCTGCAGTTCACGCCGATCGAATCACCCTGCGGCGGCGCGGTAAAACTGAAGATGCGGTGTCCGTCGGCATCGGCAGCGGGCACCGTCGGGGGCATGGCCGGCTTGCCGTTGACCGTGAGGGTTCGCATGCCGAGGTTCGAAACCTGCCAGCCGGCGACCGTGCCCGTCACATCGAAGCACGCCGCGGAGTTGCCAATGTTGCCCGACGACTGCGGCGCCTTCGTCCACGTCACGCACTTCTGCCCGCTCGTGCCCGCGCTGCCGCCACCCATGCCGCCCGTGCTCGCGCCCGACATGCCGCCTGCTGCGCGCCCGCCGTTCGCCATGCCGCCGGTTCCGCGCCCGCCCGCGCCCGTGCCTGCTTCATTCATCCCGCTTCCGCCGCGACCCGCGGAGCCCGAGCCGGCTTTGCCGGCCGACGCGCTCATGCCACCGTTGCCGCCCGTCATCGGCGTTCCGGCACTACCGCCTTTGCCGCCCATCGCATTGGCGCCACCGCTCCCGGTGCCTGCCTTGCCGGTCGTACCACCCATGCCTTTGCCGGCTGTTCCTCCGGCGGCCATGCCGGCTGCACCACCGGTGCCGCCGTTCATCACGCCGCCCATCGGCAACGAGCCGCCGTTGCCCATCATCATGTCGCCGCCGACGCCCATCTGGGTGGTCCCCGCGGCGTCACCGCCAGTCCCTCCGGAGGGATCGTTGATCGGGCCCTCCTCCTCAGGCTGCTCCATCTGCGTAGCGCAAGCGCTCGCGACCAGCACCGCGAGCACCACCGTGCTCCGCATGCGTGACCAAGATCCCGTCACTCTCATGAAGTGTACCAGTAGAAACTAGTGTAGGTCGTGCCGTCCATCGCGGCACCAAACTCGAAGTAGTAACCGCCGTCGATTTTCTCGGGTAGGGAACCACCACACATCGACCGCGTGCCGTTCACCATGACGGTGCGACCAGCGATGTTCGAGCAGTTCCAGGTATTGAAGGTGCCCTCGACGAAATAGCAAACGGCTTCGGTCGTCTCGAAGCTGCCGGAGTTGCCCTGAGCCGCACCGGGCTGCTCGGGCATGCGCGGAGCGGGACACGTCGTGATGGCCCCCGAGCCACCAGCGCTCGCCCCGGCGGCGCCGCTGCCGAACGGCGCGGTTCCGCCGCCGCTCGCCGCGACCGTCGCCCCGCCCGTGCCCGCTGCGGCAGCGGTGCCGGGACTGGGTAAAGTGTCATTCGGCTCATCCTCGACGATCGCAGTGGCGCAACCGACGCCGGCAACAAGGACTAGGGCACCACCGAGGGGGCGAGAGGGGCTCATGACCGAAGGGTCGGAGCTTTCCTGGAAAAACGGGGGGGCGCAACGAGACCTAGGTGTCCGAGGGCCGCGTCGAGCGCCCAGAATTCGCGACGACGCACTGAGTCGTGCGCGGCACAGCGAGGGCGCCACGTGCGGAAATCCCTCGGCTTTCCGTGCTCGAGCACGGTGGCCACAGTGGCCCGCGCGAGCCGGCGGCGTACCTTTGACGACACGCCCGCTCGGCGCGCTCACGCGAGCGCAGGGAACGAGCGCACTCCACATATTGTCTCAGTGTCCGACGTGTCCGATCCCATGCCGAGAATTTTCCTGATCGTGTCGGCGGTCGTGCACGCGGCGCTCGGAATGTGGGTGGAAGTACGCGGCTTCACGACCCACGAGCCGCGCGTCGTGCTCGATACCTGGGCCGGTCATGGAATCGAGGTGGACGCCACGGTCGGGGAAAATCCGCGCAGCGCCGAACCGCCGGCACCCGAACGAAGCGTCGAGCCCGAAGGCGCTCCCTCAGAGAAGTCGAGCGACACGACTCCGTCCGACGCTGCACCTGGCGTCGCCGTAACGTCGACAGCTCACCTCGCGAAAGCGGCGAGCCGCCCCCGCGCGACGTCGCACCGAACGGAGCCGGCCCTCGCTAGGCCGAGCGACGCGCCGAGGCCCGCAGCGCCCGACGCTCGGAGCACGACGAACGGAGCCCAGGGAGCACCCGCCGGTGCGCCGGAGCACGGAGCCGAGTCCCAGCAGTCGAGCGCGACGACGAACGGGCCCTTTGGCGCCGCGGGGCTTCCGACGGGCGTGCGCCATTTGCCGAAGGCGTTCACGCGGGCGCTCGGGCTCGCGAGCCGCGGCGATCCGCGCTGGCTCGCGCTGCCTCCCGGCACGGTGGGGGAAGTGCGCTTTCGGCTGAGCGTCGACGAGGAAGGACGGCTCGGCGCGCTCGAGGTCGATCCGCGTGACGCGGCGCGCATGCCGCCGGTGGTCGAGCACATGCTCGAGAACACGCGCCTCTTGCTCGTCGCGGGGCGCTTCTCGCTCGACGCGAGTCGCGAGCGCGCCGGAGCACAGGCGCTGCGCGTGCGTGTCGTGATCGACGACGCGGGCGCTAGCGACACGAGCGCGGATCCGACGGGCTTGAACGAGCTCGACTACGAGCCGCCCGCGGGGAGTAAGCCGGGGCGCGGGAGCTTTCGTCTGAATTCGGGACGGCGCGTGATTGGGTGGGTGTACGTGGAATAGTGAGGGAGTGGCGGGGGTCGCGGGGATCTGCGATGCTGAAGGGAGTGGAGGCGCTTTCGGATACGGATCTTCGCCGGCTTGCGGTGAGCTATGCCGAGCTTCTGCACGGCCTGCGCATCCCAACCGGAGATCCGCTGCTCGTGCTGCCGAACGCGGAGTTCTTTCCGGACCGCTTCACGCACGACGGGCCGAGCGTGGAGCGCCTCGCGGCGCGCATGCAGGGGTACGCCGGGCTCGAGGACGTGAGCATCGAGCTCGAGCTCGCCGGAGAGCCGCCCCTGATGGAAGCCGCTGGATGCGGTACCGGAGGGTGCGGCAGCGGCGCTTGTGCAACGCCGCAGGCGTCGGAGGCGAGCTTGCCTCGGCTCGAGCGCTCGGCCGAGCGCTGGCTGCTTCGCGTCCCCGCAGCCGAGCTCAAGGACCCGATCCTGCTCACGGCGCGGCTCGCGACGTCGCTCGGCGCAGTGGCACTCGCGGAACGGCATCCGGAAGGCCTCGCGCATGCCGCGAACCCGGAAAGCGCGGAGGTTGCCGCGGTGGCGCTCGGCTTCGGCGTGCTCTTGCTCGAAGCCTCGTACGTGTATCGAAAGGGGTGTGGAGGACCGAGCGTCGGGTGCGGCACCGTGCTCGGCTTGAGCGAGCTTGCCGTGGTGTTCGCCCTCTCCCTCGCGCGCGAGAAGCACTCGCTCGGCAAGGCACTCGGCGAGCTCGCAACGACGCAGCGTGCCCTCCTGAAGGACGCCGTGACGCTCGTCGCCGAGAGTCCATCGCTCGTGCGTCTCTTGCGCGAGGATCCGGCGCGCGCCGCACGCGGTGATTTTCGGCTGCGCGACAAGGGACCCTTCTGGTCGCGGCTCTTCGGGCGGCGCGACCGACCGAAGAGCAAGCAAGCGCGTCTCGACGCCGCGCTCAGCGCGCTCGAGCGCGGCGCGAGCGTCGACGAGCTCGCCGACCTCGTCGGGCCCGCGGACGGCGAGTAGCGCGGCGCAGCCGCGCGGTGTCACCCCGCGAGCGCACGCCGAGACGGACCGTCCGCGGCGTCACTCCGCGAGCGCGCGCCGAAACGCCGCGAGCGCGTCGCGATCCAGCGAGCCGCCGGCGTAGCGCACGGTGCCGTCCTTGCCCACGACGAGCGTCGTCGGCACACGCTTCGTGCCGAGCGCGTCGGCGAGCGCGAACTCCTCGTCGATGAGTTGGTGATAGCGGAGGCCCCGCGGGCGCAGGTACGAGACGACCTTGTCGTAGGGCTCGCCGACGGCCACGCCGACGACGAGCGCGCGCGAGCCGACTTCTCCCTGGAGCCGGTCGAGCGCGGCGAGCTCCTTCTCGCAGGACGTGCACCAGGTCGCCCAGAGCGCGACCAGCGCGGCGCGACCGCGCGTCACCTCCGCGAGCGAGGCGGGGCGCCGCGCGAAGTCGACGGTGGGAACGGTCGGCAGCGGCGCACCGACGGCGGGGCCAGGCGCGCTCGCGGCACCACACGCGAGGGCGAACGTCGCCGTCAGAAGCGCAAGCCGGAAGCCCATGTAGCGACGTTGACTCGAAGAGCGTCGGTACGCACGTAGTGGTCGTAGCCGAACGTCAAAAATAGAGTGCCGTGACGGCGCGTTGGCAAGGTGACTTCGGCGCTCCCGCCGAGCGAATCGGAGTCGAGCGGCCCGAGATCGCTGTCGGCCGTCCGGTACGACGACGCGAGCGGTGTCAGGGTCGTGAAACAGAAGACGCCCGTCTGGGTGTGATGGCGGTAGCTCGCACCGAGCGTGAGCCGGCCGAAGAGCCGTTGCCGGAGGCGCGCCTCGAAGCTGTGCGCCGTCACCTCCCAGTCGTCACGGTAGAAGCGGTACTTGAGCTCGAGCGCGCCTTCCCACGGTAACCACTGCAGCAGCGCGACCGACGCGGCATGCCGGTCACGAAGCCGCGGCAGGCTCTCGCTCACGCGCTCGCCGTCCGTCGAGGGCACGCTGTTCCAGGTGTTGCTGAGCTCGCCACGCTGGAGCGTGAAGCCGTAGGCGAACGCCACGAGCGTGCTCGGCGAGAGCAGCTGCGAGAGGCCCACGTTGAAGCTCGTGGTGGAGCGTGAGGTGCGTCCCGCGCGGCTGCCACCGAGCCGGAACGCGTCGAACCAGTCGAGCGCCTGCTGCGCGCTCAACGTGAGCGTCGCGTTGTCCTCTGCGAGCGAGCGCTGATACTCGAGCGTGTAGAGCCAGGAGAGGAAGTTCTCCTCGTAGTGCATGCCGGCGCCGGCCGTCCACGTCGTCTCCGGACCCGCGCGCACGCCGAGCTGGTAGTCGACCTCTGCCGCGATATTTTGCGCCGAAGCGTGGCTCACGACGTCGGGCTGCGCGTAGTAGCGGTCGCTGGCGTCGGCTGACGCGCTCGTGACGAGATCGACGGGCACCCACACGCGATGCGTGAGGTTCTCCCCCTGCTTCATCACGAACTCGCCTTGGGCCTGCAGCACGTGCAGGGTTTCCGAGCCTGGCCCCGCCTTGGGCCCTGCTTGGGACTGATAGCCGTACCCGGTCTGGTCGTACGCCGTGATGCGCGTTTGCACGAGCTCGACCTGCGTCGCCGGCCGCGCGCCGAGCACCTTGTCCGCATCGAGCACATCGCCCGCCGCGAACGCCGGGGACGGAAGCCCGAGCGCTAGAAGTAGAGCGAGAGGGTTACTGGCAGCTGCAGCCACCGCCTGCTCGCTTTCCGTCGCCGCCGGCTGCGGCTTCACGCGTCGTGTAGAGCTTGCGCTGGCGGTGAGCGTCGAGCGCGTCGTCCGAATCGCGCAGCACCGGATCGGCGAAATGGGCGCGTCGATTCTGCGGCACCACCGCGCACCCGCCGAGCGCCACACCGAGCCCGAGCCCGGCGAGCCCCAAGAGCGCGCGAACGGCGAAGCGAGCGAGCACCGGCATGGCTAGAACCGCCCGGTGAGCTCGGCGCCTGCGTACCCGTCCCCGACGGCCACGTTCACCTTCGGAAGCCGCTCGTCGCAAAATGCCGCGTCGAAGATGCCGACGGCGCTACCGAGCACGCTGACCGTGATCAGCACCGGATAGATCTTTTGGCTCTTCTGCTTGCCCTTCACCGGCGCGTCGGGCCGCACGGCGAGCAGTGCGCCCATGCCGATGCCGCCGAGCGCGGGCGCAATGCTGAAGATGGCGCCCCGTCCCCATTCGTCGACCACGCCGTGAGCCATCAGCGGCGCGAGGGTGAGCCCCGTGTGCATCACCGCGAGCCCGGTGTGCTTCACGGCAAGCGAGCTGTTCCACGTGAGCAACGTCGCACCGTACCCGAGCGACGCGCCCGCGATGCCAATCCCCGTCAACAACGCCCGCGGCGCGCGCGGCGGTGGAGCGTCCTCCGGAGACGCGACCGCCGGCTGTGCGAGGAGCGAGGCAAAGAGCCCGACTCGCAGCAGCCGGCGGACAGGGTCGCGCAAAACGCGCCGACTATAGAGCCGGCTTCGCGTTCTTCGCCAGCTCGAGCGCCATTTCCGGGAACCAGATGCCGGCCGCGGGATCCATCATGCCGCGCACCGGGTCTGGCGAGCCCGAGGGCTCCCAGCGGTTGCACTGGCCGTCGGATTCACCCGGGATCTTGATCCAGAGGTAGGCGTCGATGACGGCGTTGCCGGTCTCGCTCGTCGGCCGGAGGCCCACGCCGCGATCGGGCGGGTTGCACCAGTCTTGGTCGTCGCCGAGCGCCTGCTGCTCCGGCGTGGCCGCCCACGGTCCCACCGCGTTGCGGCTCGTGTCGACGACGAAGTGCTTGATGCCGGCGTCGCCGGGGTAAGGCACCCACGTCTGGCTCTCGACGTTGTCCGTGTACCACTGGTCGGTGAGTCCCCACGTCGAGATGTCGTTCGGGTTCGCCGGGTAGTACTGGCTGTTGCACCACTCGGCGTGACCGGCGCCCCAGGAGCCGGAGGTCCCGGAGGCGAACCATGCGCACTCAGCAATCCACTTGCCGTAGTGATCGAGGTACGCCTCGTCCTGGTAGTTGGACGCATTCAGGAAGAAGCCGTCGGCAGCGTCGACGTTCGCCTGGAGGAGGCGGTCAGCCGCGTCGCCGGCACCGAGCCATTGGTTGTGGGTGCCGTCGAGGTACACCTTCGTGCCCGGGTTCGCCTTGAGCGCGTCGACCGCGTAGCTCAGCATCTCGAAGCGGTCGGCCGCGGCCGTGGCCGCATCGGCCTCCGCCGGCTGACACCACTCGAGCGCGTTCGGATCCTCGAGCCAGTTGTCGCGATCGGCGAAGGGGTTGTAAAAGGGGATGATCCCGAGGCTGTCGGGCTCGAGGATCACGATGGCGTCGCCGTCACCGATGCCCTTGGCCACGGCGTCGATCCAGTCGAAATATTCCTGCTTCGTGGTCGCGCCGCCCGCGGAGAACTGCGCGCAGTCGCGGAACGGAATGTTGTAGGGAACGAGCACGGGGGTGGCGTGCTGGTCCGCGGCGTCCTTCATGACCTTCCGCGTCGCCTTCTTCACGTCCTTCGGGGACGGCTGCGTGAGCCAGACGGCTTGCGGCGTTTCGATCATCTTCTGGATGAGCTCCGCGTCCTTTTTCTGGTGGTGCTTCTTCAGATCCTTGATCTGATCCTTCGCGTCGGGATTCGGCGCGGGGACGTAGAAGCGCGTACCGGAATCGTGGCATCCGCTCAGCGATTCTTCGGCCAGACCGGACGACTCCGCTCCATCGGTGGCGACGCTGCACCCGGCAGCGCTAGCGAGAACGAGACCGGCGAAACCAACCACACTCTTCATCATCATCTCTAGGCTCCTCTTGGCGATCGAGACACGCCCGACCACCACGCCGGGAACTTATGTACAAAACCTCCCTGCCCGCCATGGGCATTAATCTCACGGGCAACCGATCCGCAATATCCCTGCAGGTTGATAGCGGACGGCCGAATGTGAGCGCCGCCGATCCAGCCACAGCACCCGCGCGCGCCCGTACGGGTTCGGTGCCGGGAGGTCCGCCAGCGAAGCCGGACGGGGAGCGCTGAATTCGGGGAATGCGCGTCGCCGAGCCGCGCGCTACGCGGGTACGAGCGCGTCCAAGCTCACACCGAGCGCGCGTGCCAGACGCGAGGCGACGTAGACCGATGGCGTCGCGAGCCCGAGCTCGATGCGCGACAAATACTTGTCGGCGATGTGAGCGGATTCGGCGAGCTCGCGCTGTGTGAGCCCGCGCTCCTCGCGCGCTTTCTTCACCGCTCGGCCGAAGGTCCTACGGAACGGTCCCTCACGCACGCAGCGGAGGCTAGACGTAAACGCAGGATGGTAGAACTACCGATAGGTTGCCGAATGCAGTCTCGAAACGAGACACTCGGTCTTCAGGCCGGCGCTTCCGAGCACGCGAAGAAAACACTCACTGTCGTTCCGCCACCCGGCGTGCTCGCGATTTGAACGACACCGCCCGTACCCTCGACGATCTCGCGCACGGCCGTCAGGCCTACGCCCGTGCCCTCGCCCGGTGCCTTGGTGGTGAAGAAGGGATCGAAGGCTTTATCGCTCGTCTCGGCATCCATCCCCTCACCCGTGTCGGCAATCGTGAGAAGCACGTAACCAGCAGCCGCGCCGACGCTCGAAGGGTCGACCCCGGGGAGCGAGGTCACTCGGCTCGCTTCGAGGATGAGCGTGCCGCCACCCGGCATGGCATCGCGGGCGTTGGCGGCCAAGTTCGAGAGTACGCGGAAAATACCCGTTTCCTCGCATCTCACAGGGGGAAGCCCCGAGCTGAGCCGGGTCACGACCTCGATCCGATCCCCGACGAGCGAGCCGATCACTCCAGAGAATCGCTCGACGCACCCGGCGAGGTCGATACCTGAGGGGCGACCGATGCCTGGATCGGTCGGGACGAGCTTCGCCACCAGCCGGGTGGCCTGGCTGACGGCGTCCTCGACCACGTGAATGTCGCGCACGACGGAGCTCGACCCCTGCTGCCGGATCGACTCCGCGCAGTTCTGGATCACGAGCAACATGTTGTTGAGGTCGTGCACCACGCTTCGGACGAGCCATTCCGAGGGGGCATTCGCGCTCGCGATCGGCATGGAGCGACGAGGCGACCGCTTCTGGACGACGGCACTCTCCGTGTCGAAGGCGGACGCGAGCGAGGCGCCGACGACCAGCGCGCGGCGCGCCTCCATGATGATCTCTTTGAGATCGGCGGCCCGCTCCTCGTGTGACGTGTCGAGGGAGACGGAGCTGCCGAGCTCCCGCACCCTATCGAGCGCGTCTTCGAGCTCTGCTGATTTGCCGACTCGGTCGTCGGCAGCGAAGCCCGCGCGCCCCGGCTGCGCGCCGCCTCTCCCATTCCTTGAGTTCATGTGTCCCGCTCCCTGCGGAGGCCCCGACGTTCGCTAGAGACGGAAGGGCCATGCTTCGAACATTCATATACCTATCGATAGAACCACACAAGATCGGGCGCGGAGCCGCGGGATGGACGCGCGATAAAGGGCCCGAATCTCTCGGAGTTAGACGCGCACTTTCTCACTTTTGTTGCGTGCGCGCGGCGCGCTACCCAAGCGGGTAGTCCCCGGGTAGAGCTCAGAACTGGGAGAGGAAGCCCCAGATTTCGGGCCCGGAGAAGGGCGGGGGCTCGTGAATTCCCTCGAATTCGCACCAGTTCACCGGGTAGCCCTCGTCACACCCCTGGTAGGCGACGCAGCCGTCGTTACCGATCGGCTGCGGATCATCCGTGCTGCAGCCGTTCCGCTTCGCGAACTCGTCGCGCGCCGCGCGGCCGTTCGAGATGTTGATGGTCGTGTCGTCGGTGCCGTGGGACGACCAGTAGGCGATGTGACCGCCGCCGGCCGGACAGCTCGCGGCGCTGAGCGAGCACGACATCGGCGCCACCGCGCGGAACACGTCGGCCATGTTGCACGCCACCCGCAGCGTCATGATCCCGCCCATGCTGAAGCCGGTCGCGAGGATGCGACTCTCGTCGAGACAGAGCTCGCCCTTGAACTTGTCGACGAGCGCCTTCACGTAGTCGATGTCGCCGTTCTGCCAGGTGCCGTCGGCCTGGCCTGCGACGAAGATGGTGTGATCGTCCGCGTGCTCTTTGATGCCGTAGTAGGGACCGGTGGGGTCGAGGCCCGTGTTCGGCGGGTCGCCGTTGTCGACCTGCTTCGCGGATCCGGACATGCCGTGGAACGCGAAGATGATGCGATTCGGCTTCGTGTTCTCGTAGCCGCTCGGAATGCGGATGATGTACTGGCGCTCTTTGCCGCCCACGGTGATGGTGCCGTCGCCGTCCGGCGGCGTGGCGCTACCCCTGCCGCAGCCCATGCTCGGAACGGCGCCCGTGAGGCCGCCGCCGCTGCCGCCCATTCCCGAGCCGGCGCCGCCCGCCATCGACGAGCCGGCCGTGCCGCCGGGCGAGCTGCCGGCTGCCGCACCAGCGGTGCCACTGCCGGCCGAGCCGCCTGCCGCGGCCGCTCCGCCCGACCCGGATGCGCCGCCGCCCGAGACGCCCGTTCCCGCGGAGCCGCCCTTGCCGGCACTCGAGCCACCGGTCCCGCCGCTCGAGCCACCGGTGC